>CAMOXU010000020.1 GCA_946629525.1 uncultured Clostridia bacterium
TTTTCGGCCTGTTTTTCGGTCCGTTTTATCAACATTTTATCAACATTGAAGTCCAGGATATGCAAGGAGATGCCAGTTTATGCCGGATTTCAATGAAATCGAAAATCGCGGAAACCCGCATAAAATAAGGCAAAACGCGGCATAAGCTGGCAAAAAATTACATGATAAAAATTTTATTCATTTGCCACGGCAGCATCTGCCGATCCCCCATGTCCATGTACGCCATGCGGGACATAGTAAAAAAACGCGGTCTGGAGAATCTTTTTGAGATCGACTGCGCAGCCACCAGCCGGGAGGAGATCGGCAACCCGGTCTATCCGCCTGCCCGGCGCCGGCTGGCCCGGGAGGGCATCAGTTGTGAAGGCTACCACGCCCGGAAAATGGTCAAAGAAGACTACGACCGCTATGACTATATTATCGGAATGGACGATGAGAATCTCCACGACATGTATGCAATCTGTGAGGGGAATGATCCTTATGACGGAGGCTGGTGGAGAAGGGACATTTCCGGGAAAAAACCACATCGGGAGATTCCGCATGTGTATGAGGCTGCCGGGAGAAAAGGAGAAGTCATTTCCCTGCTTATGGACTACACGGACAGGCCAGGCGAAGTGGCGGACCCTTGGTATACAGGGAATTTCGAAGAGACATGGCGGGATGTGACGGAAGGCATCGAGGGTTTCCTTGAATATCTTGAGAGAACGAACCAGATCTGAATCGGGAAAATGCAGGCACTTCAGGAACGCCTCCACGTTCTGCCGCGCAGGGTGTGAAGCATCTATCCATATGTGCTCCGTAAAGCCGACGCAGTTGTCTGCCATGTGCAGCCTGCAGCGGCTTTTTTATTTGGAAGATGCCTCGCATCTTTCGCGGCACGGCAAGAACGCCGGGGCGGTTTTGAATTAAATGGTGCTTCGCATCCTGCGCGGCGCGGCAAGAACGCCGAGGCGTTCCTGAACTGGGAAAATAAAAAGAAAGAACTCCAGAAAGCTGAAATAAACTCAACAAAATGTGGTATACTCAACCTGCCCGGATATCGAAGCCGGAAGGTCGGGAGAAAGGACAGTCATCGTGGAAGAGAAATACATAGTTGTTGTCGGCGGTCTCAATATGGATCTTGCCGGGATCTGCGGTGATGTCTACCGTCCGCATGATTCCAATATCGGAGAAGTGACGATGTCTGCCGGCGGTGTCGGGCACAATATCGCAAAAAATCTTGTGAAGCTCGGGGTCCCGGTGTATCTCATCACGGCCTATGGGGATGACAGTTTTGGAGAGATCCTCGCAAAGGAGTGCAGAAAGGATGGCATCCGGCTCGATGACGCGCTCTGTGTACCCGGAGGGAAAAGTTGTACGTACCTTTACATGACGGACGATAAAGGCGAGATGGTCGCGGCTGTCAATGCGATGGAGCTGATCCGTGAGATCACGCCGGATTTTCTGGCAGAGAAGATGGATCGGATCAATCATGCTTCCCTGTGTATCATTGACGCGAATATTTCGGAGGAGAGCATAGAGTATCTGGCACGAAACTGCGTTGTGCCGATTTTTGCGGATCCCGTATCGGCTGCAAAAGTAGGTCGACTGGAGAGTTCGCTGCCGTACATTGACACGCTGAAACCGAATTCCATGGAGGCTGAAATTCTTACGGGGATTCGCGTTGAAAATGAAAACACCGCCTCCCTCGCAGCCCATTCACTTCGGGAGCGGGGCGCGAAAAATGTGTTCATTTCCATGGGCGCGGATGGCATCTTCTGTTCCCGGAAGGGAGAGGAATGCCTGGTCCCGATTCAGAAGACCCACATAGTGAGCGTCAACGGGGCCGGGGATACGGCGATGGCGGCAATTGCCTGGATACGGTTTCAATATGGGAACGAAATATCCCTTGAAAAGATCGGCAGAATTACACAGGCAGCTGCAGCGATCACGCTGGAATCGGAGGAGTCGGTGTCTCCGTACCTCAGTGAGGAGCAGATCCTTATGCGAATGAGAGAAAATAAATGAAACTCTCGATATAGAGAAATCTGCCAGGTGAAAACCCTGGATTTTCAGCAAGAACAACCTGAATATGTGAGGAGGAAAAGAATATGATCAAGCAGATCTATTCACTGGTTAATTACAATGAGAGCGTTGCAGTCATGGAAGCCGGCGCAGACCATATCGGCCTTGTCCCGATGCAGTCAGGCGGAGTTCCCGCTCACCGGGTGCCGCTTGATGTGGTGGACAGAATTTTCGCGGAGGCAAAGCGCAGAGGCGTCAAGTGCGTTGCGATCATGCTGTGCAAGGATCCGGAGGAAATGCTTTTCCTCGCAAAACGGATCAAACCGGACATCCTGCATGTCGCAGGGATGGAGTATACGGCGGATGAAGCATTTGCAGAGAGACTGCATGCGGAGTGCCCGGGAGTGGCGCTCATGCAGGCCGTTCTGGTGGACGGTCCCGAGGCTGTCGACCGGGCGAAAAAGTACGCGGAGTATTGTGACTATATCCTGACAGATTCAGGCCTTGCGAAGGACACGGGAATCGGGGCAAGCGGGATGACGCATGACTGGAAGTATGATGCGGAAATCGTACAGTCCGTGAACGTCCCGGTCATTGTGGCAGGCGGTCTTGGACCCGACAATGTGGAAGAGTGCATCAGGCAGGTAAAGCCCGCAGGTGTCGACTCGCTGACCAAGACCACCTGGAAATACAATGACGGCGTCATGGAGAAGGATATTCCGAAGGTCGCAGAATTCTGCCGGAAGGCGGATCGGGCCGCGAAGGAGGCCGGTCTTTTGTAAAAAACCCGGGCAAGCGTGTCTGCTGTGGTAAATAGAGGGGGTTCTGTGTGGATCTCTGAAAGAAGGAAGCTCTGCAGGCAATTAGCAGAAGGAGCGGAGAAGCTCTGTATATTCCTGACAGAAAGAAGTACTGCAGGCCATTAGCAGAAGGAGCGGAGAAGCTCTGTATTATTCCTGACAGAAAGAAGTACTGCAGGCCATCAGCAGAAGGAGCGGGGAAGCTCTGTAAATCCCTGGACGGAAGGATGAAATGCAGATCTCTGACAGAAGGAGACAAGAAACATGGATGAACGTCTGATGAAGCAGCTTGCATTTTCACTTGAGATCGATAAGGAGAAGATTATTTTCCGGCAGACGCACTTAAGCGGGCACGGCAGAAATGAAAATGATGCAGAGCACGCCTGGCACATGGCCATCATGGCGTATCTGCTCAGAGAGTACTCAAATGAAAAAATCGACATCTGCCGCGTCATGATCATGTGCCTTATCCACGATATCGTCGAGATCGATGCAGGCGACACCTACGCCTACGACGAGGAGGCGAAGAAGACGCAGAAGGCGAGGGAGGATGCGGCGAAGGAGCGCATTTTCTCAATGCTCCCGGAGGATCAGAAGACGGAACTCATGGCGATTTTCGATGAGTTCGAGGCTGCCGAGACTGCGGAGGCCAGGTTTGCGAGGGCGATGGATAATCTCCAGCCCCTTATCCTCAATGACAGTAATGAAGGCGGAGACTGGATGGCCCACGGGGTACATGCGGCGCAGATTTATGGGAGGCAGGGGATGACCCGGCTGGGGTCGGAGAGGCTCTATGAGGTGACGGACCAGATCATCAGGAAGCATATTGCGGAAGGGCATATAAAGACAGACGAGTCTGAGTAAGACTGCAGGATATCGCGTCCCTGATCAGCAGATATGTTTCTCAGATATTTATCCGGCAGCCGCGAGTTTCAGTCAGCTGAAAATATAATATGAAACAAATATGAATCACCCGGCAGAACCTTCATCCTGGTTGGTCTGCCGGGTGATCTTTACTCTGGAGAATATGGCTGCTCGAAAATAAGGCTATTCCGGAGAACATGTCTGCTCTGGAAGCATGACTGTTTCGGAGAACATGATGGTCAGCTTTCGGTCAAGCTTTCCGGATAAGTCTGCCAGAGTTTTTTCCGGTTGATTTTCCGAATCAAAGAGTCTCGTTGATTTTCTTCTTGGCCTGATCAGCGACCGTATCAACGACCTGATTCGCACCGACCTTCTTTTCGACCTCTGACTTAGCCGTATCGACGGCTTTCTCCGCGGCCTGCTTCACCTGTTCATTTCCCTTGACTGCATCAAGAAGTTTGGATACATCCGGCATGGCTTCCCTCCATATGAACGGGCGGCAAAATGCGCTCTGCATTTTTCACGGACTGCCCGTCTCCTATAGTATTATTTTAGCAGTGTGCCGTACTGTTTTCCACAGGAAGATGAAAATGAAAACATCAGAGTCTCCCGACCAATTGCGGGGCCGGTATCATGCAGCGTACTATGTACGAAGAACCTGCGTACTTGATTCCAAAACGTGACATGGTATACTAAATATACTTTATCGGAAGTTCCGTAAGGAACTCGCGACAAAAAGGCAAATTATCGGATGAATTGTGATTATCGGGTTCACGAAGCAGATTCCGATAAAAAGGCCGATATCGGCCGAATTATGATTTCTCAAAGCGTTTCCTGATTCCCCGATACTGGTCACAGGAAACAATTCAGTCATATGTCGGACGGAAAGCATCCTGGAATGGATCAAAGTCTTTACCAGAGAGGAGGTGCCCATGGAACTGTCAGAGCTTACGGCGTATGCCGCTCAGAAATATCATATGCAGGAACAGCACAAATGGGCGGACTTCCCGGGCTTTTCCGTCCTCTGCCACCCGCAGACCGGAAAATGGGTCGCCCTTCTCATGCGCCAATGGGATACCGATACCGGTACAGAGATCCAGCGCTGCGACCTGAAATGCGGCGGCAGCATAGGACTCCTCCGACGACCGTACCTCACGGCTCCAATCCGAATGCAGGGGAAGAACTGGGTCGGGGTCTGTTTTGATGACAGGACAGAGCCGCAGATCGTTTATCGACTTCTGGACCAGGCCGTAGCTTCCGAAACACCCCACGGATTTACCGTTGTCCTTGACTCGCTGCGGTCTTCTCACAAGGGCAGCTATGAGGATACGGCCTTGCCATTTGCCGGCAGTTCCCGATTCTCAGAGACGAAGCTGCCCGGAACAGGACGCGAGACGCAGCCTCCCGAAAGGCTGCGGGAAATGCGCCGTCTCTATGAATACGGCAGAGAGTCTTCCGAGGCCAGAGTGAAAAACTTCTACCGGCAGGCAGCATTCATGGAGGATTATGAGGATGACTGCCCATGGTCCGGCGGTGATTTCGTCCGGTATTTTCCCACTTATCACGATCTGACACTGAAGCAGCTCCGAGGGTATTTTACCTGGCGTACCGAAGTACGAAAGGGTACCTTCAAGCCGATTGCAGCCTCAGCAGCATATATCTATATTTATGAGCTGCTGAACGGAGTCGGTGCGGATTCACCGGAGGATGTCCTGAAAAAGCTTCGGGATTTCGAGGCAGGATATCTGGATTCCGGCATTGGAGATCAGCGGATACGAGGCAATCTCCACCGCTGGATGCTGGAGTACGCTGTGGTAAATGATCTTTCTCCGGATTTCGTACGGGAATCTGCCGATACGGAGACCATGGCTCGCGATGCTGCCATCGCCGTACTGCGAAGGCCGGAGAACTGCTCCGATGAGGAAGTCTTTTCAGCCCTCTGTGAGTTCGGCGGGAAAAAAGTTGGTGAATCGCCGGTAATGAAGGATGATCCTGCACGGGGCCGGCATCTGTTCAGTGAGGCCTGGCGCTTTGCGGCTCGTCCGGAGCAGGAAAATGATCCGTTTGCACTCTGCTTCGGTGAAAGAAAGACCCGCCGCTGGTACCCGCTTTCCAATGCTGTCTATTACGAGCAGAAGAGGCCTGCTGACAGAGAATATGTCCTGAATGAGTCCCGCAGCTTTCAGTGCAAGGGCGGAATCTGGACGATGTCAGCCTTTGAGACTTTGTCGTATGATAAGAAGCGTCTGCCGGGTTTTCTGCATGAGACAGACGCAAGGCTTCGTCGATATCTGAAGACAGGCCGGTATCTTAAAGAGAAGCCGGAGAATGCCTGGGCGATCCCCTATATTGACGCGGCAATCGAGGAAGATAAGAAAGTTGTTCTGGAAGCTTCCAGACCAAAGATCACTATAGACCTCTCCGGTCTGGATCAGATCCGCCGGGATGCACTTGTGACGCAGGAGAGCCTGCTGACGGAAGAGGAAATCGGGGAAGCCGCATTTTCGTTTTCGGAGTTTGAGGCAGCCAGGGAGGTCATAGCATCTGCAGCTGAAAATGGCTATGAGCTGACCGGCAAGACTGCGTTCCCTGCAGCAGAGAATGGATATGAGCTGACCAATCAGATTGAGGTCCCTGCAGCAGAAAATGATTATCAGCAAACCGATAAGACTTTGTTCCCTGCACCGGAAGACGATATGATCGATATTCCGCTCGACAATATTCAGATCCAGATACTCCGCGCTCTTCTGGATGGACTCGATCCTTCAGAGATCATCCGCGAGAATCACAGGATGCCATCGGTCGAGGCGGACGCGATCAACGAAGCTTTCTATGACGAGATCGGCGACACGGTGCTCTTCTGCGAGGGAGATCAACTCATCCTTGTGGAAGATTATATAGAAGATGTTATGAGAGCCGTTCCGGGAACTCTTTAGTCTCTGACGCAGAAGTCTCTTGATTCTAATTATGAGATGAATGCGCAGAATAAAACTTCTCTTACCCAGGAGGGACAGACATTGGATGAACATAAAAAAGTACCGAAGCGCATCGCGCAGACGGTACTGAATTCTTTGAAAGGCGGTGTCGTTCCGCGGATCGGCCTTCCGTACATCACGGTGGGTCGGAAAAATGAGATCGAAGCCCTGCTTCACGACGTCGATATCATCTCGGAGGGTGGCGCGTCGTTCCGATTTATTGTAGGGCGCTACGGCAGCGGCAAGAGCTTCCTGCTCCAGACCATCCGCAATTACGTGATGGATCGCGGTTTTATCGTGGCGGACGCGGATCTCTCTCCGGAGCGGCGTCTGCAGGGTACCCGCGGTCAGGGACTTGCCACCTACCGGGAGCTGATCACCAACCTCTCCACGAAGACAAAGCCGGAGGGCGGTGCACTGACACTCGTTCTGGACCGCTGGATCAGTGCGGTACAGAGCGAAGCGATTCAGGAGACAGGGCTTGCTCCCGACGATCCCGCTCTGACTGCAGCCGCAGACAGAAAAATATACACTGTGACGAACTCCGTCAGTGAGCTGGTACATGGCTTTGAGTTCGGCAGGCTCCTTTCGGCCTATTATCAGGCCTATGTAAATGGCGACGACGAGACCAAGGCAAAAGTCGTGAGGTGGTTCCGCGGAGAGTACCTGACAAAGACGGAGGCAAAGGAAGCCCTCGGCGTCAACATGATCATCACGGATGACGACTGGTACGACTATCTGAAGCTTTTTGCCACCTTCTTCCGACTGGCGGGCTACACGGGCATGTTCATTATGATCGACGAGCTGGTGAACATTTTTAAAATTCCCAATTCCATCACCCGTCAGTACAACTACGAGAAGATTCTGACCATGTACAACGACACCCTGCAGGGGAAAGCGAAATATCTCGGGATCCTTATGGGGTCCACGCCGCAGGCGCTGGAGGATAAACGGCGGGGAATTTACAGCTACGAAGCGCTGCGATCCCGCCTTGCGGAAGGGCGTTTTTCCAGGCCCGGAGCAAGGGATCTTCTGGCTCCGGTGATCCGTCTGGAGCCTCTGACTGCAGAGGAGATGCTGGTTCTCTGCGAAAAGCTTGCGGAAATGCACGCCGGACTCTACGCCTATCCCCGCACCATCACTACGGAGGACCTGGTGGGATTCATCAAGATCGAGTATGGGCGGATCGGCGCGGATCAGAACATCACGCCCCGCGAGGTGATCCGGGACTTCATCGAGCTCCTGGATCTGCTGTACCAGAACCCGAAAATGCGCGTTGACGAGCTCCTCTCCTCCGAGGAATTCAGCTATGCCGGATCCAGTGCCGTTTCCAATGAGACGGAAGCGGGCTTTGCGGAGTTTACGATATGAATGTTTTTGAGTGCTATGCACCGTTTATTCAGGATTACATATACCGGTCCGGCTGGCAGAGCCTGCGGGCGGTACAGAATGCTGCGGGAGATGCCATTTTCAATACGGATGAAAATGTACTCCTGACCGCATCCACTGCCTCCGGCAAGACGGAAGCGGCATTTTTCCCGATCCTGACAAAGCTTTACGAAGAGCCGTCGCAGACCGTCGGCGTTCTCTACATTGCCCCGCTCAAGGCATTGATCAATGATCAGTTCGGACGACTCGAGGAGCTGTGTGAGGAGCAGGGTATCCTTGTGACCCGATGGCACGGGGACGCGAACCAGTCGAGGAAACGGAAGCTGCTGAAAAAGCCTTCCGGTATCCTGCAGATCACGCCGGAATCTCTGGAATCGCTCATGATCAACAAGCACATGGAGATCCCGTCCCTGTTCGGTGACCTGCGGTTTATCGTCATCGACGAGATCCACTCACTTCTTCGGGCGGACCGCGGCCTGCAGACCTTCTGCCTGATCGAACGTCTCTGCAAGCTGGCGGGCTGCGATCCCAGGAGGATCGGTCTCTCCGCAACCATCGGAAACCCCGGGCTCGCGGGACAGTTCCTCGCGGCGGGCAGCGGCAGGAGAACCGTCATTCCGAAATTCGACAGCGGAAAAGAGGTCTGGCGGCTTTCGATGGAGCATTTCTATAATTCCGCTCCTCAGGCGGATGAGGGAAAGCCGGTTCCTGTCGGCACACCGCCGGCGGAAGAACCCACTGATATCGCCCCTTCGAACGCTGACCCGGGCGTCGGCTATATCTTTGAACATACGAAGGGCAGGAAATGTCTGGTGTTCACCAATTCCCGGGAGGAATGCGAATCTGTCTGCCAGCAGCTCCGGCAGTATTGTGAAGTCAATCGTGAGCCGGACCGCTTTCTCATCCATCACGGAAATCTCTCCGCATCCTATCGGGAGAGCGCCGAGGAGGAGATGAAGGACGACGATTCGCTGATGAGTGTGTGCGCTACGGCGACGCTGGAGCTGGGGATCGACGTGGGACGGCTCGAGCGGGCATTTCAGATCGATGCGCCATTTACGGTATCCGGCTTCCTGCAGCGCATGGGACGCACCGGACGCCGGGGGGATCCCTCGGAGATGTGGTTCGTCATGAGGGAGGATCATCAGGAAGCCCGGGCCATGCTGCCTGACAGCATTCCCTGGTATCTGATCCAGGGCATCGCGCTGGTGCAGCTCTATATTGAGGAGCGCTTCGTGGAGCCGCCCCGTCTTGACCGGCTGCCTTACAGCCTGCTCTACCATCAGACCATGAGCACGCTTGCCTCCCACGGGGAAATGACTCCCGCCGAGCTGGCCTCCCGCGTTCTCACTTTAAGCTGCTTCCACCGGATCAGCCAGGACGATTACCGCATTCTGCTGCGGCATCTTTTGGAGACCGACCATATAAACAGAACGGAAAATGGCGGTCTGATCGTCGGACTCACCGGAGAGCGGGTCGTAAATAACTATAAGTTCTACGCGGTCTTTCAGGAAAATGTGGAATACACCGTGCGTTCCGGTTCCGAACAGCTGGGGACCATCGTGAAGCCGCCGCCAGTGGGAGATAAGATCGCAATCGCAGGCCGTGTCTGGGTGGTGGAGGAAGTAGACCACAAGCGGCGGGAGCTCTTCTGCACGCTGGTCAAGGGAAATATTCCCGCCTACTTTGGCGATGTGGCGGGAGATATCCACACGCACATTTTGGAGCGGATGGTCCGGGTACTCAGTGAGGATATACAGTATCCTTATCTCATGCCGCATGCGGTCTGCCGTCTGGCGGATGCCCGGGATACATTTCGGAAATCCCGCATGTCCAGCCGTCCGCTGGTACATCTGGGAGGGAAGATGTGGGCGCTCTTTCCGTGGGTGGGGACCTATACATTTCTCGCCATGGAACGCTTCCTGAAGCTGCGCTGCGGCAAGAGGCTCGGCTTAAGAGGCCTGCAGTCCTCCCGCCCGTACTACATGCAGTTCACCATGCAGTGCTCCGAGAAAGAATTCTATGAGATCGTCTGCGAGGAAGCGGTGAAGGACTTTGACGCACTGGAGCTTGTTTACGAGAAGGAAGTGCCGGTCTTTGAGAAGTATGACGAATATGTGCCGGCGGAACTGGTCCGAAAAGGCTTTGCCTTCGGAGTGCTGGACGTGACTGGCATGAGAGAGCGTGTCAGGAGCTGGGATAAATACAGAACATGAGGCGGCGCGTCCGACAACTGATTCCTTGCAATTTCACAGTACCGGGTCAGGGGCTGCCGCATCAGACTATGACTGCACTATACACAGCATTCATTACATGGAATGCCTGCTGTATGCAGTGCGCATTTGTCTTAATGCGGCAGCCCCGACGTACGAGCAGATGCCGGATGATTTTGAAAATATTAATTCTGCCTTTTCAGTTCTTCACGTCCGTTCTCCTCACTCCTTCAATCAGATACCGCTCGTCATATGTGCGGCTCGCATAAATCAGTTCCTCGCTCGGTGCGAATTCATCCATGTGAGTGACAGCAAGGGCAAGCCGCCAGATGTTCTTTGTTCCATGTCCTGCAAAATCCTTTCGGATTCTTCCATCGAGCGCCTCGACATCCATTTTCCCGTAACGGAAATGTCCCTGGAACGGGTTCGTGACATTTGTAGTTTCGCGGATCCCCGGATCGAGCTCATCTCTATGGCATTCGGAAGCGAGCGGGCCGTCGCCATGTCTCGTAAGATAGGTCCGGGTGACATAGCAGGCTTCGATGGTCTGTCCCGTGAAATTTCTCTCGATCAGCTTATCCGCTTCGAAAATGCCCGTCCTGCTGGGCGTTGTATATACTGCTTCCTCCTCATCGTCCGACCAGTCGAGAAGAAGTCCCTGGCCGTTCTCAAAGATGAGGTGTGGGTACATATGCAGGATTTCCTCTCCGATCAGAAGGCCTTTGATCTTGCACATGTCTTCAATATCCGCCATAAAGCGGGAGAGGAGAGCGGGGCTTTTCGCGGCGGCAAGCCATTTCGTGAGAACCGGGCCGGGCATTTCTTCCCGCATGCGGATGAGCGCCCGCTCGCGGATCCCGGTCAGATACCGGACTTTCTCTGTCTCTGTCAGGTCCAAATAGGTTCCGATCGGAAGGGCATTCGTATCGGTATATCTCTTAAAAGTCTCCCAGATTCCCATTCCGCAGGTGTGGTGGGTGCCGTCAAGCTTTTGACTGCCCTGATTCAGCATCATATCCCATGGAGTTGTGAATGCGCAGCGTGGATCGATGTAGACCCGGGGCTTTACGCCGAGCGCAGCGAGTTCCTCATACTCACGGACGAACTGCATGGGATTGACCAGGTAGGAGGGGGCGAGCCAGGTGGCTGCCCCGGAGAGAGTGCCCGCGCAGAAGTGGCCGAAGACGTGACGGACCTTACCATTCCAGGCAGTGTGACCGCGCTGCGGACCGCCGTTTGTCAGGATTCCCAGTACCGGCTCTTCCCTCATGCTGAAGAGATTCGTGACGTTTCCTTTTCCTTCGTCCCCTGCGTTGGCTCCTATGACGATGCGGATGGATTTCGGTGTGTTCTTCATGACGGGCCTCTCTTTCTATGGTTGAGTGTTGAATTGACAGCTCGTTTATAATCTCAAGAATGTCAGTCGGCTGCTGATTCGTGGTCGATTAACGAGAGTTGCACCAACAGCTGGTTAAATACTCACCAGCTGATCAGTTCTCTGAGTGCGCTCACGAACGGCTTTGTGCCTTTTCTTGCAGTCGTTCCGGCGAATGTGATCCCTGCGTTTTCGGCACCGTTAATGATGCCTGCGTTTTCGGCATTTACCGTATCGGTAAAGATTCCTGTGTTCCCTGCATTTGCCGTATCGGTAATGATTTTCGCGACCGCGCGGCTGATCTCGTTGACTTTGCAGAATCTGAGATGATCTCTGTCAAGGATCTTACCCCATTCATGCTTTGCGCGATCCCCGTAGAAGTCGCCTCCGTGTACCACATGAATGTGGTAGATTTCATACATTCTCTGTGCCTCCTTATAGAGCTTTCGGGTCTCCACATCTCCCTGAACGGTATCTCCGGTCACCTCTGCAAGGCTTCTTTTCGGCAGGTAAGGGTTCAGCGGCTCATCGCCCAGCGTGATGATGAGGCCGCGTCCGCCGCGCTTTATGCAGTCGAGCTTCGTGTGGCGGGCTCCCATATACCAGGCTGCCGTGTAGGATTCAAAGCTGTTGCCTCCACCGCCGCCCTCGAAATAGATCTTGTCCAGCTGCTCGGCAATTCTTATATCCGATTCGAACTGGCTGATCTGGATCGGCGCTCTGTCGTAGGCAAGATCTCCGATGCCCATGACCATGAATTCGATGTCCATGTCTGTTCCGAGAAGCTTAATGATGACCTCGTTGAGCTTTGCGGCCACCTCCATGGCGGCGCTTCCCATAGATCCCGTCACGTCGAGGGCGAGAATGACGGGAAGGGTGTTCGGGTGCTCTTCATTTTCACAGCATTCCCGGATCACGTTTTTTGGATCAAGTGCGGGATCGATCGTGCGGTTCCTGTACATGCTCTGGACAGTCTCGCCTGCGGTGTCGATCGTTCCGTCCCTTCTGACCTTGCGGCCGTTCCGGCCGGCGTATGCTCTGAAATCTTCATCTCTCCATCTTCCATATCCCATGGTGTTACCTCCTCATACTTTTGTCCTTTTAAACTTTACTTATTCTCTGAAATCTTTTAGGGTGCCGGTTCCACAGCTGATTATTTCTTCATATGTGGGCGAAATCCGGCACCGGATCTATGAATACGTGGTTACCGCAGTGAATTAATTTCAGCTTCTTTAAGTTTAAATTTGACTCGTGTTCGAGAACTCGATCATGTGTCCTCATCCGCTGTATCCAGGATATCTCCCTCCTCATCATCCTCATCAAAGATCCCGTCGAACAGGTTTCCCATATCCGAATTCCCCATGAGGAGCAGCGGGAGCATAGTATCCATTCCGCCCATTCCGTTTGAATTGTTCCCGTTGTTCTTTCCGCCGCCGAACAATTTCATGAGCAGCATATAGCGGAAGATCTGGTTCGGCCCTTTCTTACCCCTGAACATCCGGCCCCCGAGAAGGCTTACGATCTTCCCGTACAGGTAGGTGCTTCCCATGAAAATGTGTCTCTCCGGGATAATGACCTCCTGAGTCGATGTCCGGTAATTAACGGCAGTGATGTGATTTGTGTCGACCGTGACGACGCATCTCGGGGACGGCTTTCCGTCGGCGTCATTGACCAGGATGATGTCTCCGGGCTTTACTTTGGATGTCGGGATCACGAAGAAGAATTCCTTGCCGATGTCGAAGACGAAGTTCATGCAGTTGGTGAGCCGGCCGGTCTTTACATCGTAGGTGCGGTAGGCATTTTCCGTCTTGACGGCGATCCTTCCGTCCATGGTGAGCCTGCACATTCCGGGTGCGAGAGAACCGAACATATTTCCAAACATTTCTCCAAACATTGTATCTGCCATAATTTGCCTCCTTTACGTATTCGCTGCGGGTCAGCAGCCAGGGTCTTGTTCAGTGCTGTTCTTTTTATGGATCTCGTTGTTGTTCTTTGATGATTTACTTATGTTCTCTATGACTATAAGTATATTCATGATCCGAATAATGTCCATATGACTATAAGTGAAAAATAAAAAAATCGAGGAGTCATGGGAATAAAGTCCACTCGCGGAATTTATTTCCCTGACTCCTCAGTTAAGGGGGAGGAATAAAGGTTTTTGAGATTCAGGTTTTCAGAGGGATCACAGGTAAACATGTTGCCAAAGAAAGGTCCTTTACGGCTGCATAGGTGTTGATATCAGGCTCTTCGGAACCATACTTCCAGACCCTGATCGTCTCCGGATCCCGGAGCTCCATGGCAGTATGGGACATCAGATAATAGGAAGAGGGGTCCTTGTATTTCATTTCAAATATCCTCCGATGCTTCCGAAACAGGTGTCTTTGTCATAAGCATGCTGCGAATTTGTACAGACTGTTCTTTCAGAGCTCAGCTCCGTTTGTCTCAATGACATGCTTATACCAGTAGAAAGACTTCTTTCTCCGGCGTTCCAGTGTGCCGTGGCCTGTATCGTCCATATCCACATAGATGAAGCCATAGCGCTTTTTCATCTCTCCCGTTCCGGAGGACACCACATCAATGCAGCCCCAGGGTGTGTAGCCGATCAGATCAACGCCGTCGATCAGAACTGCGTCCTTCACAGCCTGAATATGAGCTCTGAAATAGTCGATGCGATAGTCATCAATGATGGAACCGTCCTCTTCTATGGTATCTACAGCCCCGAAGCCGTTCTCTACGATAAACATGGGCAGGCGGTAGCGGTCGTAGATCTGGTTCAGGGAAATGCGAAGGCCCAGAGGATCAATCGCCCAGCCCCACTGAGATTCCTTCAGATAGGGGTTCCGATAGGCCATGATCTGATTGCCGCCGGTCATCTCTGCATTTTTATCCGCCGTGGAGACAGTAGACATATAGTAGGAGAAGCCTACGTAATCCACCGTCCCGGCTTTCAGGATCTCAGCGTCTTCCGGCTGCATTTCCACATTGATGCCCATACGCTCATACATTTTCAGCCGGTAGGGAGGATACTCGCCCCGGCACTGTACGTCCATAAAGAATTCCTTTTCATGGTTGAATTCTATGGATTCCCATACATCTTCCGGCCGGCAGGACATCGGATAGCTGGGAATATAGGAGACCATCATGCCGATCTTAAAGTCAGGATTGATCTCATGTCCAAGCTTTACGGCTTTGGCGCTGGCCACAAAGAGGTGGTGATGCGCCTGGGCCTTGGTGGCAGGATCATTGGAATGGATACCGATCTGCGTCCAGCTCCTGAGGAAGTTGATCTCGTTGAAGGTCATCCAATATTTGACCTTATTCTTATAGCGCTCAAAGATAGTCCTGCAGAAGAAGATATAGAAGTCGATGAGATCACGGCTTGCCCAACCGTCATAGACATCCGCCAGATACATGGGCGTATCGAAATGATTGATGGTGACCACCGGTTCAATGCCGTATTTCAGGCATTCGTCGAATACATCGTCATAGAACTGCAGACCTTCTTCGTTGACATCATACATACCGTTGGGACAGATGCGGGACCAGACGATGGACATGCGGAAGCACCTGAATCCCATCTCTGCAAAGAGAGCGATGTCCTCCTTATAGTGATGGTAGAAATCCGTTGCCACATGACTGGGATAGTAGAGATCCGGATCGATGTAGCCTACGGCTCCTTCCGGCAGGGACTGCTCCTTGGTCACTTTCTTATATTCGCCGTCCGCTGTGCGGAAGGTGATCATTCTGGGGGAAGTGTGACTTCCCCCGGTGATGGCATCCAGGGTGGACAGTCCTTTCCCCCCGGACAGATATCCGCCTTCATACTGATTCGCCGCTGTTGCGCCTCCCCAGAGGAAGCCTTCAGGCATCTGATTCTTCATGGACGCCCTCCTTTAACTGATCTTGATGACAACAGTATCCTTGTCGGCATCCATACCGGAGAGGCCTTCGATCCTGCCATACTGGTCAAAATTGGTTACCAGGACGGGTGTAATGGTGGAATAACTTTTTGCTATAGCGTCTTTGTCGAACTCGATCAGGAGCTGGCCCTTCTTTATGGCATCGCCCGATTTTACATGAGGGGTAAAGCCATTTCCGTTCAGTTCCACTGTGTCGAGACCGATATGGATCAGAAGCTCCACGCCCTCCTTGCTGGTCAGGCCGATGGCATGCTTTGTGTCAAAAAGCATCTCTACGATTCCGTCGAAAGGAGCATACACCTTTCCTTCGGCAGGCTCAATGCCGACGCCTTTCCCCATCTCGCCGCCGCTGAACGCGCCGTCAGGAACCTGGCTCAGGGGGATGACTTTTCCCTTAATGGGAGAGCTGATCTCAATCTCGCCTCCGATCAGAGCACGTGCGTTTTCATTGGAAGCAGTTTCAGAAGAAGCGCCTGATGCCGTATTCTCCTCAGCGGGGATGCCGAACAGGTACGTCAGAACAGCTGCCATGCAGAAAGCAATCAGAGCACCGATGATGATGAAGGCAAAGCTGTCTGCTTCATAGGTAATGATGGTGAAAAGGCCGGGAGGCGCATAAGCCATTGAACGGGCGTGGAAGAAGGACAGGAAGGCTGCCGCTACAGCGGAAGAAGCCATACCGAAAGCGAAGGGACGCTTGTACTTCAGGTTCACACCGTACATGACAGGCTCGGTGATACCAAGGACAGCAGACAGGGAAGCGGAGCCCGCTACGGACTTCATTTCCTTATCCTTGAGACGCAGGAAGGCACCGAAGCCGGCACCGGCCTGTGAGAAATTCGCCGTCAAAGCGGAGACCAGAAGAGTGGAACCGCCTGTTTCCGCGATCTGCTGGATCTGCAGCGGAGCCAGTGCATAATGCATGCCCATCATTGTCAGAAGCGAGCGGGTTCCGCCGAGAAGCGCCGCTGCGACAAAGCCGCCGACATTGTAGAACCAGTCGATAAATTTTGCGATATAGGTGCCCATGTAGGAGCCGATCGGTCCAAGAACGATCAGTTCCAGGGGAACCATGATGAAGAGAACGATCATGGACGTCAGAAGGATCTTCAAAAAGTCCGGAACAAGTTTATCGATGTGCTTGTAGATGAGACTCAGGACCCATACCGACAGAATGATCGGAATGACCGTCGATTTATAATTGACGAAGAGGATCGGAAGACCGAGAAATTTCATCGTGGTGGGTCCGCCTTCCGATATAGCCGCCGCGCCGTTCATGATGGTCGGATACATGTATGCCGCTGCCAGAGCAAGAGCCATGTATTCGCTGACCTTGAATTTTCTTGCCGCGCTGACTGCCAGGAAGAAGGGGAAGAAATAGAAGATCAGGTCGCCAATCATGGACATGATGACCATGAAACTGCTGTCGCCGGGAAGAAGCCCGAGGTTCGTGATCAGAGAAACAATAGCCTTGAACATACCGCAGCCGATCAGCACCGGCAGCGTGGGGGCGAAGATTCCGGAAATGGTCTCGATCACGGAGCCCACAGCATTCCCTTTGGCCTTCTTTTCAGGGGCAGCACCCTCTGTTATGTGTACCTGAGCGCTGACTTCATCGAATATAGCATTTACCTTCGCGCCGATCACGACCTGAAGCTGACCGCTCTTCATCTGGGCAGTCAGAACACCCTGAAGCTTCTTCAGAGCATCGATGTCTGCCTTACTGTCATCCTTAAGGTTGAAGCGCAGTCTGGTGGCGCAATGAGTAAGGACTGAGATATTGGACTCACCTCCGACAAGGGTGATGATTTTGGAAGCCAACTCTTTATTCGTCATATGCTGTCCATTCCTTTCTTTTCGTAAAAGTCTGTGAGAACCGGTTCTCTTACTAAAGAAAGGGTAGACCCTGTAGTAACTGCAGAGTCAAGGGGAATATTAAAAAAATGTAAAAAACAGGAGAGTACTCCGCTGCGTCGGAATCGGTCCCTGACACCGACGAACATCGTTTGGAATACTCTCCTCTGATAACATTCGTTTATCTGACAAAATCTTTTCGGATGTCGATTCCGCAGTCGCTCGTGCTTCGCACTCGCGGGCGGTATCCGGCTCCCTTAAGAACGGCTTCTCAGCCGAAAATCCTTCTCAGTTCATCTCTTTTGTACTCATCATAATGCGGGAGCTCTTTTCCATCCTCCCGGATCGGTACCCAGAGCTCCATGTATCGGACATTTCGATTCCCCTCCAGGACAGAAGCGATGAAGATGCCCAGAATATCGCCGCACAGCGTGTAGTGATGTTCCTCCATATAGCTGAAGACGTTTGTCAGAGCTGCCCGAGTGAAATATTCCTTCTCCTCCAGAGAAATGATCGTAAAGAGGCACGTGGTCGGGGACAAATGTTCCATACCGGGGAGAAGCTGAATGCCCATCCGATTCACCCAGTATTTTTTGACTGTAAATCCCCATTCGGCTTCTTCGAGATTCGCGGGAAGCTCCAGCTCCTTTTTTTTCAGCCGGTAAATATGTTCGACGAAAGGATACTGCCCTGTAATCTCCTCAAAACCGCCCTGTGTATCTCTGGCATCTGTCATTTTAAGGCCGCTGCCGCTGTGGGATCGTGTAAAGAGCGAATAGTTCTCCGGCCGATTTAGAATGTAGTATTTTCCGATGAGATTCGGGACATTGTTCAGCACTGCCTGGAAGTTCTTAAGCTTCAATGCCTTTGCCTGATAATAGTGCGAGAGATAGACCGATTCCTTCTTCTTTACGTCCAGCTGCTCCAGGAGTTCGGAAAAGCCGGAGTCTTTGACCAGTTTGATGGTCTCTCCGGAACTGAATCCGATCTGGCGGAACTTTTTATAATCCAGAATCCGGTTGATATCCCAGACACTGTAAAAACGGTAACCGGTCTCTTCATTTTTCTCCGGTGAGATCAGCCCTTTCTGCTCAAGAAAGCGAATCGTTTCTGCGGGCATATCCACTATCTTTGAAACATCTCCGATCTTATACCTCTGCATATCCTTTCTCCCGACTGATCATATATTAGTTTCATCCTGCTATTCAGGAACGCGTCGGAGCTCCCGGTATGCTGCGCGGGTAATGAAAAATTCTATTTTGCAGGCTGCTGCCTGTTCACCCCGATATATCTGTACGTCGCAGCCGGCCGCCCGAACCCCTTCCGGTCCTCGCGGTTATTGATGATCTTTCCGGTGACAATGTAACGGTTCTTGATAAAGCGCCGGAAGTTGCCGATATCATGCTCGACACCCTTCACGGCATTGTAGATGAGACGGAGGTCTGTGAGCGTGAAGGCGTCCTTGTCATCCAGAAAATGAAACCCGATGTCCGTATAGTCGATCTTTCCAACCATACGGTCCAGCGCGGTCTGAATGATCTCCGCGTGGTCAAAGGCGATGTCGCCTTTCCGGACGAGAACGCCGTGGGTTTTGGCTTCCGGGAGAGCAGTATTTCGATCCTTTGTTTCCGGGAGTACTGTGGCTTGCCCTTGTACCTCCGAAGGTGTCGCACCTCGTTCAGCCCCGGACAGATCCGGTTCTTCGAAGTCCGACATAAGCACAAATCCATCCCCGGTTCTCACCACGTCAAAGAGGACAGCCTCCCCGTCACGGATCCCCTTTCGGAACCGAAGCACACGGTTCGGCACCATGGCGATATAGGAGACGGAGATGATCCGCATCCTCGGATCCCGGTCGATCTTAGAGAAAGTGTAGAGCTGTTCCATCGCGATCCCGGTCATACCTGTCTCCTTCAGAAGGGTCCGGGAAGCCGCTTCCTCTGCGGTCTCATTTGCACCGATAAAGCTTCCGGGCAGGCACCATTTTCCCTTAAAGGGATAATCGTTCCGCCTGATCAGAAGGAGCTTCAGGACAGAACCTTCTGTGGAGAAGACCAACACGTCGGACGCGATCGAAGGCCTCTCGTATTCACCTGGATCATACTTTGACAGGAATTCCTGCTCTTTTTTCTGGTCTTCAGATAATTCCGATATCATGGTGATAGAACCTCTTTTCAGCATTCACGCAAAGCGGCTGCGGCTCGTTCGCATATTTCACTGATCGTCTATAGCTTGCACAGTCGCTGATCATGCGTACATTTTACTAATTGTTTATAGCTTGCGCAGCCCGCTCATGCGTACATTTCAATGATTTTCTATGACCTGGTGCCCCAGAATCACGCGTGCAGCTCAGCAATTTCCTGCAGCTTTTCGATGATGTCGATCTTCTGCGGACATACGGACTCACACTGCCCGCACGCGATACAATCTGCTGCGGACGGTCCCTTCTCACAGAGGGCTGCGTATGCTTTATTTCCGTCTTCGACCCGTCCGTGTACGAGCTGCAGATTCCTGGTGGAGAAGATCTCCGGGATCGGAATCTGCTGCGGACATCCTTCCGTACAGTAATGGCAGGACGTGCAGGGGATGGATGTTATGGAGCCGAGTGCCCGTCTGGCCTTCAGGATGGTCCTCATCTCATCGCGGGACAGCGGCTTAAAGTCCTTCATATGAGAAAGAAGTCTGAGTCAAAATCCAGAACAGCTTTTGTGATTTGAGAATAACCCGAAATACAACTTTAGACAAGAGAATTTCTAAATAATCAGAACAGATGATCATTTTTATGCAGATCTTTTTCTAAGCCGTGAGAATGAAGCTCTCCTTCTGAGAGTCCTGCCGCTTATCGCATCTGCCATGCTGTCCAACAGATTTTTCAGCAAATTCATGTTTTTTGTGATAACATCTAATTATAAAGAACACCGTTGTGATCCTGCTGCAATGCGCTGGAGATGAAGCGGATCGCAGCAGGGCGAATAGGAGGATGCTTCGCACCCTGCAAGCGTGGAACTGCGAGAAGGAGGACCCCATGAACACAGAGAACAAAGAACGCGACATTCCTTTTATTTCTACGGAGATGACGAGCGCCGACATATACCTCCAGGGGGCTGTCCTCCACCGACACGGCACGATCTCCCTCACAAGAGGGCGGAACCGCTTCGGTGTGAAAATTCCCGATTATCTGCCGTATGCAATCGAAGATCCGCGCATTGAATTCGGCGGGAAGACGGAGCACTGCACCATCTCTACGCCGGTGGAAGCGGAGAAGCACGAGGAGTCTGTGGAGATCGAGGAGGGGCAGGCTCGCCTGGCGAGAGTCGAGGCAGAGATCCTGTCCTATGAAAGCTCCCTCAAACTCCTTGAAGACGTCGGAAAGTTCGGCAATGGCATGACGCTCTCCCCGACGGATTTTGTAAATATGGCCGATCTCGTCTCGGAGAAGCAGATTGAGATCCGAAAGAAGATCGTCCGCCTTCAGAAATTGAAGACGGATCTGGAAAAAGAGCTTCTGGAATTCCGAAAAAAGACAGAAGTGACGGCAAGGGGGTCGGAGATTTATATCGATCTCATAGCGCCGGAGGATGCTGTCTGCGGCTTTGAGCTTACATACAGGGTTCGTCCTGTCACATGGGAGCCCTTCTATGAGATCATTTATCAGGATATGCAGTCTCCGCTGACCGTGAATCTGCGCGGAAAGCTTGTGCGTCAGGGAAAGGAAGCGTGGGAAAATATCCGTCTCAGGCTGATTCACGGAACGGCGGGAAGCCGCCATGATCTGCCGGATCCGAAGGTGCTGCGCGTCGGTTTCAGGAGACCGTCTGCTCAGCCGTCCACCCCCTATTACAGGACGTCCGGACCAGCTGCGTCTGACAGCAGTTCGGCAGGTTTTTCCCGCTTTGCGGCAGCGGAACCTTCGCCCGATCCGAACGATACGGTGTATCCGGCACCTTCTGCGCGCCAGGAGAGTGCCAGTATGAGAATGAAAGCAAGCGCTCCGCTGCAGGTCGAGAAGACACAGGTCACACGGGAACTATCCGTGCGCTTTAATCTGGGGGAGACTCATACGATCTCTGAGGATGTGACGGTTCTGGATATCCAGGAGCAGAGTGTGCCGGCGGAATATCGCTACACGACGGTGCCATTTATGGATCCATCCGTTTATCTGACAGGAAAAATAAAGGACTTCGCGAACTATAATTTTATTTCCTGCGAGGCAAGGCTGTATGCAGGCAGTACTTATATCGGAAGCGCAGAAATTCCCGATGGGGAAGATGAACTCGTGTTCTCTCTGGGACGGGATGAAGCTCTTGATGCCAAGAAAGAACGGACCGGAAAGAAACATGTCGAGCCGAGACTCGCAAGGGAACAGAGTGACCAGAATAGATTCCGCATCACTCTTTCGAACCACAGGGATGAGACGGTTTCCGTGCAGGTGATCGACCGCCTGCCATTGAGCAAAGAACAGGAGGTCCGCGTGATCATGGAGAGCGCTTCCGAAAATCCGCATTTTGACGAGGAAACCGGAAGGCTGACATGGGATGTGACGATCGATGCGGCTGCGCAAAAAAACATCGAATATGCATACCGCGTTTCGTATCCGAAGGGAAAGACGATCAGCTATGAGGAAGGCGGGCATACGTGGTGACAGGAGGAGCAGAAATTGGAGAATACAAAGGTCTTTCTATACGGGTCATGGGAAATTGATAAACGCCTGATTGCAGACGCATTTGACTGGCGGAAAATCCTGTCCAAATCGGATCTGTTTATCCCACATAAATATAACTCCTCTGATTTTACATTCGAGCAAAAGTATGCCTGTTCCGCACATAAAAAGTCTATTCATATGCACCCATGCTCGGCTGATATTGTGGCTCATATTGATCTGATGTTGAAAACATTACTGGAAAAAGCAGTATCTGAGTATTATCACTGCACATGTCATATATCCGGATATAACAATGGCAATTTCGTGGTCAGCATGCTGAAGAAGCCGGAAGTCATTGCATACGGAATTCGCACGGGAGAAATCATTGAATTTGGCCGATATCCGCAAGGAAGAAATTCGGAAATGCAGCCGATCCGCTGGAGAGTCCTGAACGTGGAGGAAGATACGGCACTTCTCATGACAGAAGATTGCCTTATTATGTCCGGATATTGTGATGCGGAGAAGGCATACGGAAAAATCTGGTATCTGATGTGGGGCAACTGCCTCGCCAGGGAAGTGTGCAACGGACAGTTTTATTATCAGGCATTCGACTCGAATGAAAGGGAAATCATCAGACCGAAGCGCATGCGCGAACCGGTATATGGCCCGGAATGTATGGATAAAGTTTTTCTTCTATCTGAGGGAGAAGCGGTACTCTATATGGATGCGCCGGAAAAACGCAGGGCAAAACTGTCGTTAAGGCTCCAATTTCCGGAGACAGATAGAAAAGCATTTCATGACCCTCATGAAGAGGAATGTACAGCCTGGTGGCTGCTTCCCGAAGAAGGAATGTGGGGGCCCATTTATCCAAAAGCGGTATGGCCGAATGGAGAAATACAATTCCATAGCAGAAACGCTTACCATGGAGATTTTACAATCAGACCCTGCATACTGATTGACCTTGAACGATATGATAAATGGAAAGCGAAGACATCGGAAGAAGAACTTAAGAAAAAAGTTGTCTCCAATGATAACAAAAAAGATATTCCAGGTCACAGCATAAAAGAAGCCCCTGCCCATGGCAGGCAGAACATCCCTTATTACATTAAAACAGCTCCTTCCTATCCTAAAATATCCGGCGGTAAAGCGTATTCATTGGCTTACATTCAGGGATATGAGGGCGCGCCCCGGGAGAATCGTCCCGGGGCAAGAACGGCCTATCATGACAAAGTACTTGGAAAATGGAGACTGACGATCCAGCTTGACAGCGCGAGAGTGTGGTTCCTTTCTGTGTTTGTAAATGATGACGGAACGTTCGATAAGTTTTGTCTTGATTATGAGATGGCATCGGATTCACATTATGAATTCCGAAATGAAGCAGGACTGCGCAAGAGTATATATTGCCCCGGTGATGAGAAAAAATATCTGGCTGAGGTCCTTATACGGTATGTTCAGACGTATGGAGGAGGCGCACTGCTCAGTAAACTGTATCCGTTTATCACGGCACAGTTTCATTATGACTGAGGCGGGTTTCTATGCCGCATTGGGAATGAGAGCTTAACACTGTACACTGAAAAAGAGGTCCTGCTGCGCATGGCTTCGGGAACTGCCTCGCACATATCCTCGTATTACAAGAAAGAGAGGGGTAGACATATAATTATTATGTCTACCCCTCTCTGATTTAGCCATTTCGCTTCAAATATGTACAAATCCTGCGTTACATTATTTCTTCCTGCAAATAAAGCCGATCTCTCACCGGCATGAGAAAACAATCTCTTCAAAAATCTGCCGGGATTTATCCTCGCCGAAAAGCTTCCTGAACTGGTCCACCGCCGGGCCTCCGTTCGCGAACAGCCCGTCCACATATGCCTTTGTCTTAGCCTTTTTGACTGCCGGGTCGCAGGCCGGTGCCGATTCCGCATTGGCCAGATATGCTGACAGATAGTCCAAAGTGATGTCTTCTTTCGTCTTCTTTAAGCTCCTGTCGGTCGCTCCGAGCGTAAAGTCGTAGCGGATGTCGTCATACCAGCGAGGTTCCGTCTTATAGGGAGGAAGGGAGGCATAGCGGGACTTGACTTCCCGATATCTGTTCACGGACGCCTCGTCCAGGGGTGTGATCATTGTGTCGTAGAATTCCTCGAGCAGCGTGCATTTGCCGACTGCCTTGATAAAATCACCATTGTATAGAGGCAGGTCTTTTTCTGAAGCCGTGAGAATGAAGCTCTCCATCTGCATGAGTCCGAACATCGCACTCATTTCAATCACGCTCATGGAGCCGAGATTTGCGATATCATAAGCCGAGAGGGTGAAGGTCATGCCGTTTTTCTTCAGGACGCGGTTCGCACCGAGATCGCGTTCTCTGACCCAGAATCTCTTTTTCAGTTCATAAAGTACAGTTTTTTTCATTTTTGAATACCTTCCTTTATAATTAACGAAAGTTTCATTCTTACGAAAACCGCCGAAACCGGTACTGTCAGAAGATCCGCTGCCAATATATGCAGCTCTCTGACAGAACAGTCGGATGTCGGCATTGTCAGCCGCTCACGTCCCGCGTTCGTGGGAATGTACCAGATCCATCGAAGCGAAAAGAAGGAGAAGCTGTCCCGCGAGATTTACACACTCGGCAATCCAGTTCATGGACGCCTTTGTGAAATCACGGGAGGAAAGATAGCCCATTGCCATCATGAACAGAAAGGCAGCCCAGAACAGCACCGCTGCTTTCACTTTCTTCCTGCGGAATGCATAGAGACCTAATCCACCTGAAAAGCAGAAGCAGCCAAGGACCATCATGGACACGAAGACCATGGTGCCGCCAAAAATCGCCGGCGTACCGGCTGCCAGAAGCGTTTCTTTTCTCTGCGGGAAGAACAGCAGGGCGACTATGGAAATGCCCGCCAGCAAAAACCCGATTGCCTGCATCGGGAAGAAGGTCTGGTTCAGGCGCTCAAAGTCGCAGATATTCATCGCATATAGCAATTTCCAGAGCGCTTTCATAAAACCTGCACAGAAGACCATGATGGTCCCTGCGGAGAGCAGCGCGAAAGCGCCCTTGCTCATCTGCTCATAGAGACCTCGCTGAATGAGCACAGCGGCGATGAGAAACAGAATAACAGGGATAAAATCAACGATTGCCATCGAGACGGACATAACACAGATGCTCCTTTATACAGATTGCCATGAAAAGGGACATTACATGCTCTTTTATTGATTGCCATTGAAAAAATACAGCATTGTCATTGAAAAGAGACATATATCATTGCCATTGCAGCAGATCTATACAGCCTTTTATTTTTCCGGCTTTACAAGGTGATAAATCGGAATGAACGGCACCAGAATCGGTGTCTTCTCCACATAAGCCTGATATTCCGGGAGGCTCCCGTAATTTTTGTTCTGGCGTTTTTCGAGACGCTGTGCACCGCTGATCATAATCATGACGATCATCACATAACCTATGCCCGCGATCAGCCACTGCAGTCCGCTGAGAATTCCCCAGCCGGAAACAAAAACACCGGTCCAGAAAGTGACCTCTCCGAAGTAGTTCGGGCAGCGGCATATTTTGTACAGACCGTCCATGACCGGTCTGTTCGGGTTCTTCAGCTTGGCAGCACTCTTTTGTTTGTCGGCAAGTGCTTCGAGAATGATACCGACAGCCATGATCACCGCACCGATCCAGGCCGTGGTCAGAGGACCGTCCGGTGCAGTCGCCTCGCGGTACCAGACCGGACTTGTCTGCACCACGTACAGGATCGCCATGAGAAGCCACATGACGACCTTGACGGGGAATGGAATGGGCTTGTCGATCTGCTCTTTCAGAGTTTTGCGGTAGGCAGCGCTTTTTATTTCGCGGACCAGCAGGAAGCCGCCGAGACGGATGCCGTAAATGAGAAGCAGCAGGCAGAGGACCGCCATGGCAGGCGTGAGATTTCCGCGGATCAGCGCGATGATGAAAATGGAGACGCCGACTCCGCCGACCGCAAGGCCGTAGCCGACGGACATGAAATAGACAAATTTATAGAAGCCGATTGCGCAGAGTGCTGCAGCGACCAGCAGCAGTACCCATGTAAGGGGTGGAAAAATCATAAGTCTTGAACTCCTCTCTACTACAATGTATTGACAGACGATTGCGAAACGCTGTGCGCACACAATTCCATTCCGCACACAGCTTCACAATTACCTGACAATGTATTAATGGTTGACATGCACTCGAACCGAATAGGTTCCTGATCATTTCACTTGAAATAGTCCTTAATATATTCCGCGAAGCTGTGGTCGCCGATCTTTGTGTCTCCGACCAGATCGTGGCTCAATGTCCAGCGGGAGAAGATAATGATGTCATGCTTGCCCTCTTTTTTGATCTTCGGAAGGTTGGCGAGAAGGCCGAACATCCAGATGGGGGCCCACTTGATCTTCAAAGGCTTACCGGCGGCGTCGAAGCACATTTTTGCCATTTCCTCATAGGTGTAGGTCTCTTTGCCGCCAACGTTGTAGGTGACATTTTTGTCCAGCATATGCTCCACGATGAAGGCGGCGAAATCGGGGCAGTCGACGACATTGGCTTTGACCTTGCCGTAGCCCTTGAGGAGCTGCATCTGGCCCTTGTCCACATAGGGCTTGAAGACCTTGCAGATATCGTAGAAATATCCCGTCGGACGGTAAATGATCCAGTCCATGGGCTGCTTCTTGATTTCCTGTTCGACCAGATATTTCGCATGCAGCATCGGGACAACTTCTGCGCCGGGCTCATCGCAGGAAATAACAGAGATGTAGTTGAATTTTTTCACGCCTGCGCGCTTTGCCTCCTCATACAGATTCAGATTGCCCTTCTGATCGATATCATAGGAAGTGAAACGCGTGGAAGCACCTGTCAGGCCCATCGTCGTGATGACGACTTCCGCTCCGTCGCAGAGGCCTTTCATGGTCGCGGGATCTGTGGCGTCGATGGAAACGAAGGTGTATTTGCCCTTCAGACCTTCGATTTCCCTCTCTTTCAGGTCGGCGGCAACGACTTCATAATTCTTTTCACACAGGACCTTTAAGATTTCTCCGCCCAGATTACCAAATGCTCCGGCAAGTACTACTTTCATGATACGTTCGCCCCTTTCTTTTGTATTCTTTTGTCAGGTTTTAAGTTGCTTCCTTTATTTCTTTTTTTCTTTTGCACGCTTATCGTTAATGATGTTCATGTGTTCTTCCGTGATCAGCGTGACTCCGTTTTCCTTTGCCCATGCCACACAGCCCTTCAGGGCAGTCGGCAGGAAAATGCGCGGCACGTTGACCAGCTTTGCGCAGGCTTCCTCAGTGAATTTGATCTCCGGATCGATGCGGTCCGCCGCATACATTACGCTCTGTACCGTCGTCGCGCGGATCGGCAGCAGCTCCGGAATGGCACCGAAGATATTTCCGAAGCCCGGGAAGCGCGTATACCAGAAATTCTTCGAATCGCGATAACCGTAATCCACGGGAACTTTCGGAAAATCTCTGGATCTTACGCCGTTGATGATGGCATTGTAGTATTTCTCCTTCATGAGGATCTTATCCACGCGCAGAATAAAGGTCGCTCCGAATTTGGAAGTGATCCCGTTGAAGTCGTGGTAGGGCGGCTCGTAGCCCTCCATCTGGCCGGGCTCATCTCTGTCCGCACCGTCCAGATGCCTCATCCAGGTGCACTCGATGACCTGGAAGGATTCCTTCACGACCAGAGGACGCGGACCCTCTTTTCTGTCTGCGAGACCTCGTTCCAGAGTGAAGCGGCAGTCTTTCATTTTCTCCGCCGGTGTGTCTCCGGGCCAGCCGAGCTTCACGGCCCATTTGAAATATTTCCTGTCATCGGGAATGAAGTTGATGGCACATTTTCCCGTGCGCAGAATGTGCTGGGCCGTATTGGAAGAGTTGCGGCAGTTCAGGAGCATTGCGTAATACTCCTTGCCCGCCACGTAATACGGCTGGACCAGACTGTACGGACCGAGGCTGGTCGACCCGTCCTCCGCCAACGTGCTGATCAGCACGGTCGGCATCGGGAAAAACAGAGAGGTCTGGTAAAAATTGTCTACGATTCGCAGATCTTTGAAGCTGCTCATGGTTCCTCCTTCCATAAAAGACAGGTCATGCTTTCTCAAGCAGAACGTTCACCGCTTTTTCTATATCCTCATAGCGGGTGTGCCCGTCCGAACTGAAGCGCAGCACCATTTCCGCAAGGAAAGGGGCAAGCCAGTCTTCATGCCCGGGGGCGGCAGCGCGGATATAGTTTCCGAGCTGTTCGACCAGAACCTTGTGATACTGGCTGCGCATGTTGTCAGAGTGGTCATGCTCCTCATACTGCACCCACGACCGTCTGTAGCGGGATGTAAAATCGCTGACCATTTCAAAGAGCCGGCGGATCACCGCTGATGCATCGTCCTTGCCGGGCTCTTCTTCAAATGCGCGGATCTGCGCCTGCCAGTCCTCAAGCATCACGCAGGCTGCAAGATAATCCTTCGAAGGAAAATAGTTGTACAGAGTTCCTGCAGCGATCCCGAGTTCTTTTGCGACACGGCGGATCGTCATGGCCCGGTATCCGTCAGACAGCATCTCCTGTCTGGCTTCGTCGATGGCCCGTTCCGTGATATTTTCCAATAATTTCGGCATGAAACTCCCTCCCAAAACGGAGAATTGAAGGTTGATCTGATGACCTCAGAAGACTCTTTTGCATCCGCGCAGGTCAGGCAGGATTTTGCGTGCGGTATCAGGATACTTTTATGAACGTGTTCATATAAAGTATATAAATGAAGTATGGGAATGTCAAGATGAGGGGTTGGAGAGTGAAGTACTGGATTGATTTCACGGTTGACGGGAGCAGAATCTGCCGCTATAGAAATAAAAAGCTAATCTAAGCGTTTTTGCATTGCTGAAGACGACAATCAGCGATAAGATAGAGTTATCAAAAGGAACGGCCAACGTGGCTTAAAAGAAGGAGGCTGAAAATTATGACTGGTTTTCCACTGATTCTGGCATTTATCGCTGCCATCGTCATCATGATCGTGATGATCTCGAAATTCAAAATTCATCCGTTCATCTCGATCATGCTCATCTCTGTCGTGCTCGGCATTATCGCGGGTATTCCCATCGTCGATCAGACCCTGGACGACGGAACAAAGGTATCCGGTCTTGCATCTGTCATCGGATCCGGCTTCTCCGGGACATTTTCGAGTATAGGTATCGTTATCATCCTCGGTGCGCTGATTGGAAGTATTCTCGAGCAGACAGGCGCGGCGCTGAAACTCGCTGACATGGTCATCAAGCTCGTCGGCAAGAACCACCCGGTCCTCGCCATGGAGCTTATGGGCTGGGTCGTATCCATCCCGGTCTTCTGTGATTCCGGCTTCGTTATTCTAAACCCGATCCGTAAGGCTCTCGTGCAGAGAACAGGCGCATCTTCGGTCGCCATGTCTATCGGTCTCGGTTCCGGTCTCTACATCGCGCATGTCTTCATTCCGCCTACACCGGGCCCGATCGCTGCTGCGAATACACTGGGGATCGGAGACAACCTGCTCCTCGTCATGGGACTCGGCGTTGTCTGCTCCATCTTCCCGCTGGCGGCAGGATATTTTTATTCAAACTTCATCGGTAAAAAAGTGAAGGCGGCTGACGAAGCAGACAGGGCGGAAGTCACAAAGACTTACGAGGAGCTCGTCGCAGAATACGGAAAGCTTCCGAGCGGAATTTCTGCTCTGGCACCGATCATCGTTCCGATCATTCTTATGGGCATTTCCTCAGCTGTCGCCATGGCGGGGGGCAGTGGATTTGTCGTAGACCTCATCAAATTCCTCGGAACTCCGATCATTGCACTGGCAGTCGGAACAGCTTTTGCGATAGCACAGCTTGCAGGCGCGGGCAAGATGGAGGAATTCTACAATATTACAAATGACACGCTGAAGACCGTAGGCCCGATCCTCTTTGTGACGGCAGCAGGCGGCGTGCTCGGCAAGGTCATTTCCTCATCCGATATGGTCAATTACATCTCACAGCACGCAACGGTCCTGTCCACAATGGGAATTTTCTTCCCGTTCCTGCTGTCCGCAATCCTCAAATCTGCACAGGGCTCCTCGACAGTTGCCCTTACGACGACAGCCGGCATCGTAGCACCGCTGCTTCCGATCCTTGGCTTTACGAGTCCTGCACAGGTCACGCTGGTCTGCATGGCGATCGGCGCCGGTGCGATGACGGTTTCCCATGCGAACGATTCTTACTTCTGGGTCGTCACGAACTTCGGTGCGATGACACCGGATCAGGGATATAAGACACAGACGATGAATACTCTTGTCATGGGTATCGCGGCAATCGCAGAGATTGCGATCCTGAGCCTGTTCATCCATTAAAGACACATATTTCGGGTCCGGCTCCTTTTCCGCTAAAGGGGCTGGACCTTTGCGTTAAGCATCACGAGAAGAGGAGAGGTGGTAGACATAACTGATTTATGTCTACCACCTCTCCTCTTTATGGAATCCGATCTTCCGGAATGATTTTATTCCTTGCGAAGATAGTACTGTCTGATCTCCTCAACGGAATCTGTGATGAACGAAGCATGCACCGTATAGTCACTGAGATAAGGTGTGTCACTCGGAGCATCCAGAGTGTCGAACTTTGCCCAGTAGTCTGTGTACATGCTGAAAGCCTTGCAGCAGGTCTCAATGAAGTCATCCGCTGAGAGCTCAAAGCTGCGGACATCTCCGGTCCTCTCGTCAAGCGCAAAGAATTTGTCGCCGCCGCCGATCAGATCGATGATCCCATCCTCCTGACAGATCGGGAGAACGAAACGGCTTGCCTCCGTCCGATTGTTGAGAAAACGAATGAACTCATTCAGAAAAAGGCCGGTGATATCCTGAGTATAGGTGAGAGTGACGATATATTTTCCTTCTTTCTCAGGGATTAAACGAATCTGGGCTGTCCCGGCTTCAGGCTGAGTGATTGTAATAGCAGTGCTCATAATAATCTCCTTTCGAACCGCCAGTACACTTGCTGTTCAATATATATAGAATACCACTTATAGCACGGTTTATGATAACTAACTTTTCTGTATGGAGAAATAAAACGGAGATACCTGACAGCCGTATTTTGACTGCATTTCACGGCTTTTCAGCTGTATTTCAGCCATATTTCGATTGTATTTCGACTCGTAGAATGACGGCTCATCACATCTTTTTAAAATCGACAAGAATGGATGCACCGCCATGTCCTGTGAGTGTATAATAACTGACAGAAACTCAATCATATCGGAAGTTTCGCAAGGAACTTCCTGAAAAATGATTTATCGACCGAATTATGATTACCGGGCTCGTGAAGCGGTTCCGCATAGTAATCTTAAAAGTGTTGAGCGATGAAGAATCCATCAGCGAGGTGAATCAATATGTCACTGACGAACAACAGCATGGACATGACTCCATTTGACCTGCGTGAGAGACCTGTCAGGCAGTTCCTGCCGATCTCGATGCTCTTGTGGACAGTATCTTATATTTCTACCGGCGGTCCGAAAATGAAGATCCGCAGGATCCGCATGTGCGGTCTCAAGGGGCCGTTTCTTGTGCTTGCCACACATCAGGGACCGATGGATTATTATATCCTCCCGCGCCTGCTCTTCCCGAGACGGGCCAACTATGTGTCGGATATGGAGGGCTTTGCGAATTACGGAAAATGGCTCTACCGCCACGGCGGCTGCATCGGCAAGCGCCGCTACACGCCCTCAGTCGGAGCGCTCCTCAATATGAAGTACGTTCTGGAAGAGCTCCACGAGCCGCTCGTAATATTTCCGGAAAGCCGTCACTGCGACGCAGGCATTACATCACAGTTCCCGGACAATCTGGGAGCACTCGCTAAGCATCTGAAAGTGCCGGTCGTCACGGTGACTGCTCACGGCGGTTATCTGTCGAATCCGTTCTGGGACGAATCGCGGACACGGAAGGTGCCTCTTGCAGCCACGATCGAGCAGGTCTTTACCGTGGAAGAACTGGAAAATGCCTCCGCAGAGGAAGTGCAGGCAGCAATCGCAAAGAGGCTCCAATATGACGAGTACGAATGGCAGCGGAAAAATAATATCCGGATCAGGGAGCCCTGGCGCGCGGAGGGGCTTCATTTACCGTTGTACCAGTGCCCGAAATGCAGGGCAGAGGGGAAGATGAACAGCTTCCGGAACGGCATATTCTGTGAGAATTGCGGTGTTTACTGGGAGATGGATGAATTCGGAAACCTGACGGACCATTCCGACAGCCGCACGGTACGCATCCCGGACTGGTACCGGTGGGAGCGCAGAAATGTCAGAAGACAGCTCGCGCAGAAAACGTATCAGGGAATCGATGTACCGGTCCGCGTGGAGGCCCTGCCGAATGAGAAAGGATTTGTGGAGCTCGGGAGCGGGCGTTTGCGGCATGATGCGGAGGGATACACGCTCACACTTGATGACATGGAAAGGAAGTCTGTGAGGGCGGTGAGAGATGCATTTCCGCTACGAATTCCCAATTCCAGGCTGGAGTCGACGCAGACCGAATACAACTACCATGGGAAGGGAAAGTGCATCGTGCTGTCGACGGCCAACTGCTGTTATTATGTGTATTCTGACGCTCCGGAGTTCCTTGTGACGAAGCTGGAGTTTGCGGTGGAGGAAAGTCACAGAGCGGAAAATTGAATGCGTACGGATCGGATTCAAGACTGCATTGATCAGAACATGAAGGCCAGTTGACATGATGGAAAGGTATAGGAGATAAAAATGCGTTTATTTATAGCAATCGAACTGGATGACAGCATCAAAAAGAGCCTTACCGGGGCAATGCACGACCTGAAGAAGAGCGGTGTCAGGGGAAGTTATACCGCTTCCAACAACCTGCATCTGACGCTCGCTTTCATTGGGGAGGTCGAGGATGCTCTGGAATTAAAAACCGCCCTGCAGTCCGTTTCCTTTAAGCCGTTCAAGCTGTCGCTCTCGGATTTCGGGAATTTCGAAGATATACTCTGGATCGGAGTGAAGGGCAATCAGGGACTCTCCCAGGCTGCGAAAGGAGTGCGGGAGGCGCTGGATCAGGCAGGGATCTCCTACGACAGGAAGAAGTTCACACCGCACATCACGCTGGTCCGCAAGGCGGCCGGAAGCTGGAAGACAGTGAAGCCTCCGAAGGGTGAGATGATGGTAAAGAAGATCTCGCTTATGAAGTCGAGTGTGAAGGATGGGAAGACTGTCTACACCCGTGTTTTGTCAGTATGAGGCGGCATAAAAGCATACAGATACTCATTAAGAGCGTTCCTGATTCACAGCCCTCCGTGCCCCTCACGTTTTCAAAAGCAAACGATTCCGACAGGAACGAAGGCAAGATCCACGGTTTACGCAGACTTAGGGTCTGGGGTAAGAGCGTGGAATATATGCGCGAATGCCCCAGACCCTTAGTCGAAGTTAACCGTTAGCTTGCCGGAGTGGGTCGGAGTTTGCGTTGAAATGTGAGGGCCAGGAGGGCGTCCGGAGGACCGGCTGTGCACTGCGGCATAAAACGCTGCCTGAAATCTTTAGGGGTACACCTGTCGGCGTCCGGAGGACCGGCTGTGCACTGCGGCATAAAACGCTGCCTGAAATCTTTAGGAGTACACCTGTCGGCGTCCGGAGGACCGGCTGTGCACTGCAGCATAAAACCACCCAGGATCCTCATCATTAAATTGATTATTTCTGCGGATTAAGGTACAATAGAGTGCGGTCTTCTCTGAGGAGGATTTTCATTTTACGGGATCTTATAAGGAAGGCCCTCATATTACGAGGGGCTCTGGAGAAAGGCTTTTCATATTACGAGGGAAGGAATAACGCGAATGCTCTGCAGAAACATACTTGAAGCGATGGGCGGGACACCGCTGGTACGGCTCAATCATATCGCTCCAGAAAATGGCGCTGAAATCTACGTGAAATTTGAGGGATTGAATGTCGGAGGTTCGATCAAGACCAGGACCGCATTCAACATGATCCTGAAGGCTGAGAAGGCCGGAATCATCAATAAGGATTCCATCATTGTCGAGCCGACGAGCGGAAACCAGGGCATCGGCCTTGCACTGGTCGGCGCGGTCCGCGGCTATAAGACGATCATTATCATGCCGGATTCCGTGAGCGAAGAGCGGAGAAAGCTGGTTCGTCACTACGGAGCCGAGGTCATGCTTGTACATGACGACGGAGATATCGGTGCCTGCATCAACGAGTGTATCGAGATCGCGCTGCGTATGCGTGACGAGGATCCGCATGTCTTTGTTCCGCAGCAGTTTGAAAATCCGGCCAATGTGGAAGTTCAGAAGAACAGGACTGCACAGGAGATCCTTGACGATATGCAGGGACCGATCGACGGATTCTGCTCCGGAATCGGCACAGGCGGGACGATCACAGGTATCGGAGAAGGTCTGAAGGAAGCGAACCCGGATATGCTGATCTGGGCTGTTGAGCCGGAAAATGCTGCAATTCTTTCCGGAGGCTCCATCGGGACCCACATCCAGATGGGAATCGGAGACGGTGTAATTCCTCCGATCCTGAATCAGGATATCTACAGTGAGATCTGTATCGTGCGGGATCACGAGGCGATCGAGACATCCAGACTGCTTGCATCCAAAGAGGGGATCATGTGCGGAATCTCTTCCGGGACTAATGTTGCGGCCGCCATCCGGATGGCGAAGCTTTTAGGCCCGGGGAAGAGGATCGTGACGATCCTGCCGGATACGGCGGAGAGGTATTTCTCGACACCGCTTTTTGAAGAGTGATTTCC
>CAMOXU010000021.1 GCA_946629525.1 uncultured Clostridia bacterium
GAGACGGAGAGGCTTCGCAGCGAACTGGAGAGAGCCCGCCGGGAGGCAGAAGAGAAGGTCCGCACGGAAGCGGCAAGAATCCGCCGGGAAGCGGAAGAGAAGGCTTCGGCAGAAGTGGAGAAGCTTCGCAGCGAACTGGAGAGAGCCCGCCGCGAGGCGGAGGAGAAGGTCCGTGCGGAAGCGGACAAAGCCCGCCGGGAGGCGGAGGAGAAGGTCCGCGGTGAAGCGGAGAGAGCCCGCCGCGAGGCAGAGGAGAAGGCTTCGGCAGAGGCAGAGAGGCTCCGCAACGAACTGGACAGAGTCCGTCAGGAGGCGGATGAGCGGCTTCATCGCGAGGAGGCGGAACGCCTTCAGCGCGAGGCCGAAGAAAAATCCCGCGCGGGAGCGGAAAGGCTTCTGCGGGAGAATGCCGAGAGAATGCTTGCGGCGAAGGAAGAGAGAGCCGCTTCGATGCGGGGATCCAAACGCGGTCCGGAGGTCATCCTCATGCACGGAAGCTGCGGGGGTGCAGGGAAAACTGCTGTGGCCCTCGGCCTTGCATACTGCATGACCAGGATGAGACAGCGGGTACTTTATGTCGATGCCGAGTATATGCAGGATTTTCAGGTATACATGAGATCCAGGAAAGCGCTGTCAAGAGATGCGCTCGCCTGCCTTTCATCGAATCCGGAGAATATATATGAAAAAATGAAGAGCTTTCTCTTCCGGGAAGGCTTTGCGTATCTTCCCGCATCGCCCAGATATCTGCAGCTTTATAATGTAGGAATGGACGCGTATTTTAATCTGATCCGCGGTGCGAAGGCATCCGGAGAGTACGATTACATCATTGTCGATACGGACAGCGCTTTCGGCAATGTGAAAGCCACGTTGTTCTCGATCGCAGACCGTGCCGTGATCGTCTCGCGGGCGGGGCAGGAGGGGGATGCACGCCTCGGTGTGCTCCACGGGATCCTGGATTCGGAGAGCAATACGGGGCAGGTCATCTATGCGCGGAATTTTGCGGAGGATCCTCTGAGCGGAACTTCGGAAAATGCTTCCGGCTCCGGATCGAAGAATATACTTCTGAAGAAAGATGGTCATCAGCGGACTGCCGGGAGAGAGAAGCAGGGTGATTCGATCGTTATAGAAAAAGCTGCAGAGCCGAAAAGTCTGGAGGATCTGGGAAAGATCCGGGGGATCCGTGAACTGGCAGTCAGGATCGTTACGCTCCCGGAAGTACCCGCCTGAGTAAAGCAGACCTGAGGTGCAGCCTGCAGCAGATCTGAGGTGCATCCGGCAGCAGCCCGCCGGAAGCTCAGGTCCCGCAAAGAAAGCAGTCCGCGGAAGCTCATCTGCAGGACAGCTGCGGGACCGTGAGATTAAGGGGAAGACAGTTGAAAGGACTGGAATTATGAACTATATTGTGCTGGATCTTGAATGGAATCAATGCCCGTACGGCAAGGCGAGGGAGGAGGAAAGACTCCCTTTTGAGATTGTCGAGATCGGTGCCGTCAAGATGAACGAACAGAAGGAGATCATCGATACTTTTCATATTCTTGTTAAGCCGATCGTCTACAGGCGGCTGCATTACAGGACGCAGGAGGTCATCACGCTCTCGATGGAGGACCTTCAGGAAAGAGGTCTGATCTTTCCGGAGGCAGTCGGAAAGTTCCTGATCTGGTGCGGACAGGGAGACGACGAATTCTGCTTCTGCACCTGGGGGACGACGGATCTCACGGAGCTGCAGCGGAACATGGCCTTCTATTATATGGAAGATCTCCTGCCGGGCCCGATCTATTATGAAGATGTTCAGAAACTCTTCGCGATCACATTCGAGACGAGAAAGGACAGACGCGCGCTCGGGTATGCGGTCGACTTTCTGAAAATAGAAGATAACGGTGAGTTCCATCAGGCACTCGACGACGCGGTCTATACCGCGCGCGTGCTCTCCTTCATCCCGGACGAGATCATCGACAGGAACTATTCCATAGACTGCTATCAGAATCCCAGGACCCGCGAGGAGGAGATCCGGGTCCGCTATGACACTTATGAGAAGTTCATCTCCAGAGAGTTTGCCACGAAGGAAGATATCATGGCAGATAAGGAGGTCACTGCGCTCCGCTGCTTTGCCTGCGGGAGGAACGCGAAGAAGAAGCTTCGGTGGTTCTCCGACAACGGGCGGAATTATTTCGCGGTCGGATACTGCGAGGAGCACGGCTACGTGAAAGGAAAGATCCGCGTGCGGCGCGCCGTGGACGGTGCATTTTTCGCGATCCGGACGACCAAGCTGATCGGAGAGTCGGAGGTCGATAAGATCCGCGGAAAGCAGCTCTCGCTCCGTGCAAAGAGACAGAAGAAAGGCAGAAAATAATCTTCTATTATCGTCTGGCCTGAGTAGGGATGATGGTTGAGACATTTCTTTGTCTGAATATTAACATAATAGAGTCCTCAGGGATTCCGGACCGGGATTCCTGAGGACTTTGGCGTTTAATCTGACGGAATTGTAAATCGCTTGTAAGTCTTTGTCACTCCGCTATCTTTCCATATCAAGATAAGTTTGGAATCAGTAAGATTCGCATATATTAAAGGGTTGAACAGTTTTGAAATTTTCCGGTTTGGAATTGCACTTTCTGTGATAGTATCCCAAGAATAATCATCAAAAACAACATATTCACAGATGTCCGGTCTTTCTGCATACTTTATTCTGTTATCTTCTTCATATATTCTTTTCACGTATTTGTGTTCATCGAAAAATATGAATGCTCCACACTTCGGACATTTCCATGCTTTCATGATTGATTCTTTAAAATCAGATTCTATTGTATCTGTTTGATAAAGAGCAGGTGAAGAACTTCCATTTATATATTGTTTATTTCTGGAATCAAAACGAGTGGATATAATTTTATTCCAATCTTTCTTCTTAATAAATATATACTCTATTCCTTCTGGTTCACCGTGATAGTGGATCCCGGCTTTACACTTAATGCATTGAGTTGATGCCATGCTATTTCCCTCCGATTCTATACATCTTGCCATTATGCATGAGCCAGACTTCACCTTTTACGTATCCCTGCGACTTTGCCTTTCTGTAACCTCCAAACACAGTTTTATATGCTGTTTTGATATTTGGATATTTTGACAATATCACGACCCTTCCATCACGATGAGAATCTGAAGGATATCTGTAATTATCTGCCGAAACTTGCTCAAACCCCTCCTTGATATTATTAGCTACTTTGTTTGTAGAGGTAGAGGACATTCCCTTCACCTCTGTATGTATACCGCCCACAGACAGATCAGCTCTTTGTTGGTTAGATTTCTCCTGTAAAAAAGCAACATATTCTCCTTGGTTAATATAATACTCTCCTACCGTAATCGCGTTTTTGTCCTTAACTTTACGGCCGCCGGTATCATAGTATACTTTATCTCTGCTTCGGCCGCTGCTGCCACCATATCCACCCATTACGCACCCCTCCTTTTTCTCCATATCTGGCTATAGCTGGGGATGTGTATTATCCGAACATTAGGGTATTTGGTATCGAGCCATGCAGGGCTATTTCCGCAGACTACAAGTGCAAAAGGCTGAATCGTATAAATCAAAGCTTCTACGCCGCCTGCAAAAAGTCTCCTTGCTTCGGGATCGTTCAACGTCCCATTTGTTGTTATTGCGACCGTAGAATGTACAGGAAGTCCATCGAAGCACCATTTCCATGTTCTCTCAGACCCAAAGCCTGCTGTTGGTATCAGAGGAACGTTTGCTTTTTGGATGGCATATGCCAGAACCCGATTACGGTAACAGTTCCAGATTAACGCATCATCCGTATAATCTCTGTAAAGGCTGAAGTCTGTCGATATAAAGCCTTTAGCTCCTTGAATCAGTGGCAAGTATCGGTATAAGCCTGACCATAACCGAGAAAACTGGTAATCATCACAAAAACAATGGTACCACCAATCCCAGGGGTTCTTCGATGACAATAGATAGTTGAAACTGGCTGCGGGCCCTTCTGGAATAAGCTTTTCCTTCTGCAACTGCGGAAATCCATACTTTCCTACTCTTTTTGCACCAGAAGCATAGATCTCCCCGAGAAAATCATACTGCAGATAATCCGGATTCCGGCGCATATATTGTGCTGGCATACATCAACACCTTTCACTGACCAGGAAATGAGGTGATGGGTGGTCAGATTTCATAAATATTTCACCTCATCCCATGGAAAAGTGTGATATACTTCTCTTGCCACAGAGTTTGATATATGTCACACTCGCCATGGAAGCACATTTTGCTATTACCGTAGTAAAATGTGCTTTCTTTATAGGAAATCGAATAAGGACATTTGAGCATGCTCCTCTTCGAATTTCTTTTTTGTTATATAAAAACCGGTCTTCGTCAGACGATACCTGATGGCTTCTTTGGACATATTGTAAATATTCTTCAGTTCTTCCGGAATTGTATGATAAGATAACTCCCAGGAGCCCGGATCTGTATCAATAACCATCTGTTGTCCGTTAACCCCATAACGTTTGAATAATTCGGGTACCGCTATTTTTAGGCTTTTTCTGGGCAGTGCCATCGTAACCGCAAAAGTGGTTGCCTGCCATTCTCTCCATGACTCTTCAATAGAAGAATATGGTTTTTGAACTTCTTCAATCTTACTTCTGCTGCAACAGATTTTATTATACTTAAACCCAGCCAAAGTCATCTGGTGAGGGTCTTCCTGCAGAAGCGGGCCGTGAATCCAAATATGACCTCCTTCATGAAGACCGGTGATGTTCTCCTGGATAACACGATTCCCTTCGACAAGAGAGAGGTCCAGTACTACTGTATTCGGTCCGTAGTCCCGATAACTCTTTCGCTTATTTTCTTTGTCAAAGACAGCCAGTCTCTGATTAGAGAAAATTGCACAACCGAGAATATCCCCTTCATCTCCTGAAGTGTAAATATGCTGATAGTCCAGTGATACTCCCAGATATCCTTCCAGAAAGTCGTCATATTCGATTGCTCCGGGTTCTGTCAGCAGTTCGGGCTTATAGTCCTGCAGAAGCATTTCTGTAAGCGACTCTATATCCAAATAAGACAGATATATCCCGCCGGTTTTTGTACGATGAAATCTATTGTAATCAAATTGAATCATTGTTCATCCTCCATTTTGCGAATCAGTTCCTTCCAGAGCTCAACACTCCCCTTCCCCTGGTTGACCATCCGAAGAGCTTTCCTCGCATAATCACCCTCTTCTGTGTACATGATCGTATCCGCAATGTCCTGTGAGACCGAATCGCTATCACGTGCCGCCAAATCATACATTTCTGAACGTTCTTCGTCGGATAATTCAAGTAACTTGCAGAACAACTCGATTCTATCTGCAGGAAATGGTCTCTTGCGATTGTTCTCTACATCACTCAGATAGGTAAGGGCAACCCCTAACTTTTCAGCCATCTTCTTCAGAGTAAGCCTTGGTTGGTGTGCCAACCTTTTTTCCTTGATAAAACTACCAAACGATTGTGTCTTTTTTTTCAATTTTTTCTCCCTTACATGATTTACACTGATTTGGTGTAATTATAGTATAATGATGTTGGCCTGTCAAGAATGTACTGGATTAGTTTCAACTTGATAGAGCTGAGCGTTTCCACCTGACCTTTGTGATTGAGATAGTTACTGTGTTGCGAAATTCACTGGGCTGTACACGTCTGGAAGGCCGGGGGTTCTTCTTGACAATCTGCGGCGCTACCACGTATAATGACAGTTTGTATAGGGCAGACCTGACGAGAAAAGGAGCCAGAGGAGTATGTATAAAAAAGTAGAAACAGACATGAATTTTGTTGAGCGGGAGAAAGAGACCGCCAAATTCTGGAAGGACAACGACATTTTCCAGAAAAGCATCAAGCAGAGAGAGGGCAATCCTACTTACATGTTCTTTGACGGGCCGCCGACCGCGAACGGTAAGCCGCACATCGGCCATGTTCTGACGCGCGTCATCAAGGACATGATTCCGCGTTATCATGCCATGAAGGGTGAGTACGTTCCGCGTAAAGCCGGATGGGATACGCACGGCCTTCCCGTCGAGATCGAGGTCGAGAAGATCATCGGAATCGAGGGCAAGGAGGCGATCGAGGAGTACGGTGTCGAGCCGTTCATCGAGAAGTGCAAGGAATCCGTGTGGAAGTACGAAGGCATGTGGAGAGAATTCTCCGACATCGTAGGATTCTGGGCGGATATGGATAATCCGTATGTCACTTATCACGATGATTTTATCGAGTCCGAGTGGTGGGCACTGAAGCAGATCTTCGACAGAGATCTTCTGTACAAGGGATATAAAGTCGTCCCGTACTGCCCGTCCTGCGGAACGCCGCTCTCGAGCCACGAAGTGGCACAGGGCTACAAGACACTGAAGGAAAAGTCGGCGGTCGTACGCTTCAAGGCGAAGGACGGAGATTTTTATTTCCTTGCATGGACGACGACCCCGTGGACACTTCCGTCCAACACCGCGCTCTGCGTAAATCCGCATGAGTCCTATGTGAAGGTCGTTGACGGAGAGTATACCTATATTATGGCGGAAGCGCTGGTCGAGAAGGTCCTCGGCGAGGGGAAGGAGATCCTCGAGCGCTATACGGGAACCGACCTCGAAGGCATGGAGTACGAGCCGCTCTACGACTGCGCGAGAGAAGCTGCGGAGAAGCAGGGCAAGAAAGCGCACTTCGTGACGGTCGACGAGTACGTCACCATGACAGACGGTACCGGCATCGTTCATATCGCTCCGGCATTCGGTGAGGACGACTCTCGAATCGGACGCAATTATGACCTTCCGCTCCTCAAGTTCGTTGACGAGCAGGGCAGAATGACACCGGATACGCCGTTCGCCGGCTACCGCTGCAAGCCTACCCAGAAGGAAGTGAAAGAAGGCGCGGTGAGCGCGGATCCCGAGATCCTGAAGGACCTCAAAGAGCGCGGACTTCTCGCTGCGGCTCCGAAGTTCGAGCATGACTATCCGCACTGCTGGAGATGCGGAACTCCGCTCATCTACTATGCGCGTGAGTCCTGGTTCATCCGCATGACGGCCGTCAAGGATGACCTTGTCGCGAACAACAAGAAGATCAACTGGATCCCGAAGAGCATCGGAGAAGGCCGTTTCGGCGACTGGCTGGAGAACATCCAGGACTGGGCGCTCTCCCGCGACCGCTACTGGGGAACTCCGCTTCCGGTATGGATCTGTGACGACTGTGGAAAGAAACACGCGATCGGATCCAAGAAGGAACTGAAGGAAATGGCAGTAAACTGCCCGGACGAGATCGAGCTGCACAAGCCGTTCATCGACCGTGTCGAGCTCAAGTGCCCGTGCTGCGGCGGGACCATGCACCGCGTACCGGAAGTCATCGACTGCTGGTTCGATTCGGGTTCCATGCCGTTCGCACAGCACCATTATCCGTTCGAGAATCAGGAGCTTTTCAAGGCTCAGTTCCCGGCTTCCTTCATTTCCGAGGCGGTCGATCAGACGAGAGGATGGTTCTATTCGCTGCATGCGATCTCGACGCTCATTTTCAACAAGCCGTGCTTTGAAAATGTCATCGTACTCGGCCTTGTCCAGGACGAGAACGGACAGAAGATGAGCAAGTCCAAGGGCAACGCGGTGGACCCGATGGAAGCCCTTGCGAAATATGGTGCGGACGCGATCCGCTGGTACTTCATCGTGAACTCCGCTCCGTGGCTCCCGAGCCGTTTCTACGGCAAGGCGGTCATGGAAGGCCAGAGAAAGTTCCTCGGGACCCTCTGGAATACATACGCATTCTACGTACTGTATGCGAACATTGACAATTTCAATCCGCTCGAGCATGAACTCGAGTATGACAAGCTTGCCGTCATCGACAAGTGGATCCTGTCTCGTCTCAACTCGACGATCAAGACCGTGGACGCCAACATGGCTTCCTACAAGATCCCCGAGTCGGGCAAGGCTCTGCAGGCATTTACCGATGATCTCTCGAACTGGTACGTCAGAAGAAGCCGTACCCGTTTCTGGGCAAAGGGCATGGAGCAGGATAAGGTCAACGCTTACATGACGCTGTACACAGCGCTTGTTACGCTGTCGAAGCTCGCTGCACCGATGATCCCGTTCATGACGGAGGAGATCTACCAGAATCTTGTCCGCGGAATCGATGAAAATGCGCCGGAGAGCATCCACCTGACAGATTATCCGGTGGCGGATGAGAGCATGATCGATCCGGAGCTCGAGGAGAACATGGACCATGTCCTGAAGATCGTCGTGCTCGGACGTGCTGCCAGAAATGAGAGCGGCATCAAGAACCGCCAGCCGATCGCCCGCATGATGGTCAAGGCACCGTATGAGATCCCGGAATTCTATCAGGAGATCATCAGGGAGGAGCTGAACCTCAAGAAGGTCGAGATGACGGACGATGCGGACAGCTTCATCAGCTACACATTCAAGCCGCAGCTCAAGACCGTGGGACCGAAATTCGGAAAGCTCGTAGGCGGAATCCGCAAGGCGCTCTCCGAGATCAACGGCAGCGCGGCCATGAAAGAGCTCAATGAGCAGGGAATTCTTACGCTTGACATAAACGGTACCGAGGCCGTATTATCGAGGGACGATCTTCTGATCGATATGGCGCAGAGCGAAGGCTTTGAGACGCAGTCCGACGGAAAAGTGACGGTAGTCCTCGACAAGACACTGACTCCGGAGCTTCTCGAGGAAGGATTTGTGCGGGAGCTGATCTCCAAGATCCAGACGATGCGCAAGGAGGCCGGGTTCGAGGTCATGGACCGCATCCGCCTCTATGTCTCGGGAAATGAAAAGCTCGAGAAGATCATTCGTGATAATGCCGCAACGATCGGAAGAGATGTCCTCGCGGATGACTATACGGTCGGAGAGACCGCCGGATACACAAAGGACTGGAAGATCAACGGGGAACCTGTGACACTCGGTGTTGAGAAGCAGTAAACGGCGCGTTCCTTAAAGAGGAACTGTCTGTTACGGTAACACAAGAAGCCAGGGGCATGCGGAGGAGCGGAAATGTCCTCCGTGTGCTTCAGCCTAATACGAAAGGACGGATAAAAACTTGGCAAAGAAAACATCCACTGGACTTATGAAAGGCGGAAGATTTGATAAGAAGGCGTTCAAGGAGAAGGTACGCGATTCTGTAAAGATGCTTTACAGAAAGGACTTCGAGGATGCCTCCCAGCAGGAACTGTATCAGGCAGTTTCGAACGTTATCGAGTCTGAGATCATTGACAACTGGATGACATCCTGCAAGCGTTTCGAAGAGCAGAGCGCGAAGATCGTCTACTACCTCTCCATGGAATTCCTGGTAGGACGCGCACTCGGCAACAACCTTCTGAACCTCGGGGAGTATGACGGGGTAAAGGCTGCCCTCACAGAGCTGGGCCTTGACCTGAACGCACTTGAGGACCAGGAGCCGGATCCGGCTCTCGGCAACGGCGGTCTCGGAAGACTCGCGGCATGTTTCATGGAGTCTCTCGCGACCGGCGGATATCACGCATACGGCTGCGGAATCCGCTATCACTACGGTATGTTCAAGCAGAAGATCAAGAACGGTTTCCAGGAAGAAGTTCCGGATAACTGGCTGAAGCACGGATATCCGTTCGAGCTGAAGAGACCGGAGCACGCCCATGAGGTTCGTTTCGGCGGAAATACCCGTGTGGAGTACGACCCGACTATCGGCAAGAACCGCTATATCTATGAGAATTATTCCTCTGTCCGCGCAGTACCTTACGATATTCCGATCGTTGGATATAAGAACGGCGTCGTCGACACGCTCCGCATCTGGGATGCTGAAGCGATCGTGGACTTTGAGCTGTCCTCCTTCGACAAGGGTCACTATGACAAGGCTGTCGAGCAGCAGAATCTTGCCCGCACCATCACAGAGGTCCTTTACCCGAACGACAACCACTACGCAGGCAAGGAGCTTCGTCTGAAGCAGCAGTATTTCTTCGTATCCGCATCCCTTCAGGAAGCGCTCGAGAAGCATCTGAGACAGTACGGTACACTGAAGAACCTTCCGGAGAAGGCAGCCTTCCAGATGAACGATACGCATCCGACAGTCTCTGTGCCTGAGCTTATGCGTCTTCTCATGGATGTATATCACATGGAGTGGGATGAGGCATGGGACATCACGACAAAGTGCTGTGCCTACACGAACCATACGATCATGGCGGAAGCGCTCGAGAAGTGGCCGATCGATCTCTTCTCCCGTCTTCTTCCGCGTATCTACCAGATCACCGAGGAGATCAACCGCCGCTTTGAAAATGAAGTGCGCGAGAAATACCCGGATACCTGGCACGACAAGCTCAAGAATATGGGCATCATCTATGACGGCCAGATCCGCATGGCGTACCTCGCGATCGTCGGCGGCCATTCGGTCAACGGTGTTGCGGCCCTTCACACAGAGATCCTCAAGAAGGACGTTCTGAGAGACTTCTATGAGATGATGCCGGAGAAGTTCAACAACAAGACGAACGGTATCACACAGAGAAGATTCCTGCTCCACGGAAATCCGGAGCTCGCAGCCTGGGTCACTGACAAGGTCGGTGAGAAGTGGATCACAGACCTCTCCGAGATCTCGAAGCTTCGTCTCTTCGTCGATGACGAGAAGGCTCAGCAGGAGTTCATGAGCATCAAGCTACGCAACAAGCAGCGTCTGGCTGATTATGTCGCAGTGCATAACGGCGTGGACATCGATCCGTACTCGATCTTCGACGTACAGGTCAAGCGTCTGCATGAGTACAAGAGACAGCTTCTCAACATCCTGCATGTAATGTACCTGAGAAATCAGCTGCTCGAGAATCCGGGAATGGAGTTCTATCCGAGAACATTCATTTTCGGCGCGAAGGCATCTGCAGGCTATAAGATCGCGAAATTGATCATCAAGCTGATCAACTCTGTCGCTGCTTCCGTCAACAATGATCCGGCTCTTCACAACAAACTGAAGGTCGTCTTCATTGAGGACTATAAGGTCTCCAATGGTGAGATCATTTTCGCTGCTGCGGATGTATCCGAGCAGATCTCCACAGCGTCCAAGGAAGCGTCCGGCACAGGAAACATGAAATTCATGCTGAACGGCGCTCCGACACTCGGAACCATGGACGGCGCGAACGTTGAGATCGTTCAGGAAGTCGGCGAGGAGAACGCATTTATCTTCGGTCTGTCCTCCGACGAGGTCATCAACTATGAGCATAACGGCGGCTACTATCCGAACGACATTTTCAACAATGACGCGGATATCCGCAAGGTCCTCATTCAGCTCGTGAACGGCACATTCGACCGCGACACAGAGCTGTTCAGACCGATTTACGATTCTCTGCTCACGAACAATTACGGTCCGGCCGACAAGTACTTCATCCTTGCGGACTTCCGCTCCTATGCGGAGGCTCAGAGAAGGGTCGAGCAGGCTTACCGCAATCACAGGGGATGGGCACGCATGGCTATGATGAATACGGCCTGCGCAGGCAAGTTCTCCTCCGACCGTACGATCAAAGAGTACGTGGATGAGATCTGGAAGCTGAATTCTGTGACAAAGTAAAGACATATTCCTTAAAAGGAATGGATTTTTTGAAGACCGGAAGGCCCGGGAATGTACGAACTGGTATGTTCCCGGGCCTTCTTTTTTTGCATTTCTGCAGGGAAAAGGCCGGCTGCGGCAGTGCTCCGGAGGGATGGGAATTTCATTTTGCGTGGACAGAAAAAACCCGATATGTTAAACTTATTTTGATTATGGGGTAGTTTGCTTAATCGGATAATTGCCGTCCCGGATCGCACGCTTTTTTCTGCAAAAAGCCCCTGTCTTTTTGATTTTTTGAACGGCATAAAAAAGCGTGAAGACCAGACGGCATTGTAATTCAGGCGGATTTTTTTATTTCCGCTGATATAGGGGTGAACATAGTGGATAAGGCTGAATACAGAATAAAACTGGAGCAGATCAACAATCTTGCTGAGAACGGCGACTTCAAGGGCGCCGCTGCCATTGCCGATACCATCGAGTGGAAGAAAGTCAGGAGCGTCAGGACGCTCTGCATGATCGGTGAGATCTATGAAGCGAACAGACGGTACAGTGACAGTGAGCAGATCCTGAAGTATGCGTACAGACAGTCCTCTTCCAGCAAAACGGTCCTTTACAGGCTTACTGAAATCGAGATCCGCATGGGGTTCTACGATGAAGCGAAGAGATATTATCAGGAGTTCGAGGAGCTCTCGCCGCACGACACGTCGCGCTATATCCTGAAGTACAAGCTTCTCCGGGCACAGGGTGCACCGCTCACCGAGCAGATCGAAGTCCTCCGGGAGTACAAGGAGCGGGAGTATACGGAGCGCTGGGCCTTTGAGCTGGCCAGACTGTACAAGAAGAACGGTCAGAAGCAGCGCTGCATCGAGGAGTGCGACGATATGATCCTCTGGTTCGCGGAGGGCAAGTATGTGACGCGGGCCATGGAGCTGAAAATGCAGCTCGAGCCGCTCTCCGAAGCCCAGCAGAAGCGCTATGACAATCGTCATAAGGCCGCGATCGAAGCGGAGCGCAGAGCAATCCCGGATGACGATCTGAACGGATTTGACCGCGTCCAGCGCGCGATCAACAGGGCGGACGAGGAGGATTATGAGCTTCGTCCGGAACGTCAGAAGAAGGTGACTGCGGCGGAGGCGATCCAGAAAATGAACGCCGCCGCAGATGAAGCCGTAACCACCGCGATCTTTGAGGAGAAAACGCCCAACGTACGGCCGGGGATCCGCACCGGAAGGGCTGTCGGACGGTCCTCTGATATTCAGGACCAGATCGCGAGCAGCTTCCGCGAGGCGGTCTCGAGCATTCGGAAGCCCAGACAGCTCGATTATACAGATCTTTACAGCGAGGAAGAGGAGCCGGGTGAAGACTTTGAAGAGTCCTTTGAGGAGAGTGCCGAGGACCGCGGCAATGCGGAGCTGGAAGCCCTCTTCGCTGAGACCGGCAGCATGTTCGCAAAAGAGCTTGCGGATACTTTCGGCGTGAGAAGCGGGTCGACCGATGTGGTCGGGGAGACTCCGGAGACAGAGACTTCTGAGGAGCCGGAAGCGGCAGAGAAAGAGATGACAGCGGAAGCCGGATCCGCCGATGAGACGGAGGACGGAACTGCGGAGGCTGCTGAAGAGGCTGCGGACACCGCAGACGAGGAAGTATCTGCGGAAGCGGAGGACGCTGCGGACGTCGCAGAAGCGGAAGAAACTGCGGAAGCAGAGGACGCTGCGGACGTCGCAGAAACTGCGGAAGCAGAGGAAGATACAGAGGCGTCTGAAGAGCCGGAAGAAGCCATCGAAGAGGTGTCCGGGGAATCAGCGGAAGATGCTTCCGGTGAAGAGACTGAGGAGCAGGTCGAAGCGGTCGGAGAGGCGGAAGCTGAAGAGTCTGAGATCGCGGAGGCGGAATCCGGGGAGGTTCCGGAGGCGGAATCCTCCGAGACTACGGAGGCAGGATCTCCTGAGAGTCTTGAGTATGATATTACAGATCCGGAGATCGAAGGATCCGTTGCGGATCCGGAAGATACACTGGAGCCTGTCGATCCCTCTGAGGCGATCGATATGATTGAGGAGATAGACCGGTCGCTTGTTGAAGGGGTGGATGAAGACCTTGATCTGAGCGCCCTGACGGATGATGAGAGTGCCGCGGAAGCTGCGGAGGAAGCAGAGGAACCGGCGGAAGCTCTGGAAGAAGCTGCGGAAGCAGTCGAAGAGGCGGCGGACGAAGAGGCTGAAGTCGAAACGACTGAGGTAGCGGAGGCTGTTGAAGAGATCGAAGAGGCAGCGGACGAAGAGTCTGAAATCGAAACGACTGAGGTAGAGGAGGCTGTCGAAGAGGTCGAAGAGGCAGCGGACGAAGAGTCTGAAGCCGAACCGGCTAAGGTAGAGGAGGCTGTCGAAGAGGTCGAAGAGGCAGCGGACGAAGAGGCTGAAGCTGAAACGGCTGAGGTAGAGGAGGCTGTTGAAGCGGCAGAAGAGCCTGAGGCCGAAACGGATGAGATTCAGGAGGCTGTCGAAGAGGTCGAAGAGGCAGCGGACGAAGAGGCTGAAGCTGAACCGGTTGAGGTAGAGGAGGCTGTCGAAGAGGTCGAAGAGGCAGCGGACGAAGAGTCTGAAGCCGAAACGACTGAGGTAGAGGACTCTGTCGAAGAGATCGAAGAGGCCGCGGACGAAGAGTCTGAAGCTGAAACAACTGAGGTAGAGGAAGCTGTGGAAGTGATTAAAGAAGCAACTTCAGAAACAGCACCTGAGAACGCGGAAGCCCTGGAGGAAGCGGCGGAAGCGGATGCTGCTTTTGAAGAGACAGAAAAGGCAGAGGAGATAGAGCAAATCGCGGCCGGGGATTCTGATGAAACAGACATCCCCTGTGAAAAACACAGCTTCATCGAAGAGGAGATCTCCGAATCCGGAAGCATCGATTCTCAGGAAGATGAAGCAGATGATGAAGAGGCTTACGAGCCGTACGATCTCGAGGCCGAGGCGGAAGCACTTCGTGCATTTGGCGAAACGTTCAGTGAAATTGAGCACGAGGCGGCTGAAATTTCTAAAAACGCGGCAGAGCTGCAGCCAGTCAATCTCTCCGTGGAAAATCTGGACGATATCGCGCCGGTTATCTATGATTCGGAGACCGCGGCGGAGGAAGCGGCGGTCAGAGAGGAACTGAAGGCTGAGGCGGAAGAATCCGAAGAAGTCACAGCAGAAGCTGAGGCGGAAGAGCCCGAGGAAGCCGTGGCAGAAGAGGTTGAGGCTGAGGAGCCCGAAGAAGTCACAGCAGAGGAAGCTGAGGCGGAAGAGCCCGAAGAAGTCACAGCAGAGGAAGCTGAGGCGGAGGAGTCTGAAGAAGTCACAGCGGAGGAAGCTGAGGCGGAAGAACCCGAAGAAGCTGTAGCAGCAGAAGCTGAGGCGGAGGAGCCCGAAGAAGCCGTGGCAGAAGAGGCCGAGGCGGAGGAGCCCGAAGAAGTCACAGCAGAAGCTGAGACAGAAGAACCTGAGAAGACCGCAGCAGAAGAAAACGTAATCGAAGAACTCGAGGAAATTCCGGAAGAAAAGCCGTATGTCCGTAAGATTCGACCGGTCACGGAAGAATCAGTCGCTCAGGAAATCGCAGAGGGGACGGAGGACGTTCTTGAGGAGACCGTTCCGGAAGCGGTCTGGGCATCACTCAGCCGCCGGATGGCATCCGCAGTGGAGCGGATGTCCGCGAGAATAGCGCCCACTATGTCCTGGGACAACGTGACGGATTCTTACGATGAGGCGGATCTTAAGAGTACAATTGAGCCGGAAGAGGAATCAGAGCCGGCAGTACCGGATCCTGAAGTCGAGACAGAGATAACTGAGGAGGCTGAGACAGTGGAAGAAACTGTCGAGGAGGCTCCGGAAGAAACTGTGGAAACTGAAGAAGCGGCAGAAACAGAAGCGGTGGAAGAAATCGTCGAAACGGCTCCGGAAGCAGTTGTGGAGACCGAAGAAGTAGCAGAAGCGGTGGAAGAAGTCGCTGAAGAGACCTTGGAAGAAACTGCGGAAACTGTAGGAACAGTAGAAGCAACGGAAGAAATCGTCGAAGAAGCTCCGGAAGAGGCCGTGGAAACCGTCGAAGAGACAGTCGAAGCAGAAACTGCGGAAGATCCTGGCGAAGATGAGGATCTGACGAAAGAAGCAGCGGCAGACATCGCAGTGGCCGTTGAGGAGACCATTGGTGAGGCGGAAGCAGCGGTAGAGGCAGTCGAAGCAGAAGAAGCTGGGGAAATCGAAGAGACCGGGGAAGCAGCAGAGGAAATCGAAGAAACCGCGGAAGCAGTCGAGGAAGCAGCAGTCGAAGCAGAAGAAGCTGAGGAAACTATGGAAACAGTCGAGGAAAAAGAGGAAACAGAAGCAGCAATTCCGGAAGAACCGGCATCGGAGCCCTCAGCAGAAGAAATTCTGAAGAGTATGGAGATCCCGACTGCAGGCGTTGATCCGGAGGAATTATGGAGACCGGTCGTCTCGCCGGAGGAGACGGAAACACTTCTCGGACGGGAGACAGACGAGTCACTTGGACTCACGAGAGAATTTAATTTTCAGGAGGAGCTCCGCAAAGCCATGGGCGGAGACATCACTCTTGAGGAAGCTGCAAAACTTGTCTATGAGAAGGCTGAGGCCGAAGCGGATTCAACGCGGGAGGGTAAAACAGAGCATACCGCCTTTTTTCTCAGTCCCGAAGAAGAAGCAAGAAAAACAGTTATGGAAGCGGCCGGAAAAGAGCTACCGGTGGAGGAACCCGAAGAAGAAAGCATGAATCCCTTTCCCGCAGAGCCGGACGGAGCGGTCAAAGAGTCTGTCAAAGCGGCCGAAGAGCCGGAGGAGACGGAAGAGCCGGAGGAACCGGAGGAACCGGTCAGAAAAGAGAGCGTTCCGATCCCGGTAGGGGAGATTCCGAAGGAAATCTTTGCTGACGAGTCAGATGAACCGCAGCCGGTCGAAGCGGCAGAGGATATGAGTGACATTCTCTCCGCTGAGGAGAGCGAATTCGGGCGCGATACGAACATTATCGAGCACATTATGACGGAGCCCGAGATGGTGGATCGTGTTCCGGTCCTGCCGAGGAAATTTGATGAGACGGAGAGGAAGATTTTCTCTTATTTCTCGAATATACCGGGAATGCAGGAACAGATCACTCTGGCGCTCGCAGATATCCACAATAATTCCGGCGATAAGACATCAAGGCAGGGCAACGTTCTGATCATCGGACGGCAGGCATCCGGCAAGACAAGACTCGCGGAAGGCCTGATGCTCGCAGTCTGCAAGGACCTGCATATTCAGGCGGCCAAGAAGGCAAAGATCATCGGAGAGGATCTCAATAAGAAGGATCCTGCAAAGATTGTAAAGCTTCTGGCAGGAGGCTTCCTCCTGATCGAGGGTGCCGGAGCCATGTACGACGAGACGATTGAAAAGCTTTCAAAGGCCATGGAATTCCGGACGGACGGTCTGGTCGTGATCCTTGAGGATGAGAAGCGCGACATGCGTGCAATGCTGAACAGCCATCCGGAGCTCGCGGAGAAGTTCACATCGACCATTATTGTGCCGGTCTTTACCAATGACGAGCTCGTGACCTTTGCAAGGACCTACGCAAGGGAGAACGGGTACAAGTTTGATGAGCTGGCGACGCTCGCGCTCTACACGATGATCGGTGAGAACCAGAAAGATTCCGAGCCGATGACGGTAGGGATGGTCAAGGATATCGTTGATCAGGCGATCGAGCACTCGAAGAACCGCAGATTCGGATTCCGGTCCAGAAATCAGGCGGCACCGGACGGAAGGATCCTGCTGAGGGAGAAGGATTTCTCCTGATCACAGGATGATCCTGTAAATGAAATACACTAAGGGCAGGCAGTCTCCATTTTGGGCGGACTGCCTGTCTTTTCTAAAAGCATCCGCGGATCGCAGAGGTTGGCGGAGCAGAAAGCAGTACTGTCCGCAAAAATATCGTATGTGGATTGAAAAAATTTCAGGGAGGAATTTTATGCCGAAACCATATCTCGCAAATCCGGCCGGCTGCCGAAAGGTGCTCGAAAAGTACGGATTTTCATTTCGGAAAAAATTTGGTCAGAACTTTCTGATCCGTGAGCAGGTGCTCGAGGATATTATCAGCACAGCCGGGATCAGCAAGGATGATTTTGTACTCGAGATCGGGCCGGGGATTGGTACGCTCACCCAGTATCTGGCCGAGGCGGCGGGAAATGTCTGTGCGGTCGAGATCGACCGCGCGCTGCTCCCGATCCTTGCGGATACGCTCTCGGAATGGGACAATGTCACGGTCATGCATGCCGATATCCTGAAGACGGATATTCAGGAGATCGCCGACCGTGAAAATGAAGGGCGTCCGGTCAAGATCGTCGCCAATCTTCCTTACTATATCACGACGCCGATCCTCATGGGTCTTTTCGAGGGAGGGGCTCCATTTTCAGATCTTACGGTCATGGTCCAGAAGGAAGTTGCCGAGCGAATGGTGACGGGTCCGGGAAGCAAGACCTACGGAGCGCTCTCTCTCGCAGTCAGCTATTATACGGAGCCGGAGATCTCCTTCCTCGTGGGCCCGGAATGCTTTATGCCGAGGCCCAAGGTGGACAGCGCTGTCATCCATATGACGAGGCGTCCTGTGCCGCCGGTCCAGGTGAAGGATGAGAAGCTGCTCTTTGACCTGATCCGCGCATCCTTCAATGAGCGGAGGAAGACGCTTCAGAATGGGATCGCGAATTACGCGGGATTTTCATTTTCAAAGGCGGAGGCTTTGCAGGCAATTGAGGCCTGCGGGATGAAGCCCACGGTGCGCGGCGAGGCGCTCACCCTCAGTGAGTTCGGGAGGCTTTCGGATGAGCTTTTCATGATCAGGGCGGAAGGTGCAGACAGGAGCAACGATCTGTTATCCTGAGGTTACGATTGAAGACGAAAAGATTGCGGTTTTTTTGCAAATGTGACGATATTCCAGAACGGAAATGCAAAAAAGAGGCGGAAAAACCAACAAAGCATAACAGATAAGACACAGATTCTTCTCTGATACTTTAGCCTTTTTTAAGAGACATAACCGACTTTCCATGGTATTATGTTCCTCTGAAAACGGACATAAGAGGTCTGCGGCAGGAATGCACGGCATTCCCAATCATTATTTTTCACGCAGACCGCACCTGAAAGGAGGTATGTATGTTCAAATTCAAAAAGAAAATTGCAGGGATCACAGCTGCGCTCATCACAGCCGCGATGCTCGTTCAGCCGGCAGCCGTCATGGCAGCCAACACAAAGCCCTATGTCGCGCTCGGCGCGGATCTGGACAGCGCACAGCGCGCGGAGGTCCTCTCGCTTCTCGGACTGACTGAGGCAGATCTTCAGAACAACACTGTCGTTACGGTCACGAACGCGGAGGAGCACCAGTATCTGGACGGCTACGTCGCCTCTTCCGTGATTGGAAGCAGAGCGCTTTCGTCCTGCAAGGTCGTTGAGAGCAGCAAGAGCGGGATCACGGTGGAGACACACAATATCACCTATGTGACTCCGGGAATGTATCAGAACGCGCTGGCTACAGCCGGGATGAAGAATGCGGAAGTCATTGTGGCCGGACCGTCTCAGATCTCAGGGACAGCAGCTCTGGTCGGGGCGATGAAGGCCTATGAGCAGATGTACGGAAAGCCGGTCGACCAGCAGCGCGTGGACGGCGCTACGAACGAGCTTGTCACGACAGGAGAGATCGCGGACGCGATCGGTGACCCCAGGAAGGCAGCGGAGCTGATCGCCGCCGTCAAGCAGATCGTTGTACAGAATGATATGACGTCTGAGACCGATATCCGGAACGCGATCATAGACGTCTCGAACCAGCTGCAGATCAGTCTGACAGAGGAAGAGGTCAACGACATCATTGCCCTCATGAAGAAGCTGGCAAGTCTGGACATTGATGTGGACGCACTGGTCGAGCAGGCAAGATCCATGTACGAGGAGCTGAAGAATTCCGGAATCGATCTTTCCGAGTACGGGATCACGGATGAGGATGTGAACGGTTTCCTGGCATTTTTCAAGGGTCTCTGGCAGACAATCAAATCCATTTTCTCGTAAAGGGACACTTTACTGTGGTAGCACGTTAATTGTGCAAAATGTATAAAAGTACTGAACTTTTCTGGTCACAACTTGTGAAAATGTGCAAAAATTTACAAAATATTCACAGCTTGTTCACAAATAACTGCTATATCTAATTTAAGTAAATGAAAGACCGTGTGAGAAAAACCTCACTACAATTTTTCATAATAATCGCCCCGGCAGCTTAGCTGCCGGGGCACTCCTCATTTTACGGGTATTTTTCAGGGCGCTGGTGCAGCGCCCTGTATTTTTTTAATAGTTCTCAGCCCTTCTCTCGAAATACGCCTGCGGATGCGCACAGACCGGACAGACATCCGGTGCTTCCTTGCCGACGACAATCGCGCCGCAGTTCCTGCATTTCCATACAGTATTCTCATCATCGCCCTCGAAGGTCTTGCCTGCCTTCAGGTTCTCGAGAATCTTGCGATAGCGCTCTTCGTGCTTTTCTTCAACGCCTGCGACCAGAAGGAACTTCTTTGCCAGCTCGCTGAAACCTTCGGCCTCGGCTTCCTCAGCCATGCGCTTATACATATCTGTCCACTCTTCGTTTTCTCCCTCTGCAGCTGCAAGAAGGTTCTCCTCGAGCGTGCCGATTCCGCCAAGCTCCTTGAACCACATCTTTGCGTGTTCTTTCTCCTGATCCGCTGTCTCAAGGAAGATCGCCGCGATCTGCTCATAGCCGGCCTTCTTTGCCTGAGAAGCAAAGTAGGTGTACTTGTTGCGGGCCTGGGATTCGCCTGCGAATGCCTGTTTGAGGTTTTCTTCTGTCTTTGTTCCTGCGTACTTGTTAGCCATATATCAATATCTCCTTTCGAAACAGATGATAACTTTAAAAGATATTCTCCATCTGTACTGACTATAGCATGGCAGGAAGCGGTTAGACAATACAAAACAAGATTTAATCTCAATAAATGATGGCAGAGTTTGTTTCTGCAACCGAATCGGGTAATAAATTGTCCTTGCTTAGTTACTGTGGCCCATTACTGTTAACAGAGAAATAGTGCGAGAACTGAAGTCTATAATCAGAAAGGTGTCGTTATAGAACGACAAGAGCAGAGCCTTTGGGCAAAAAAACTTGATGTCTGATTGCGGAGTGATATACTAAATTTAGATGAAAATATTATAGAATTGTTGAGACGATCTCCTGTTCCTGATGCTTAATAATAAATAATAGTTTATAAGAGCGGAGTGTTATCGTAAGCATAAAGCACTTTGAGCGTTTCGGGATTTATGAAATTGTAAGCTCCATTAATATTCAGCTCGTTGACTTCGAGTGTAACCTTGATGCGACAATGCTGGCTGCAGTCCGTAAAAGGCGTTTGGAGCTTATTAATGAAAGGGAAGGCGGTCTGAAATATTTATAATCTGGGAAATAAGTATACAAACAAAATTGAGCATTATGGCACAAAAAACTTATGACCTGGTAGGAGAATGTTTTTTTTGAGTGCGAAGTGGAGGCTGTTGGAATTAGGCAGGCTGGTTCGCACCCGAAATATAGGAATTTTACTTAAATCATCTCATACCTAAGGGTATAGATGTCGTAGAATATGCCGGATATTGAACCGGATGGGGATTTATTAGGCGTATTTTGCGGTCGCTCCCCATGCAGGGGAGCGTGGATTGAAATATAAAAAGTGTCTGCAGGCATTCGTTGAGAATTTGTCGCTCCCGTGTAGGGGAGCGTGGATTAAAATTTCAGAACGGACAGAAATGTCGCGAACAGTAATCGTCGCTCTCCGCGTAGGGGAACATAAGATTAGATTAATACCGGCCCTGAAATAAAGGGGACTAAAGATTACGCAGGCATAGAGATAAGTAGGGTGACAATACGCATAGCAAGTGTCGACAAGGGGAGATTGTGATGAAGAAAGTGATAAGTATCTTAACAATAGCAGGAGTGAGTTTGCTTGCAGGCTGCGGCCATGAACATCAATGGACGGAAGCGACCTGTACCGAACCGAAGACATGTACAGAGTGCGGTGCAACAGAAGGCGAGCCGTATGGTCACAAATGGATAGAAGCGACTTGCTCAGAGGCTAAGCACTGTTCTGAGTGCGGACAGAAAGAGGGCGAGCCTTTGGCACATACATGGGAGGAAGCAACATGTACGAAGGCAAAGACTTGCAGTGTATGCGGATATGCTGATGGAGAAGCGTTAGGGCATGACTGGATGGAAGCAACTCATCAGGCTCCTAAAACATGTAAGCGTTGTGGAGAGACCGAAGGGGATGTATTGCTTTACGAGGTGCCGGCGGGTTTTACTACGGACTATGAGTTTGGAGAGTTTTCAAGATTTAATAGTTTTGCCAGTGAGAACGGGCTTGGAGGAACGATGATATGGGTGGATGGGTCGTATGATGCGATCTCTAAACTCGATCTATCATCTGATATGGGACAAAGTATGAATGCGTATGTGTGTACATTTGTCGATCAGGACAATCATAAATGGTTCATACAGATAGATTTGGACTATTATACTGAGATTGACAAATACGAAGAATTATGTGGTCATTCTTTGTGCGTTACCGGGGAATATACAGGCTACTCGCAGTTGTATGAAATGCCTGCATTTGTAGTAGAGAAAATATTTGATAAGAATACCGGCAATATCATTATCCCAACATGGTATAGTGAATATGCCAGTGGCAGATAGAGTAGTATTATGAACGCCCGGCATCTTGCTGCAAAGGGTATGATTATGGGAGGAGAAAATGTCTTTTATTGGAACCTTGCACGAGATTTCTTTTTATGGACTTATTGTTTCGATATGGGGACTTATTTGTAAGAAAATCACCATACAACAATTAATATCAGCGGCAACTCATCCGGATGGATTTAAGATGATCTTTTTATGTTATTTATTTTGGGCGTCTGTTCTTTTTATTCCTTTGGCTGTAATAGGAGCATTTGTTACTAAGTATGTAGATGATGGAGAAGGATTAAGCTTTTCTTCTGATAAAATAGTGGTTATTATTTTTGCACATATTGGCGAAGAACTGTTAGGTCTTATATTAACACCTATCTGGTTCATAAAGGATGCTGTTACAAAAGATTTTGAGTTTTGGAAAGTAGTTGACTATATAGTTTACGTTATTTTATTGATATTTATCATTTTTGGAATATTGGTATTGAAATAAGCTGCTAATCAGATGGATCTTTCTCGAACCGACTATCTTATGCCAGGATAGTCGGTTTTTTATTGTACCGATAAAAAGCATCAAAGAGGTAATTTTGGGAAAATATTAAAAAAATAAAAAACCTGTTGACAGGCAAATGCATATATGATATTTTTACTACGACAGACATAGTACGACAGACAAAGCAACGACAGGTGAAGGAACGACAGACAAAGTAACGTCAGTCGTAGGAATGCCAGTCGTAGTAAAGTGCGACACAGGTATGCCAATCCGAAGCCCGGCGGCTATCGAAAAGCCAGCTGTACGGACAAAAGGCACACGGATGTCGGTCACGGAAACGCCCCTTTTCGGAACAAGGGCAGCGAAGGCAGCAAAGGCAACGAGCTCTTTTACATAGAGAAATCGGAGGAAAGAAGAACATGCGAGGTGAGTGAGAATGGGAATCAGCAGTGATGTAATACGAGGTTACAACGACACGATAATTCTCTGCATTTTATTGAAGGGGCCGTCGTACGGATACGAGATCTCGAAGGAGATCCGCAGGCTGTCCGAAGAAAAGTATGTGATCAAGGAGACGACCCTGTACTCAGCTTTTACGAGAATGGAGAGGAACGGATACATTCAGTCGTTCACGGCGGATCCGACCGGAGACGGAAGTGGAAAGCGGCGCACCTACTATCGGATCACACCGCTCGGGGAAGCGTATTATCATGAAAAGTGTGAAGAGTGGACGCTGACCAAAGATGTAGTCGAAAGGTTCATCAGGAGGTAAAGGATATGGAAACACTTCGTAATTATCTTGAGACCATGTTTGCGGGTCTTCCCAATACGCCGGAAGTGCTCCGGGCAAGGGATGAACTCTGGCAGATGATGGAGGACAAATATTCGGAACTGATCGCAGAAGGAAAGAGTGAGAATGCCGCGATCGGTACAGTGATCTCCGAATTCGGAAATCTCGACGAGATCGCCGGAGACCTGGGACTCACGAGGGGAGAGAAGTTTGATCTCTCGGTGGAACTCGCGGAAAAGCGGCGCCATGTTTCCCTGGAGGAGGTAAAATTTTATCTTCGCGATAAGGGAGGCAGTTCGCTTCTCACCGCATTCGGAGTTTTTCTGTGCATACTCTCTGTGACGGGACCGATCTTCTTCAGCAGCATTTTCGACGGCGGAAAGCTCGAAGACCTGATGTCTTTCATCGGTGTCTGCTTTATGATGGTCAGCGTTGCCGCTGCGGTCGGCTGCTTTATCTACGCTTCGCAGAAAATGAAAAAATGGGAATTCCTCAAGAAGGAGCCGTGCTCGATCGATTACGCGACAGCAAATTATGTGCAGGACGAGAGCGTTCGCTTCCGGACGACCGGAACAATGATGCTGGTGATCGGAATCATGCTCTGCGTGATCAGCTGGGTGCCGTCGGCGCTCATAGAGACCATTTTCTCCATATTCAGCCCGTTTGATATTTCGGAACTGACAGTGTCTCTCTTCTTTATAATTGTAGGATTCGGCGTGTTCCTGATCGTCTACAGCAGTCTTCTCAAAGGGCGCTATGAGACGATTCTCGGACTGAATGACAAGGATACGGTCAGCGGAAACTACACGAAGCATCGGAAGGACGGAGAAGTATATTACGCTGATCCGAAGCTGGCGGCCTTCATGGGAGTCTACTGGCAGACGGTCACCTGCATTTATCTGATCTGGAGCTTTCTGACATTTTCATGGGTCACATCCTGGATCATCTGGCCGATCGCAAGTGTGATTCATAAGGTGATCAAGAATAACCTTGGCATCAGAAGATGAGAGAACTTGCTTTGTTCGCAGCAGGGAATCCGGGGCAGGAATGACCATATGCTCCGAAGCGGGCAATCGAAAAATACAGGCTTTCTGCAAAGAGTATCGCAGGCATCTGATATGCCCTGAAGCTTTAATAAGGAGAGAGATAAAATGATAGAAGAGAAGAAGAGGAAAAGTTCTTACCTCACTATACTGACGATCGTAACGGTCATCTGTATTATTGCGGGATGTGTCATCCATCTGGGCTTCCTTCCGTTCGGCGGAAGATCCGGAAAAATGAAAAGCGAAAAAGTCGCGACAGATCGTTTTCAGAATGTTTCGCTTGAGCTGGATGTCGGAGATGTCAAAATCGAGAAGGGTTCCGAATTCAGTGTCACCTACAAGTATCCGTCCGGCTGCCTTCCGGAGATCAGTGTTTCGGGCGGCAAGCTCACTGTGAAGCAGAAGATGAAAGACCACATAAGTCTGAAAGATCTGGACTGCCACCTTACAATTACTGTTCCTGAAGGGGAAGAGCTTAAGAATGTCGACGGCTATCTGGATGCGGGAAGTGTTGAGGTCAGCGGGTTTACATTTGACAAGTCCTCGAACTTTAATATGGAGTCGGATGTGGGCAGCATCGAGCTTATCGACTGCACGTTTGGAGATCTTAAGCTTGAAGCGGACGTAGGAAACATTTCCCTTAACGCGTGCACGTTCAAAAATCTTACTGCCTCCGGAGATGTAGGGGATATCGATCTCAGGGAGTGCTCGTTTGATGCTGCGGAGTGCACGACAGATACCGGTTCCATCAATGTATATGTATCGGGGGACGGAAACTTTTCCAGTCTTACCTGCAAAACGGATATCGGATCGATCACAGTCGATACGGACGATCCAATCAGGGATGAGAAGATAGATCTTAAGGTGTCGACCGGCGATATCACTGTGAACGGAAAGGAATACGAAGGGAGCTATAAAAATTGAGCCGGCAGACAAAAGCGAGGGACTGACAATCATGTCAGCCCCTCGCTTTACAGTTATATTCCGTTCCGAATATTTAGCCGAAGTATCTGTCCAGCAGGCCCTTGAATGCCTTGCCGTGTCTTGCTTCATCGCGTGCCATCTCATGCACTGTGTCATGGATCGCGTCAAGGTTCAGAGCCTTTGCCTTCTTTGCGAGCTCTGTCTTGCCGGCTGTTGCGCCGTACTCAGCGTCAACGCGGACACGGAGATTTTCCTTTGTGGAGTCTGTCAGGACCTCACCGAGAAGCTCGGCAAACTTTGAAGCGTGATCAGCCTCCTCAAGGGCTGCGCGATGGAAGTAATCACCGATTTCCGGATAGCCCTCACGGAATGCCTGGCGGCTCATAGCGAGGTACATACCGACTTCGGAGCACTCGCCTTCAAAGTTCTCACGAAGGCCCTGGATGATGTCTTCCGGAGCTCCCTTTGCGACGCCGACTACATGCTCAGCAGCCCATACCATCTCGCCTTCATCCATCTTGTTGAATTTGGAAGCCGGGACCTTGCAGATCGGGCACCTCTCCGGCGGTGTATCGCCTTCATGTACATAACCACAGACTGAACATACCCATTTTGCCATAATTATTCTCCTTTTTAAAAAATGAACGCAGGCGTCTGCGAAACATCCGTATTCCATTCAGAGTTTCGCTGCAGCCTGAAAATGAACTGCAAATGCAGTCTTTGCTGCCTTGTTTCCACGCAATTAGTTTAGCATAACAGGGACTGGTTAAACAATGCTAAATTGAGACAGAATCTTAAAAACTGCAGTCTCAAGGCCCTTGTTTTTATGTGTTAAATACGCGTGTGCTGTGCTATATTAAAAAAGTGTATTTGTTTGGAAATGAAAGGCATCCGACAGGTCCCGCCGATTCAGGAACGACCGGCGTTCCTGCTGTGCCGCACAGGGCATCGTTCGAATTGCTCGGCTGCGGTCCGGTCCGCCGGATGCTATTAAACAGGAGGAGAGATATTGGGTGTCATTATCTGGTGGCTTTCGATCATTCTGATCGGCCTTGCTGTATTTCCTGCAGTCAGCAGACTGTTCATACGTTTTGAAGACAGGGGAATCGTATTTTCCCATATGATCGGACTTCTTTTTACGTCGGGTATTCACTTTGCGCTGAATACCATGCATCTGGTGCCGTTCTCGCAGGCCGGCTGCCTCATCATTGCGGCGGTGGTCTGCGCAGTCAACATCATTCTCTTCTATAAGGGAAAGTTCGCGAAGAATTTTGAAGGCGCGAATGTCAGCCAGATCGCTGCGGAGGAGGCGATCCTGCTTTTTCTCTACATTATCTGGGTGTGGATCATCGGCTACAGGCCGGGCGCGTACGGTACGGAGAAGTTCATGGACTACGGCTTCATCACATCGATGCTGAAGTCGAAATGGATGCCCTTCGAGGACATGTGGTATTCGGGCGAGCCGATCAATTATTATTACGGCGGGCAATATGTGACCGCGTGGATCGCGAAGCTCTCCGGCACAAGTGCCGGGATCGCGTACACGACGATGCGGGCGACGATCGCCGCATTTTCGTTCAGCCTGCCGCTGGCACTGGTCTGTCAGATGCTCCGGGACCGCTTTAAGGAGAGCTTCCGGCTCCCGTGGATCGGAGGTGTGCTGGCAGGGCTTGCCTGCGCTTTCTGCGGAAATTTCCACTACGTGATCTACGGGATAATTCTCTCCCTTGTGAACCGGATCAAAGGGGTGGAGTACAGCTACTGGTTCCCGGATTCGACCAGATATATCGGATATGACCCGGATCTCCCGGATAAGACGATCCACGAATATCCCGCCTACTCAACGGTCCTGGGAGACCTTCACGCACACTATATCAACATCCTGTTCGTCGTCACGGTGACGGCGATCGCCTATGCATTTGCCCAGAGAATGCTGGCGGAAGGGCGGGAGGGCGAAGGGACGGAGTGGAGTGCAAAGTCACTCGCCCGGGACATCTTTCTGCAGCCGGAGCTCATACTGATCGGACTGATCACCGGATACTTCCGCTTTACGAATTTCTGGGATTTTCCGATTTATTTCGTCGTCTGCGGATCGGTCGTCTTCTTTATGAATCTCTGGAAGTACGGCTGGTCGATCCGGCGCTTCGCCGCCGTGATGGCAGGTCAGGCTGTGTTCACATTTTTGCTGGGCGTCGTCGCCGCGCTGCCCTTCACATTGACTTTTGACCAGATCTCCACGGAGGTCGGTCTTGTCCACAGTCACACACAGTTTTATCAGTTCCTGATCCTCTGGGGACTGCCGCTTGCGGTCTCGATCCTGTTCTTCGTGGTCTTGTTCCGCGAGCAGAGAACAAAGCTTATGCTCGCGAGGGATGCGATCCGGCTGACCGGGAGGCGGGAGGCACCGGAGCCGGAAAGAGAGGTATCCGGAAGGATCGGATCTGAAAATACGGATATAGAGATGGGCGAATTTAAATACGCGAATGCGGATAAATACGATCCGGAAAGGATGGGTACAGGAACAGATGAAGCTGGCTCTGTAAGTGCGGAGCATCCGGGCGCGGAGCCCTTGCATGGAAAGAAAGACGAATTCGGATTCGTGAATGCGAATGGTTCCGGCCCAGAGCCTTCTGACGATAAGAAGGACGAATCCGGATTCGTGAATGCGGATAGCGGAGATGCGGGATCCGCAGATCACGGGAAAAAGAAGGACCGGAAAAGCGGAGCGGATCGGCCGGACGAAGCGGATACAGCAGAGAGGTCAGTTTTCCTCGGTCTTGCCCTTCCGGATCTCGCCGCCCTTCTCTTCGGTCTCTGCGCGATCGGCCTCATCCTCATGCCGGAGGTCATCTACGTGAAGGATATCTACGGCGGCGAACACTATCGGGCAAACACGATGTTCAAGCTGACCTATCAGGCCTGGATCCTTTTTGCTGTCGTGATGGGGTATGCGCTCATCCGCATTCTTGCGGGAAAAATGAAACCCGCCCGCATCCTTGCAGCTGTCTGCACGGCCCTGCTTCTTCTCACACTGGGTTATACGCCGCGCAGTATAATAGACTGGTTCGGAAATATTTTTGACCCGTCGCTTAGGACCAGCACGGACGCATCGGTATTCGTCGACGAGTCTTTTAATACGGATTATGCGGCGATCACATGGCTGAACCGCGAGGTCGAGGGCCGGCCTGTGTGCCTCGAAGCGCCGGGCGACAGCTATTCGACCCGGGAGCGTGTCTCGGTCGCGACGGGACTTCCGACCGTCGCCGGCTGGTATGTCCATGAATGGCTCTGGAGGGGAGACACGGATGCGCTCAGTGAGCGAAATGATGATATCAAGGCGATCTATACGTCCGGTGACGAGGAGCTCGTGAGGAGCCTGATCGAGAAGTACAACATCACCTACATCTATATCGGGACGCAGGAACGCCAGGTCTACTACAACAGTATTACGGATGTATTTCTTCAGAGTCTGGGCGAAGTGGTCTTCTCCGACGGGGAATATACATATATTCTGAAAGTCGGGCAGGCGGATGAATAAGGATGCCTTCCCGGACAAAGAGCCGGAAGTGAGCGGCGTGACAGCTTGCTTAAATGAGGAAAATAGGGTATCATTTCATTTTAGGAAACCCACAAGGAGTGCGCAAAATGAAAAATAAAGGCAAATATTATCTTACAACAGCAATCGCCTACACATCAGGCAAACCGCATATCGGAAATACGTATGAGATCATTCTCGCGGACGCGATCGCCCGCTTCAAGAGGCAGGAAGGCTACGATGTCTTTTTCCAGACGGGAACGGACGAGCACGGACAGAAGATCCAGGAGAGGGCTGCCCAGGCAGGAAAGACTCCGAAGGAGTATGTCGACGCGACAGCCGGCGAGGTCAAAAGGATCTGGGATCTGATGAACACGTCCTATGATAAGTTCATCCGCACGACGGACGAAGATCATGAGAGACAGGTCCAGAAGATCTTCCGCATCATGCACAGCAAGGGCGACATCTATAAGGGAGAGTATAAGGGCATGTACTGCAAGGAGTGCGAGTCCTTCTACACAGAATCCCAGCTCGTGGAAGGAAAATGTCCCGAGTGCGGCAGCGATGTCACACCGGCCTCCGAGGAAGCGTATTTCTTCAAAATGAGCAAGTATGCAGACCGTCTGATCGAGCATATCAACACGCATCCGGAGTTCATTCAGCCGGAATCCCGCAAGAACGAGATGATGAATAATTTCCTTCTCCCGGGGCTTCAGGATCTGTGCGTGTCGAGAACTTCATTTTCATGGGGAATCCCTGTAGACTTTGACCCGAAGCACGTCATCTATGTGTGGCTTGACGCGCTGACGAACTATATCACCGGAATCGGATATGACGGTGACGGCAATCACTCGGAGCTCTTCAAGAAGAACTGGCCGGCGGATCTGCATCTGATCGGAAAGGATATCATCCGCTTCCATACGATTTACTGGCCGATCTTCCTTATGTCTCTGGATCTTCCGCTTCCGAAGCAGGTCTTCGGTCATCCGTGGCTCCTGCAGGCCGGCGGCAAGATGAGCAAGTCGAAGGGAAATGTTCTCTATGCGGACGACCTGGCGGACATTTTCGGCGTGGACGCGGTCCGTTACTTCGTGCTGCATGAGATGCCGTTTGAAAATGACGGCGTCATTTCCTGGGACCTCATGATCGAGCGCATGAATTCCGAGCTGGCCAACACGCTCGGAAATCTTGTGAACCGCACGATCGCAATGAGCAACAAGTATTTTGGCGGCATCGTCGAGAACCGCGGCGTGCACGACGATCAGGGGATCGACGCGGATCTTGCTGCGCACAGAGAAGCTCTGGTCGGCCTTGTAGAGCAGAAGATGGATAAGCTCCGCGTTGCGGATGCGCTGACGGACATTTTCAATCTCTTCAAGAGAAGCAATAAGTATATCGACGAGACGGAGCCGTGGAAGCTGGCCAAGGATCCGGCTGCCCAGGATCGTCTCGCAACTGTCCTCTACAATCTGATGGACAGCATTCTGACAGGTACGACGCTGCTTGCCTCCTTCATGCCGGAGACCGCGGAGAAGATCTTCGCACAGATCGGCGCAAAAGCCGTCGATTACGATGATCTTGTGAAGAGCGGCAATTACCCGTCCGGAACCAAGGTCACTGACAAGCCCGAGATCCTCTTTGCCAGAATGAAGCTCGAGGACCTTCAGGACCGGATCGACGCGATCGAAGCTACACAGAAAGCAAGGATCGCCGCGCTGACCGGTATTAAAGAGGAGGAACCGAAGGAAGAGGCAAAAGAGGAGCCCAGGGAGGAAGCCGCGGAAGCTGCTCCGATCGAGCACAAGGAGACCTGCACTTACGATGACTTTGCAAAGTGCGAGTTCCGCGTCGGTGAGATCCTTGAGTGCGAGGAAGTGAAGAAATCCAAGAAACTTCTCTGCTCAAAGGTAAAGATCGGACCGGATGAGATCGTACAGATCTGCTCCGGACTTCGTCCGAAGTATACGGCGGCTGAGATGGTCGGCAAGAAGGTCATGGTCATCGTGAACCTTGCGCCGCGCAAGATGGCCGGACTTGAGAGCCAGGGCATGATCCTGTGCGCTGAGGACCCGGACGGCAGTCTGAGCCTCATGGTCCCGGAGAAGGATTTCCCGGCGGGTTCTGAGATCGGATGATGAATGTCATATAAGAGATGAGTATGTGAACCCGCAGCGTGAAGACCGGAAGGTGTGCGCTGCGGGTCATTTATTCTTCATCGTGAGTACAATCCCGCTCTTTAAGAGAACAGGCGGCAGCGGGGCATCCATCTTCTTAAGAAAAACATTCGATTTCGTAGGGAAGGACGAGTGTTTTTCGAAGAAGAGGATGCCTGCGCCGCCCCCTCCTCTTAAGGCAATGGGCGTCTGAACTGTGCCTTTTCCCGCAAAAAAGGTCGAAAGAAGAGGAAGAGAGGAGATTGCGAAACTCAGTGCGGAATAAAATTGCATGAACAATTCAAACAATCTGCACAAGCCTTAGAACTTCTTCATGAGTGCAGGATGCGAAATGAGCAAAAAGCACGCGTCTGAGCGCAGCGAGTTCGTACTTTTTGCGAATGCCTCTTCGCAGCCTGCACGAATGATCAGAAGTTCTTGGCGCGGAAGCCGTTTGAATGTTCATGCAGTTTTTATGCAGCACACAGTTTCGCATTTCCTTAGAAAAGGAAGATTGCTGAAAGGAGTTTTTATGATCATAGATACACACGCACATTATCACTCCGAACAGTTCGACCCGGACCGCGACGAGCTTCTCGCGTCTCTCGGACCGGCGGGCATCGGAATGGTCATCGACATCGCCGCGGAGCCGGACAGCCTCGACCGGGTCATGGAGCTTGCGGGGAAATATCCTTTCATTTATGCCGCGATCGGTCTGCATCCGGATGAGGTGGGAGACCTGAATGAGGAGACGCTCACAAAGATCCGCGAATATTTGGCGGATGAGAAGGCCGTCGCCGTCGGAGAGATCGGCCTCGATTATTACTGGAACAGGGAGAGCCGGGATCTGCAGATCTCGAGCTTTAAGAAGCAGATCGACCTGGCGCTCGAATATGACAAACCTGTCGTGATCCACTCGAGGGAGGCTGCGGCGGACACGCTCGAGGTCGTCACGGAGATGTACGGGGAGGGCTCTCCCTGGGAAATGAAATACGGCAGGACCCCCGCCGGCAAGATCCCGAGGAAGGGCGTCATGCACTGCTACTCCTACTCATCCGAGCAGGCGCGGATCTACACGGAGAAGCTCGGGTTCTACCTCGGGATCGGCGGCGTCGTGACTTTTAAGAACGGTAAGAAGCTGAAGGAGGTCGTCCGGCAGACGCCGCTTCCTTACCTGCTGCTCGAGACGGACTGCCCGTATCTGTCTCCGGTCCCCTTCCGCGGGAAGAGGAATTCCTCGCTCTACCTGCCCTATGTGGTGCAGGAGATCGCGGAGCTGAAAGGAATCACGCCGGAGGAGGTCGTGCGGGTGACGGAGGAGAACGCCCGGTACCTTTTCGGACTTCCTGAAAACTGATTGCAAAGTCTCCCGGTATCTGCCGCGAAGGCATAGGAAGGATGCAGATTTTTTTGCATGGAACAAATTCCGGACAGATACGGATTTCATTTGTATCAGGACATGGAGAAAGGGATGAAATACAGCTTTCATCCGATGAAATATAGATGAATTATGGGCGCAGTTGGCGAATTTAGGCATAAATACAGGTCTTTTTCATTTACAGACATTGAAATTCAGTCTATAATATTCATGAACGAATAGCGGTTTCCGCAATATTTTTCGTCATTTTGCACGAATACAAGCCGCCGGTCGGCGGCGGGTCAATGAGAGGTAATTTATGGAGAACGAATATATTTTTTCAGATCTTGATCAGTATCTGTTTGGTCATGCAACCCATTATGATCTCTATAAGAAGCTCGGCGCTCACCCGACGACGATTAATGGCGTAGATGGCGTGTATTTTGCCGTATGGGCTCCGAATGCGCAGAGAGTTTCGGTCATCGGAGAGTTCAACGGCTGGGATACAGAGGCCAATATTATCTCGAATGAAGATGACATCGGCGTATGGCAGGGATTCATTCCGGGAGTCAAGCCGGGTGATATGTATAAGTATTTCATCATCGGCTACCAGGGAGAGCATCTCTACAAGGCGGATCCGTTCGCGAACGCCGCGGAGCTTCGCCCGGGCACGGCTTCCGTCGTTGCGGATCTCCGCAATCTGAAGTGGACGGATACGGCGTGGATGAAGAAGCGCCAGAATTTTGATATCCAGAAGGATCCGATGGTCATCTACGAGTGCCATATCGGTTCCTGGATGAAGCATCCGGAATCCGCCGGACGCGGCAAGGAAGGATTCTACACCTACCGCGAATTCGCCGAGAAGGCTGCGGACTATATCAAGGATATGGGCTACACCCATATCGAGCTCATGGGAATCGCGGAGCATCCGTTCGACGGCTCCTGGGGCTATCAGGTCACGGGATATTATGCTCCGACATCCAGATACGGAACGCCGGCTGATTTCCAGTATATGATCAATTACTTCCACAGGAAGGGGATCGGCGTCATCCTGGACTGGGTACCGGCGCACTTCCCGAAGGATGCGGCAGGTCTTGCGAACTTCGACGGGACAGAGCTCTATGAGCACAAGGATCCGCGCCAGGGCGAGCATCCGGACTGGGGTACCAAGATCTACAATTACGGACGGCCGGAGGTCAAGAACTTCCTGCTCGCCAACGCGCTCTACTGGGTGGAGTTCTTCCACGTCGACGGTCTGCGCGTGGACGCGGTCGCTTCCATGCTCTATCTGGACTATGGCAAGAAGGACGGAGAGTGGGTCGCCAATAAGTACGGCGAGAACAAGAACCTTGAGGCGATCGAGTTCTTCAAGCATCTGAATTCCGTGATCCTCGGCAGGAATAAGGGCGCGGTCATGATCGCTGAGGAATCTACGGCATGGCCGAAGGTCACCGGCAAGGTCGAGGAAGACGGCCTCGGATTCTCCCTGAAGTGGAATATGGGCTGGATGAATGACTTCCTGGAGTACATGAAGCTCGACCCGCTGTTCCGCAAGGGCAATCACTATAAGATGACCTTCTCGACATCCTATGCATACAGCGAGAATTACGTGCTCGTCCTCTCCCACGATGAGGTCGTTCACCTGAAGTGCTCGATGTGGAGCAAGATGCCGGGCATTTACGAGGATAAGTTCCACAATCTGCGCGCGGGCTATACCTATATGGCAGGCCATCCGGGCAAGAAGCTTCTCTTCATGGGTCAGGAATTCGGCCAGCAGAGAGAGTGGAGCGAGGAGCGCGAGATCGACTGGTTCC
>CAMOXU010000022.1 GCA_946629525.1 uncultured Clostridia bacterium
TGCGGCGCAGCGATGTTTTCCGCACATGCAGGTGCCTGTCCTGTACGGAATGTTTTTTCTCACGGCTCCCGAAGAAAGGTGCGAGATCAGAAAAAGCCTGCCGAACGTTTCCCTTAACGCCCGGCAGGCCTTTATCCGCAAAACATATTCTTTTGTTGTATCGGTCCGTATGATCAGGCCGCCTTCCTGAATTTTTCTCTGATCTGCGGTCCCGCTACCTGTACGAGGATGACCAGGATCAGAATGATTCCCTTGATCGCGTTGTTGATGAGAGAATCCATCTTCAGTGCGACGATGATCTTGTCGACGATGGTGTAGGACATTGCACCGAACAGGACGCCCAGCATCTTGCCGCGCCCGCCGCTCATGGCGATGCCGCCGAGAACGACCGATGCGATCGCATACATCTCATAGCTGCTGCCGGTCGTCGCCGGATCCGCACTTCCGTTCATGGCGATCCAGAGGAATGCGCCGAGGCCGGTAAGGATACCGCAGATCGTGAACGCCGAAATCTTCATCATGCTCACGTTGATACCGCTCATCTTGGCTGCCTTCGCGTTGGAGCCGATGGCATAGATCTTCTTTCCGTACTTGGTCCAGCCGGACAGATAAACGAACAGGGCTGTCATGAGGAGCATTACGATACCAACTGTCGGGATCGTCGCGATCTTTCCGTTTCCGAAGCCGAAGAGAGTCTGATAAGATGCTCTGGCTGTATCCATCTTGTAGACGCTGCTGCCGCCGCCGATCAGCGCCCGGTCAACGTGCTGGCAGAAATACTGGGCGAAGGACCGATAGATCAGCATCGTCGCAAGTGTGACGATGAAGGCCGGCATCTGCACGCCGCCGACCAGAAGACCGTTGACAAGTCCGCAGAGTGCGCCGAAGCAGAGCGCGAAGAGCAGTGTAAGAAGGATGCTGCCCGTGCTGTTGAACACGATTACGGAGAATCCGGCTGTGAGAGCCAGCATGGATCCGACGGAAAGGTCGATCTCACCGGTCAGACAGATCAGGCCCATGCCCAGCGCGACTGTTCCGATGACCGCGCTGTGACGGAAGATATTCATCACTCCGCTCCAGGTAAGACCGGAGCTGGTGATCGCATATACGATAAAAATGACGATCAGTACGAAGATGAAACTGTATTCTGACCATATTTTGCCAAGCTTTTTCATGACTGTGCACTCTCCTTCCCTGCGGCCTTCTCCGTGATGCCGACACTGTAAAGCATTACATCCTGTTCATTGATCTCTTCGTGCGCGAGCTCTTTGATCATGTGTCCGTCGTAGAAGACGATGCACCGGTCCGCGACCTTCATGATCTCGGGGATCTCCAGCGTGTTGATGAGGATCGTCTTGCCCGCCTTCGCCAGTTCCAGGATCAGGCGGTAGATCTCCGCTTTCGCGCCGACGTCGATACCCTGCGTCGGATTGTCCAGGATCAGGATCTCCGCATCCGTGTTGAGCCATCTCGCGATAAAGATCTTCTGCTGATTGCCGCCGGACAGGGATGTGATCAGGTCTGTACTGTTCTGCGCTTTAATATTCAGCATCTGCTTGTATTCGTCATATCTTTTCTTATCTCTCCCCGCTTCCACCGGGAGCTTTGCCGCTGACAGCGTCTGCTCGGAGATCGCCATATTCTCCATCAGGGACAGATCGGGCAGAACGCTGTTCTCCTTCCGGTTATTGGGAAGCATTGCGATTCCCGCCTTCATGGCGCCGTGAATGGAATTGTGGGGGACCGTCTTCCCGAAAGCGGTCACTGTTCCGGCAACGGCTCTCGTCGACCCGAAGATCGCCTGCAGCATCTCGCTGCTGCCGCTCCCCTGCAGGCCGGTCATTCCGACGATCTCACCCTTCTTTACAGAGAGGTTTATGTCGTGGAAGCCGTCTCCCGTGAAGCCTTCGAGCTTAAGGACCTCCTCCCCGAGCTGCCTCTTTTCATAGACCTCCGCGTTGGAGTAGGACTCGCCGACCATCATGATCGTGACCTTCTCGGGCGTCGTCTCACTGATCTTTCCGTCCCCGATGAACTCACCGTTCCGGAAGACCGTATACCGGTCCGCCAGCGCGAAGATCTCCGGCATCTTGTGGGAAATGAATATGAAGGACGTCCCTTCCGACTTCAGCTTTCTGAGGATCCCGAAGAGGTGATCCACCTCCTCGTTGTTCAGGGATGTCGTCGGCTCGTCGAGAATGATGAGCTTTGCCTTGAGGTGCAGGGCCTTGCAGATCTCCAGAAGCTGCTTCTGGCTGGTCTTAAGATCCGAGACGACCGCATCGGGATCGATCTCCACGCCGAGTCTCTCAAAAAGCTCCCGGGCCTCTGCGCGCATACGCTTCTTGTCCAGCATGCCCATCCTGTTCGTGTACTCTCTGTTCAGGAACATATTCTCAAAGACCTTGAGATCATTGAACAGGTTGAGCTCCTGATGGACGAACGCGATCCCCAGCTTCTCGGACTGTGTGATCGTGATATGATGAAGCTCCTGACCGTCAAACCTGATCGTTCCGCCGTCTCCTGGCAGAACGCCGGTCAGGATATTCATCAGCGTAGACTTTCCCGCGCCGTTCTCTCCCAGAAGAGCATGCACTTCGCCCTTCTCTACCCTGAGCTGTACGCCCTTCAATACGGAGACGCCGCTGAACGATTTCCGTATGTCTTTCATTTCCAGCAGACTCATGTACCTCACCTCTCAAAATACAGTTATGAAGTCCGACCTAACGGCTTCGGATGACTATTTTGCAGCCGCTCATGCAAAATCGGCATTCGCGGGCAAAATATGTCTCCTTCCCCTCTCTGACGAATAATCGGGCGCGGCCGGCTCATCCGGACCGCGCCCTCTTTAAGTACTGGGAGCCGAATTCAGCTATTAGTTGAATGCCTCGTAATTATTGACGTTCTCGCTTGTAACGATCTCGCATGCAATGACGTGATCCTGCTCGACAGTCTGTCCGCCCAGATAGTCTACCATATCCTGGATAGCTGTCTTGATCATGGACGGGCTATATGTAACGCTCATGATGCCGCCGAGCTGTCCGGAGATGTCTGCATAGTTCGTGCCCTTCAGGACATCATAGAACTCGCCGAGTCCGCCGCAGCCTGTGATCACCGGCTTGTTGCCGAGGAATGCCGTCTTTGTCGCATCGTCGATTCCGCCGCCTGCAAGTGCCTCAAGGATGCCCATGCCGAGCTCATCGTCTTCCGCGTAGAACCACTTGATGTCTGTGTTTGCCTTGTCGCCCATCAGGGACTCGAAGGAGGACTTTGTATCGCTTCTGCTCCAGTTCATAGCGCCGGAGTATGTGATCGCCTTGAGATCATCCTCTGTCCACTTTGCGTCGTCAGCGATGGTCTTGCCGTCATACTCGACTGCGCCGGTAAGATAATCCGTGAAGCCCTGATCTCTCAGAGATGTAACGGAAGAGGTGTCGCCTTCATAGACATAAACTTTGTCGCCCGGCTTCAGGCCAAGGTCTACGAAATACGCTGCCGCTGCTGCGCCGATGCCTGCGTTGTCGCCCTTGACATTGGAGACTGCCGTGGACTCAAGACCGGAAATGATGCGGTCGAATGCAACATACGGGATCTTTGCGTCGACGATCTGCTGGATCGCGGACTGTACTGTGTCATCCAGTGGCTGTACAACGATCGCGATGTTCTTCTCGCCCTTGGAGATGATATCTTCGATGGTCGTGATCTGCTCTGCTGCGCTTGCCGATGTGATCAGCTCTGCCGAATAGGTGCCTTCCGCATTGACTTCCTCGACCTTGGCTTTTGCAAATGTTGCAACGGAGCCTGTCCAGCCGTGATCTTCAGAAGCTGTCAGAACGTAGATGTGTGTCTGTTCGCCGGAAGCTGCCGGAGCAGCCGCAGATTCCTTCGTGCTCTCTGCCGCAGGTGCCGCAGAACCAGCTGCCGATTCGGTCGTGGATCCTGAAGATGATCCGCCGCAGGCCGCAAGACCGAGTGCCATTAAACCTGCAAGAAGTGCTGCCATGATTTTCTTTTTCATAACTACCTCCATTTTGTAAAAAATGTTTTCCCTTTCGTACGGATACTTTTCGAGCTGCATTTCGTACTGCAATCTTTCGAAACGATATCTTTCGTACCGTAGATATTGTATCAGTCAGGTCCTTTCCGTTCTTTTCAATTGCTTCATACATAAAGCCGTCTGTTGCAATCTTGCCGGATCCCTTCCGACAAAATGCAATAGACGGCTTTCTTTTATTGCATTTCAGCGATTTTCCGGCACCGTCACGACCATTCCGATCTGGGAAGAGGCCAGCGCCGCAAAAATCACCCTCATCGACTTCAGAGCCTCCTCTCCCGTACATCTGCACTCTTTTCCGGTCAGAATACAGTCAACGAACTCATCGATGACCCCCGAGTTCATAGTCTTTCCGGTTCCGACCGTCTGGTCCGTATTGGTCAGCATATGCTCTGTCGCCAGAAAATTCTGTCTGCCGTCGTCTCCCTCCAGGATCAGGCTGTACTCTCTGTCGTCGTAGCAGCGGACAGCCCCCTTCGTTCCGTGGATGACGGTCGAATTATATTCCACGCCGTAGTCCGTCCAGCTGGCGTGCATGGTTCCGGTTATGCCGCTGTCCGTACGGTAAATGCACCATGCATTGTCCTCGACATCGATCAGACTTCCGTCCGGATACCGCTTGTCCAGCGTCGCGGTCTGTGCGTACACTTCCGTGATCGGCTCGCCGATCAGATAATGGACGAGGTCTGTCTTGTGGATCCCAAGGTCCGCCAGTGCGCCCATGCCGGCTGCATTCTTTCTGAAGAACCAGGTATCCTCCGTCCCGGTCCATATCTCCGGTCCCATGTGTCCGAATTTAGTCTCAAAGGAGAGTACCTTCCCGATCGCCCCCCTTGCGATCAGATCATGCGCCTCCTTGTGGGCAGCCGAGAACCTCTGGTTCTGCGCGATCATAAGGAGTTTTCCGGCCTTCTTTGCTTCCTCCACCATGGCAGTACACTTTTCGATCGTCACATCCATGGGCTTTTCACAGAGTACGTGCTTTCCCGCCTGCAGTGCGAGGATAGTATCACGCGCATGCATTGCATTGGGCGTGCAGACGCTGACAGCATCCAGATCCATCGCGACCAGCTCTTCGACGCTGTCACAGACCACGCCGCCGTACAGCTTCTGCATCTCTTCCGCTTTGCTCCTTGTGCGGTTATAGAGGGCTGCGATCTCAACGTTCTCATTCGCCGCATATTCCGGCAGATGTCTTCTCACGGAGATCGCGCCGCATCCTATCACACCAATTTTAAGTTTGCGTTTGGTTTCCATATATTTCTCCTTGAACCCAATCCCGGCATCCTGCATACAGCACTAAAATGCATCTTTCCAGGATACAGCAAAGCGGCCGGAAGGAGCTTCCGGCCGTAGCTTGTTTACTTCAGTTTTGAAATACTGCAGGGCCAGACGCAGGGCATTCTGACCCGCAGTAGATGGACATTATTTATTCCGGCTTGTACTCGTCGAAATCGTAGTGGATCGTTCCGAACGGAGTCTCCTGATCGCGGATCGCGATGGATTTAGCCATCTTCTTGATCTCGTCGACAGTTACGCTGCGGCCGAGCTCGCTCGAGAGAACAACGCCCTCGGAGAGCAGAGCTGTCTGCATAGCGATGTACGGGGAGTCGATTCTTGTCTCGTCGGTCAGGATGCCGCGAAGGTAGCTGTACCACTGCAGCTGGTTGTCGTTGTACATCTCCATCTCCGGATGGATCAGGAGCTCCTGCATTCCCGTCGTGTCGCCGATCGCGCAGTCGAGCTGTGTCTCAAAGAGCTGATTCTCGGAGTTGATGCCGTAGTATGTCAGTCTCGGCTTCTGAAGGTCGCCGCCGCCCATGATCTGGCCGCCTTCCGGAACAGCCATCGGGCCGCCGGTCTGGTCAACGTCTGTGAACTTCAGGCCGCCGAGGGAACCTGCGATAAAGCTGCATCCGATGTCTTCCATATGGATTGCCCAGTCCTCATAGATATCCATGCAGATGTCGCCCTTGAAGCGAGCCATACCGACACCGAGGTCTTCGACCGGAGCAGTGCGGTTCGTGATCTTATCAATAGCGGGATGTGTCCAGTATCTGGAGCTCTGGAAACCATAGACACTCTCCAGCTCCGGCATGCCGAGGACATAGAGCATCTGGGCAAGGTGATAGATGCCGAGGTCGAACAGCGGTCCGTGAACGCCGATGTTCGGGTCGATGAAGTCACGGCTGAAGAACGGCATATCATAGCCCGGACGGCCCTGACGTCTGTGGCCGACGCTGCGTACGTGATAGATCTCACCGAGCTTGCCTTCTGCGATCATCTTCTTGGCGATACGTGTCTGCGGGTTGTAGATGGAGCTGATCTGGATCGCCAGCTTCTGGCCGTACTTCTTCTGTGCGTCATAGAGGATCTTGGCATCCGCATAGCTTGCTGCCATCGGCTTCTCGGAGTAGCACGGGAATCCTGCTGCCATAACTGCGGTTGCGACGGATGTGTGAAGGTTGTTGTGTACGCAGACTTCGACTTCGTCGATGTCATCTCTCTTGAGCATCTCACGGAAATCCTGATACAGGTTCTCTTCCGCAATGCCGTACTGCTTGCCCCATGCAAGGAGCTTCTCTTTGTCGATCTCAGCTGCTGCGACAACTCTGAGGTTCTGTCCGCGCTTGTTGAGGTTCTCGATAACGGTCATGTGTCTGTGGGAGATCATTCCGCAGCCGATAATGGCGATTCTCAGTTCTTTCATGATAGTTCCTTTCCTGAAATCTATATGTATTTATCTGTATCTGGTTCACTGTTCACGGTCCCGTCCGCGAGACCTGTCGGGGATCCGGGGCGGCATGAGCCGCCATTCCCGGATCGAATCCCCGTATATCAGGCGGCATAAAAGCCGCTCAAAAGGTTCTTCTTTACCAGCCGAGGATCTTCAGATACTCGCGGCTTCTTCTTGCGCACTCCAGCGGATCCAGTTCATAGTGCTCATCCTGCTCTACGATGACCCACTTGGATCCTGCCTCAAGACCTGCCTCAAGGATCGGCTCCCAGATCATCTGACCAAAGCCGACTGCGCGGAGACCGAAGTAGCCTGTGTCTTCTTCGGACTCTTCTTCGTCGATGCCGATCAGCTTGTACATGTTCTTGACCTCACCCTTCTTGATGTAATCCTTGAGGTGGATCACCGGGATGCGGCCTGTGTACTTCCTGATGAAGCCCGGAGCATCGCCCGTCGCGACGTCGCACCAGCATGTGTCAAGCTCAGGCATCAGGTTGTCGTGCGGGATGGATGCGAACATCACATCGTAGCCCCACTGTCCGTCTTCCATCTTGACGAACTCGAAGTCATGGTTGTGATACAGGAAGGTCATGCCTGCGTCGTGGATCTTCTTGCCGACTTCGTTCAGCATGGGAAGGAACTTCTTAAAGCCTTCCGGATTGACCGGGCGATACTCTTCTGCCATATAAGGCATTACCAGGAACTTAACGCCGATCTTCTTGTAATCCGCGATGATAGTGTCGAGATCTTCCATCATCTCAGCGAATGCGACGTGTGCGCTGATCGGGATAAGGCCGATCTCGTCCAGCACTTCTTTGACATACTCAGGAGTAAGGCCGTAGAGACCAGCCAGCTCAACGCCGTCATAGCCCAGATCCTTTACCTGCTGCATTACGTTCTTAAAGTTCTCCGGAGTATTCTCAAGGAGATCTCTGAGGCCGTAAACCTGGATTCCAACCGGAAGCTTCTTGCTCATTTTTAATTCCTCCCTTTCTACATGCATATTGTTCTTATACTGCGGATCCCGGCTCATTTGAAACTGTTCGGGCCCTTTCCGCTGCATCTTCGTATTGCTTTTGTTGCTGTATATATAGTATCTGTTTTTTTTATTTCATTCTTTTCCGGGTTTTTAGTTTGCGGCACATCTCTTGCAGGTTCATAGCCCCATTTCAAGTCCCTTGCAATAAACAACCTTCTTTTATTGCGCCTGTATTGCACAAGCCGACGCCCGGGAGGTTCCCGGGGCGGCAGCTCTTATACGATGATCATCTTTTCCCTGGTGTATGTCCCTCCGTTGAAGGAACGGTCATCGCCATCCTCGTCGAACTGATCGAGGAACGGCGGCATATAGGAGCAGCTGGCTGCAAATCGAACAGAGACATCGTGGAAGCCCTGCGCGAGACCGCCTTCCTTCATGATCTTCAGTGTGGCCACATCCGTGATCCTCCAGAAATCTTCACTTGCCTCCGCCAGCTCCTGCACGGTGTAATCCTTCCCGCCGATCTCCCAGATCACTTCCTCCTTGGGATAGGTGACGCCGTCGACGATTACCTTTCCCGGACGCAGCTGGGACAGCCAGATGCCGCGGTAATAGTCTGACCGGACACAGATCTGGAAACCGACTGCTTTGCCGTCTTTTTCGATATTATGAAATCCTCTGTACTGAATAACATTTGATTCGAGCATACTTACCTCCTTGATTCTCTCCTGATCAAAGCGCCGTGCGCTGTTCTTCCTGCGTGTACCTGACTGTCCGGATCAATATCCGAGAATACGCTTCATCATAACGTGCTGCTTGCGGAGCTCCTGGGAGACATATCCGGGAACATCCTTGTTTGCTCCCTCGTACTCGCTCAGAAGGTATCCTTCCCAGCCGTGCTCGACAAGGATCTTAAGAATTTCCGGATACGGGATCGTCAGCTCGTTGAAGTCGTCGTCCATCTTGTTGAATTTGGCATGTATGCACTTTACATACGGAAGGAGTCTTATGATCTCCTCCGGCTCTGAGTGCTTGCAGTCCGGATTGAAGACCACGACGCCGGGAACGTCAAAACGGTTCTGGAAGACGGAGAGGTCAATGTTCAGTCCGAAATTCTTTGTGCCGGTCTCCTCGATAAAGTCCACATAATCCTGTACGAACTGATCTGCCAGTACGGTGGTCAGGTGGATCTCGGGACACATGATCACGTCATACTTCTCTGCCTCCGGCAGGACACTCTTAATGATCTCTCTCCAGTTCTCCACCGGGGCCAGCTCATCATTGATAACGCCCATCTTGGTGCGCAGGATCCTGAAGCCGAGGCGATGCGCGATCTTAAAGTCGTTGATCAGCTTCTCTCTGGCTTCCTCCAGAGACATGTCTCTGTTCTTATAGAGTCTTGTATCTATCCAGTGACCGTACTCGACAGGCTCGATCCCGTATTTATTGCAGAGATATTCCCACTTTGCCACATATTCCTCGGAGAGTTCCGGATAGCTGTCGATATGGGAATTTGCCAGGATCTCGATGCCCGTCGCGCCCATATCCTGCATATCCTTGAAGCAGTCCTCCAGGTTCATCGTGCGGCCGTATTCACCAGAATAGCTGTAGATGGCCACGCCCCTCTTTACCTTTTTGTCCATAACACTTCTCCTTTTCATTGCCGTTCATAACTATAAGTTTTTTCGATGTTTTCTGTCAGATATTTGGTATCTTCCCCAGCGCCTCATTCATGGCGTCCAGTTTGTCCGTATCGATCCCTCTCTCAATCAGAAGATCCCGAAGCGTCATCTTGCCGAGTGCCTGCATCATATCGTCAAATGTCATTTCCGGTGTGAACGGCGTGATCTTCTCCCGCATTTTCGCTATCGTTCCCGAAAGCGCCTCCCTGGCTTTGGGATTTCCGTAAATGCGTGAGATACTGCAGTCAAGACTCAGCCATGCCAGGGCATCGTCATTGACATGGGCTCTCAGCGCAGGCTTCATCAGCCCTTCATTTCCGAAATCCCCGAAGAGGTCATGCAGCCAGGCGATGCTGTCCTCCACCCATCCGGATCCTCTTACCGGAAACCTTGTCTCGCAGCTCTGCACAGAGTGATCACCTGTGGAAAATCCATGCGGGCCGTACGCATAAATATGGCACTCGAACGTCGTATGGTACCGGTTCAGGGCATCCAGCATATCGATCGTATTCTGAATCGGGACTACACTGTCCGTCCTTGTCGCGAACAGAAAGCAGGGGCAGGTATTCTCATCCACACGCTCCGGAATTCCGGGCATAGCCTGCCCTATTTCCAGCGCTGTCTCCTCCCTGAGCACAGGATAACCGAGGATCGCCGCTGCCGGACGGGGCGTTCCCATCGTCGCGGCCGCACCGGCGAGATGACCGCCGGCCGAGAAGCCGACCACGGCGATCTTATCCGTCATCACATGCCATTCCTCCGCCTTCCCCGCAATATATTCCATCGCCTGTTCATAATCCAGGAGAGGCTGCGGCCACTTACTGTATTCTCCTACGGAGTAGCGGAGGATAAACGCGTGGTATCCCGCCTTCATGAATGCGAACGCGACGGGATCCGCCTCCCGGTCAGAGCAGAACTGATATCCCCCTCCGGGGAGAACGAGTACCGCAGGTCTTGCGGTTATTCCGCGGAACTCTCCTCCGACTCCCTGGATCATTGCTGTTAAAGTTACGTTTCTCTCTTCGGACAGTGTAATAAATTCCTGATGCATATATTTCCTCCGGTCACATCCTGATCACTGAAACTTCCCGTTATCTGCTTATCAAATTCCTGATTTATACCTGTGCACAATGAAAAGATCCCGGCCCCCGCGAAGGAGCCGGGATCTTTACCGGTCAATTATTCGAAATCGATGGACTTTCCGGTCCTTCCGGACTCTCTCACCGCATCCATCAGGCGGAGTACGCGGCGTGTCTCGGAAATCTTTACAAGGAATTCCTCCTCGCCGTGCCATGCCTTCACATAGTTCTCGAAGTAATTTCTGTGGTTGGTGTCGACCTTCGGAAGCTCCTCCGTGAGGATCTTTCCTTCCGGCGGCGGTCCGAAAGATCTTGTCGGTCCTGCAGCCGTCATGGTGCGCTTGCCGCCGACGTTCTGCAGAAGGCCGTTCGTGCGGACGATCTTGCCCTCCGGGCCGAAGCCGTCCACATAGGCGCTTCCCTTGTTGCCGCCGATGAACCAGTGGCGCTCGAACCACTTGTCATGCATCTTGTCCGTCAGGAAATAAGTGCCCAGCTCCAGAGTCGCTGTCACGCCGTTGTCAAAGCGCATCATGATCTGGAAATAGTCGTCGACTTCCGTATTGATGACGTTCCTGATATCGGCAAATACGGATTTGAGCTTCGCGCCCGGGAACATCCAGCAGAACTGGTCCAGAAGATGTACGCCCCAGTCATAGAGCATTCCGCCGCCCTCGCTCACGAAGACATGCCAGTCATGCATGTTGCCGTTGAAGCCGTAGAGCATGCTCTTCACGCAGTAAACATCGCCCAGCGTGCCGGAATCATAGACAGCCTTGGCTGTACGGAAGTCCGGATCGAAGCGGCGCTGATGGTGCACGGTGAACTTCACGCCGTTTTCCTTGACGGCAGCTTCCATCTCATCGAGCTCCTCAAGGCTCATGGCGACGGGCTTCTCGCAGATGATATCCTTCTTCGCATTCGCAGCCTGAATGACCAGATCCTTGTGGAATCTGTTGTTCGCGGCAATCAGGACGACGTCAACTTCGGGATCATTAATCAGCTCTTCGTTGCTGCTGTATCTCTTAAGGCCCTCCGTCACATCCTCAAGCTGCTTCGGATCGATATCCGCAAAGCCGATCAGTTTGATCCCCGGGAAATCCAGGAGCATTTTCTCGTGCTCATGGCCCATGAATCCATGACCGATGATCGCAATTCCGATGTCTTTCATGTGTTCCCTCCTTTTATATTGATTTTACGTGAATCGAATTTTTCTGATAGTACTATTTTATTGAAAAGGCACTGTTTATTCTTTTCATAGATTTCCCTGATCATCACTTTCATTGCAAGCAGAGCGATGCAGGTATCTAATCGCGCAACAAATGATTATATCCCCTTGCACATGTTGCAAAACCATTCTGTCACGAACCGATCCGCTCCATAAAAATCGCGTGCGCACTTCTATTTTTTGCAGTATTTGCAGACGTCCATGTCGGAAAGCAAAGATCACAGGCGGACAGGAGCCCCCATGTCCCTCATTTACGATCACCGGAATTTCCTTCACGGCAAAAACGCGGACAGGAGCCGGCGATCCAAACGATCACCGGCTCCTGTATGCCGATCCGGAGCAGAAGCCCCGGCTGCGCTTCCCGGAACGGGCTGCGCCTTTCTTCGATTATGAGAACTGCTTCGCGAGCCCGATAATCTAAATCCGGATCGCTTCACAGCTTTCGTTCAGGAACGCCTCGGCGTTCCTGTCGTGACCTGATCATACGATCAGAAGTCTTCTCTCGTTTACATGATGGCCGAACTCGGGCATGAATACCATGCTCTCCTGATCCGGATCAAGATGATCCTGGATGATGGGCGGCATATAGGAAGATGTGAAGCAGAAGCCGTACTTCAGGTCATGATAGCCCTGTGCGAGTCCGCCCGGCTTTTTCACCTTCAGAACAGCGGGGCATGTGACAGCCCAGTGTGTCTGGAAGTCCGTTCTCATCTCTTCATTCGTGAAATCCTCGCCCTTGATGTTCCATACGATGTCGTCCTTCTCGATCTTCTCGCCGTCGACAAAGAGTGTTCCCGGACGGATCTGGGAGAGAAAGATCCCTCTGTAATAGGGAAGTCTGACCTTGAACTGGAAGCCCGTGACATTTCCGTTCTCATCTTTAATATTTCTGAATCCTACAGACTGGATTACCTGTTTTTCCATATTTTTTTCCTCCAAACCGAAGTATTATTGATTCCCGCAAGACTTGCTGATGACTTTAAGTTCAAAAAATGGATTTCTCTGCTTTCACTCCTCAGTCACCGAGCAGATTCTTGAGCATGACATGCTGCTTTCTCAGCGTCTGCCCTACTTCGTAGCCTTCATCATACTTGTCTGCGCCTTCATATTCGCTGAGGAGATATCCCTCGTAGCCGTTCTCCTGCATGACCTTGATGATCTCCGGATACGGGATCGTCGTCTCCTCAAAGTCATCGCTCATGTTGATGAACTTGGCATGGCAGCAGTAAATGTAGGGAAGAAGCGGGATGATGTCTTCGGGCTTGTTGGGCGTATAGTTGGGATCTCTCCACTCGCCCGGTGCAAACTCTGTACGGAATACGGAGAAGTCGATATTAAGGCCGAAGTTCTTTGTGCCTGTCTCCTTGATGAAGTCCACGAAATCCGAGACCAGCTTGCCCTTCAGGTTGGACGGTGTGTGGATCTCCGGGCACATCTGAATGCCGAGCTCCTCTGCCAGCGGCAGAGCTCCCTTGATGATCTCTCTCCAGTTCAGGACCGGCTCGAGCAGATCGTTGATGACGGGCATCTTGGTTCTCATGACAGTGAACCCGAGACGGTGTGCCAGGCGGATATCCCTCTTGAGCATCTCAACAGACTCCTCTGTCGTGAGATCTCTGTCGCCGAGAACATGAGAGTCGATCCAGTTGCCGTACTCTACGGGAACGATCTCGTACTTGTCGCAGAGTCTGAACCAGTTCTCTACCCATTCGTCTGTCGGATACGGATAATTCTCGATATGTGTGTTGGCCAGGATCTCAATTCCATGGGCGCCCATATCATGGACATCTTCAAAGCAGTCTTCCAGTGTCTTTGTCAGACCGAATTCTGCAGAGTAGCTGTAGAGAGCCACACCACGCTTGGGTCCTTTTCTGTCATATTTATACATAAAACCTCTCCTTTCGTGGGACGCCCTTGCGGCGCCGGGAACTGAATAACATTGGTGTCTGTGTTGTTTCCAGCTATTATTTTATGGGATTGACTGCTTTTATTCTTTTCAGCTGTTTTAGAAGAGGTGTCAATCTTTGCGAATCCCGATTGTCTGCGGCAATAAAAAAGCACAATCTGCAACAGACGAACAACATCAGTTGCAGATTGTGCCGGTTTTCATGCGCGAAGCATCAGGAACGCCCTGATCTGCCTTTACCCCGAAGACTTCAGATCTCTGACACGGGTCAGTATCCCATGTCAGAGAGAAGTTTCATTCTGCGCATTCATCTCACGATCGAAATCACGGGAATTCCGCGTCAGAAATCATAATCATGCATCAGCCAAGCCAGATCCCGACTTTACCGCACATTCCGGTCGGCTCCAGGGCTTCATGGAAGAAGTCGAAGGGCGGCTGCGGATAAGAAGCCGCGTCACGGGCCGGCGTCGTCGCCACCTCGATCTCGATCGTGTTGGCACCGGGCTGGAGAAGCTGCCCGACAGAAATCTGATAGGGCGGTGTGAGGACTGCTCCGGCGTTTTTCCCGTTCACGAACACGCGCATGACCTCATAAACCTCTTCCGCCGCAAGATAGGCCTCCGCAGGCTGCCTCCCGATCTGCAGTTCCCTGCGGTAGCGGATCGTTCCCGAGAAGTCCGGATCCGCGTCACTGATGGGAGTGAGCTCCTGCATCTTTTTCCATTCTCCCGCCGGAGATCCCTTTCCGGATTTCGTACACTGCACTTCCCAGTCTCCGGAGAGATCGATGAATTCACCGCACTCCGCGATCCGTTCGCTGACGTCCGGATGTTCTCCGCGAACTGCGATTCCATCCCTCTTTTCCATGAGCAGACAGCTCTCCCCGGGCTGCAGCCGGATCCGGATCTTCACTTTCCCCTCATTCCCGCTGCACTGTGCCTCCTCATATCCGTCTTCCGCAGCATCGTAATACACAAAATCCTTATCCGATTCCACTTCAAGAGACCCATCAAAGGCATGTTGCGCCGACTCGTTCACGAGCATCAGGACCTGACCGTCTTTTTTATAATGGTAGACCGTGACGAAAGACGCAGCCGGTGTGAGCGTGAGCTTTCCGGCCCCGATCTCACGGAGCTTTTCCGCCAGAGTGTCGAGCGGAACGACCGGGATCCGGCCAAGCGCCTCCGTATCTTCCGCAGCTCCGCTCTCATCGCTCAGGATGCCAAGCGGTCTTCTGCCCGCGAACCAGACCGGGAATCCTTCCGCGGACTTTGCAAATGCAGGAAGTCCCTCAGGCACATAGTCCGCACCCGGTACGAGCAGTGCGTCAAATGTCACTCCGTTCATGACCAGCCTGCCGCCTTCGAGAGAGCCCTTGTATGCGGGCAGATCCCGGAGCATATCGAGGCATACGATATCGAACTCGATCTGATTTTCAGTGAGGACTCGGCATACTTTCTGCATGGGCATGCGGTCTCCCGTCCAGTCCAGTTCGCCGTCGTAGAGTACAGCGACGGATGCGATGTGCTCTCCTCCGTTCAGCTGATCGCACATCCTGTTCGCGTATTTCATGAGCTCCGCAAAATACGGGAACTCGGGATTGTTCCCCCTCGCATAGAAGTGCGGCGGACAGTCGGGATCAGGGAACTCCGCCATGGAAAAGGCGTGCGGGACCAGATGGTTAATTCCTCTCACGAGCAGATGATCCAGCAGATGCTTCATATCGCGCACGCCGAACCCCCAGCCGTAGGCTCCGAAGAGTTCGCACATCGTGCGGCCCTTTTTCTTCGGGTCCAGATGTCCTCCGGAAGCGCCCATTTTCCCGAGCGCATAGTGGAAGAACTCGCCGTCCCCTTCCGCCATCAGCTTCCGCTCCTCCTTCGGAGCTCCGAAATAGTACTGACCGCCGATCACGTCGATCCCTGCCATATCCTGGCCTTCCATAGCCCGGAACCAGTGCGCGGCGCCGAGACCCAGCCGGCTGTGAACGCCGTTGTCCTCCACGACGTGTCCGATGTACTCTACGCCGTGCGCACGGCACCACTCTCCGATGGGACGGGCAAAATTCTGCGCATACAGTTTGGATATGCAATCCATATAGTCGTAGCGGATCTGCGGCTCAAGCTTTTTCTCCGCGCTCTCCGCAAAGAGGAACGGGAGAAGGGCGCGGTATTTTTCCCCGTACCGCTTTTCCAGCATCTCCTCCGCCTCATCGCTCCAGGGAAGCGGCATTTTCTTTTTGCCGAGCTTCGTATCGAAGCTCTGCTCGCTGATATTTCCGAACTGGGGCTCGTCGGAGAAGAATCCGGCGATCGTCTTCCCGAACTCCGATGCGTACCGGGCGTAGTGTGCTTCATAGACGCCCTCGATCTGCGTGTGGGCCGACACCCTGTCGATCATATTGATATAAGTCGGATCTCCGCCGTCCGTCCTCGTGCGGTAGACCACGTGAACGCGCCACTGTCCCTCGGGAAGCTTGAAAGAGACCTTTCCGTCCCTGCACAGATCTGTCAGATCCACCGTCTCCTCGTGGAATACATGCCCCTCGTCATAGCGGAGCGCCACGACGGAAACGACCGTATTCCTCGCCTGCTCCGCGTAATCGACCGGATTGCCGATCTCCCAGAAGCCGATCGTGGGCTTCAGCATCCGCTTTATATTGAGCGTAAGAGGGCGGCTCATCCCGAAGAGATCAGCCGTGGTGCAGGCAATGTACTGCTTTTTCCGCTCCGGGTGCTGTTCGATCAGACCGTTCGCATAACCCGTGGGAAAATGCTTGTCGTCCAGGATCCATATCTTCATATCCCGCTTTTTCGCCTCATCGAGGACGATGTCCATATCATGCCACCATCCGGGACCGCAGAAGTCCTTGTGGGGCCTTGCCTCCACACAGATCGCCCGGATACCGCACTCTGCGATTTTTTCGATCTCCTCGCGGATCACCTCTTCCGGCTCACCGCGCATCCATAAGAAAGGAAAAATATAGTTGTTCTTCATAAGATACCTCTCTTATATAGAATGAAAAAGAGCGGAGGGTCACTCCGCTCTTCGTCATGTCAGATTGCTGAACAGCTGACCCAATGATGCTCTGATCTGTCAGAAATCAGCTTCTTATATTACTGTTTGTCCCATGCATGCTTGCCTGCCTCAAGGTCCTCACGGATCTCTGCGACGCGCTTGTCAGAAAGCTTGTACCAGATCAGCGGGATGCAGGAAACAAGTGCGAGGATAGCCGGAAGCATGTTGACCATGAAGTTGATGCCCATCTGAGTGGAAGCAGTCTGTGCCTGATTCGGAACATAACCGACAGCCTCAAGAAGAAGGACAACAGGAGCGCAGATCGCAGTCGCCAGCTTGACGCCGAAGCTCAGCATGGAAGCCGCAAGACCTTCCTGGCGCTTTCCGAGCTTCCAGTCGCCGTACTCGAGGGAGTCGCCGACCATGCCGTAGCAGATGGCGGGAGCTCCGAATCCGAGAGATCCGATGAAGGATGCGCCGATCAGGAATACGGGATTGCTGGTGGGATTGAGGAACAGTGCCACAAAGCCTGCTGCCATGACCACATTCATAATGATCATATAGTTGCGCTTGCCGAACATCTTGGTGCCCCACGGAACCGTAAGTGTGCCGCAAAGCTGACCGACTGTCATGGCGGTGAACATAGTAGCAATGTACTGCGGGCCGCCTACGACGTAGATAACATGATAGACAAGGATTCCGTAACGACCGGTAACGCAGATGGTACCAATGACAGTTGCGATGACGACCATGAGCAGCTGATCGTTCTGGAACAGGCCCTTCATGTTGTCGATAAAGGAAGCCTTCTCAGCGGGAGCGCTTCCGTGAAGATGATCTGTATAGGTCTCTTTGCAGATCGCTGCGCAGAGCCAGAAAACAGGGATCAGGATCAGGGAGAAGATCACCGTTGCCACGAAATAGCCGTGACCGTCTGCCATCTTCTCTCCGTTCGCGTTAACAGCAGAACTGAAGTGAAGGATCAGGGGCATAGCGACCATCGAAAGGATGATGCCGATGATGGATGCGCCGGTACTTCTTGCCGTGGCAAGGAGCTGACGGACTCTGGAGTCAACCGCGATAACGTTGAGCAGCGCCTGATAAGCGATGGAGCATGCTGTGTAAGCCATGCCGGCGCCGATATAGCAAAGGCCGCAGAGGATTACCTTGGCCAGGCCCTGCACCGGGAATACCGTGAAGGTCAAAATATTGAAGATCGCAAGGACAGGCGGTGCGAACATCAGATAGGGGCGGAACTTACCCCAGCGGGTATTGGTGCGGTCAGCAATCTGTCCCATCATCGGGTCGTTGATCGCATCCCAGATTCTGGCGATCAGGACGATCGTGGAGATCGCCGCGCCCGTAAGTCCTACAACGTCCGTGTAGAAAATGTTCAGATAGTTGTTGATCATGTACCAGCTCATCTGGCATCCGATCTCGCCGAGTCCGTAGCCCACCAGAAGCTTCGGGCTGGCTTTTTCCTGCACTGCTGCAGCTCTCTTTTCTTCCATATTTCTTTCCTCCTTTGATTTGCGCTCCGGTTCTCCCCTTCCTGCGGCAGATCCCTTCGTCGGATCTGTTGTCCAAAGCGCGTGAAGATATCACTGTGCGGGTCATCGACCCTTTTTTCGGAAACAACACAGGATACTTAACAACTGCATTAATTATCTTTTTTTAAGCACTTTTCCGATACTGTTTAACTGCCACATTCTCTTCCGTTCCTTGCAAAAAAGGATGAAACACCGTTGCATCGCGAAAGGAATAGACCTTTTTTCTGCTCTTTTTTGCAAACTGAAATTTCGTTCTGCAATTCAGGAACGCCTCAGCGTTCCTGCCGTATCGCGCGATGAGGTGCGATCAAAGGTCCTCATACTCCGACCAGCAAAACAGCGCGCTGTTTCCGGACTTTTCTCCGTTTCCGCTGGCAAAGAGCGCAAGAACTTCTCCCACCATGCAGCCCACTTTCTCGGGATTGATGACAGCTCCGTCCGCACAGGCGAGTTCACGGAGCCCGTCTTCCCCGCTGCCATAGCGGAAGACATAGCGGTTCTCGTGAAGTTCCGTCTCGAGGATGATCTCCTCTCCTTCAAACGGCGCGGACGCAAGGATCGTCCGGTTCGTCGTCGACGTAAAGCCCGGGAAATACGGCTGCAGATCGTAATCCGCAGTGAACTGTACCAGCCGGACGACGGTCTTTCCGTCTTCGCAGCCAAGCTCCAGATGCAGCTGATGGTTCATGGCCTGTACGATCGCGATCCCCGCGCAATCCTTCCCCCGCGGCACAAAGCGCATCCTGCAGGCGAAACGGCAATTCGGCTCGAGGCGTCTTCTGCAGACGAAGGCAAGAGAGTTGTTTTCCGGTCTCTTTGTTTCCATGGACAGAGGGCGAAGCGGATCCTGCGGCGCTTCCGGAATGCACGGAAGTGCAATTCCTTCCTCCGTACGGATCAGATATTTTTCGCCGTCGCTCCCCCAGAAGGACCAGGCAGGGCCGAGCTTTTCGCCTTCAAATTCGTCGCGCACCGGCTTCTTTTCCACCGGGAACCACGCGCTGCCCTCAGGAAGGGGATATTCCCACTCCACTTTGCCGGTCTCCTGCGTAAAGAGCGGCCACTCATCCTCCCATACCACAGGTACGATGAAGGTCTCTCTCCCCAGATTCTTGCTGACACCGCCGATCAGGCGGGACGCAAGGAATACCGCATACCAGTCACCGGCATCCGTGCTTACGAGATCTGCATGCCCGGCGTTCTGGATCAGGGCCTTTTTCCCCATGTGCCGCATGGTAAGGATCGGATTGGAGGGGTTTCCCTCGTAGAGACCGAGCGCCGAACGGCTTCTCGCGATCGTGGCACTGTGATACATTTCCGTACCGCCCTCCGCGATCAGCAGATAATACCAGTCTCCGATATGATAAATGTGTGGTGATTCCGGCGAAGCGACGCCCGCCATCGCGCCTCCCCACAGGGCAGTCGGTTCGGAGATCAGGCGGAAGTTCTCAATATCATATTCGGCCGCCCAGATTCCCTGCCGCATCCCGCCTTTTCCGTCCGGCCAGATATCGGCCGTTCCCATGATGTAGCATTTCCCGTCCGTGTCAAAAAAGATCGATGCATCGATTCCGGGCACGTCGTCAAGGAAATGAGGTGCCGACCAGGGTCCCGCCGGATCCTTCGCCGTGACGATGAAGTTGCCCCGGTCGCTGAAATTGCAGTTAATAATGTAGAATGTCCCGTTGTAATAGCGGATCGTCGGAGCCATGACGCCTCCGTTGCCCGTATTCTTCTCCACATAGAAGCCATTCTGCGGTGTCAGCACATAGCCCAGCTGCTCCCAGTTCGCAAGATCCTTGCTGTGGAAGATCGGAAGGCCGGGGCTCAGTTCAAAACTTGAGCAGACAAGATAATAATCATCTCCCGTCCTGCAGATGGACGGATCCGGATAGAATCCCGGGATGATCGGGTTTTTGATCGTCCTGCTCATTGTCATTCCTCTCCTTTCATTCTTAATGCGGCCGGTCAAGTGCGAAACTGTGTGCTGTATGATAATTGTGCTGCCATTCAAACAATTTCATTCCGCACAAAGTTCCGCAAATTCCGCCCTAATGTGACCGGTGATTTTACATCGCTTTCCTGATTGCGTGGCCGCGATCCGCCGGAGACTTTCATCTCCGGAGCGATTCGCTTCCCCACGCGGCAGGATCAGAATTTTACGGTAATCTCCGCCTGCATCAGGTCTCTCGAGTTGCCGCCCGCGTAAATTCTGAAGAGACCGTCCTCCAGACGGTATTTTCCTTCATTGTCCCAGAAGCCCATCTCTTTTTTGGGAAGCGCGAAGAGGACCTCTTTTGTCTCTCCCGCAGAAAGATGCACTCTCTCGTATCCCTTGAGCTCTCTGACCGGACGCACGAGGCTCGCCGTGACATCCTGCATGTAGAGCTGGGCGACTTCAACGCCGTCCCGCTCACCTGTATTAGCCACTTTCACGCGGATCTCCAGGTGATCCTCCTTCTCCTCCACGGCGAGATCGCTGTAAGCGTATGTCGTATAACCGAGGCCGTATCCGAAGGGGAAGAGGGCTTCCGCAGGCGCATCCAGATATTTGGATGTGAATTTGCTCTTTCCCGCAGGTCTTCCCGTGGAAGGATGATTGTAATAGATCGGGCACTGTCCGTTCACATACGGGAAGGATGCGGAAAGCTTCGCGCTCGGCGCTGCATCCCCGAAAAGGATCCTTGCGACTGCATTTCCCATCTGTATTCCCAGATGCCAGGCCTCGACCATGACCGGGAGATGCTCCGCCTCCCACCCAAGAGCAAGCGGTCTTCCGTTCATGAACACCGTGACGACCGGCTTTCCGGATTCCATGAGCTTTGCGAGCATCTCTCTCTGTCTGCCGGGAAGCGTGATATCCGCTTTGGATGAGGCCTCACCGGACATCGCCGTGGTCTCCCCGACGATCGCGACGATCACGTCGCCGTCCGCGCATGCTGCCGCCAGCTCCTCCTCATTCAGGTTCCCCTCCGGACCGCCGCAGGGATAATAAGCGATCTCCGCGCCGGAATTCTTAAAGCCGTCCAGGATCGTGACGCAGTCCTCTTTCTTCCATCCCATCGCCCAGGCGCCGGTCACCTCATCCGCGGAATTCGCCAGAGTGCCGACCAGGCTGATCTTCTTCTTTTTGTCAAGCGGCAGGATATTTCCCTCATTCTTCAGAAGGACGACCGATTCCTCCGCCGCCCTGCGCGCCAGCGCCGCATGTTCGGCCGGGATTCCCTTTTCATAGGCTTCGATGACTTCCTCCGGCACGTAGGGATGCTCGAAGAGGCCCAGCCACACCTTGACGGAGAGGATCCTTCTGACTGCCTCGTCAATCACCTCCAAAGAGACCTTCCCGCTCTCCACCGCTTCCTTCAGGTGATCCTTATAGATATGCGTTCCCATATCCATATCCATTCCCGCAATTGCCGCCTGTATGCCTGCGTCCGCATCGTCCGCCGCGATTCCGTGAATGACGCATTCCTTGATCGCGTTGGCGTCGCTCACGACGAAGCCGGAAAGTCCCAGCTCACCTTTCAGGACATCGCGAAGCAGATACTTATTCACCGTACAGGGGACCCCGTTCATATCGTTGAAAGCCGCCATTACCGTTGCGGCGCCTTCCTCCATGGCTGCCCGGAACGTCGGCAGGTAGACATTGTAGAGCTGCGACGTGGACATGGATGTCGTATTATAGTCCCGTCCGCCCTCGCAGGCACCGTAGCAGATGTAATGCTTGGTGCAGGCTGCCACATAGTTTTCCGCAGAGGAGGTATCCCCCTGCAGTCCGCGGATCTTGGCCCGGGCGAATCTGCTTCCCAGATACGTATCCTCACCGGGTCCTTCCGAGACGCGTCCCCAGCGGGAATCGCGGGCAACATCGATCATGGGCGCGAAATTCCAGCTGATGCCGTGCGCTCTGGACTCCTTCGCGGCCATGCGCGCCGTCTCCGTAAGCAGCTCGTCGTCAAAGGATCCTGCCTCCGCGATTGCAATGGGAAATACGCTGCGAAGACCGTGGATCACGTCAAATCCGATGATTAGAGGAATCCCGAGCCTCGTCTCTTCAACAGCGATCTTCTGCAGCTCGTTCGCTTTCCTCGGGTCATTGCCCATGACTGATCCGACCAGTCCCGCCCGGATCTCCTCCTCGTGAAAATCCTGTTTGGCCGTAGACATGAGCCGCTCAAACTCCTCCTGAGGAAGCCTTCCGTCCGTGAGCATCTCGATCAGCTCCGAGAACGGCACGTCAAACCCCCCCACGATAGAGGGAGATTCCTGATTCATCTGCCCGATCTTCTCCTCAAGCGTCATCTGTGACAGGATCGATTCCACTTTTTCCCGCTGTTCATTCGTAAGCTTCATAAAAATTCCCCCTATGCGTCGTATTTGCTGCGGACAGCATTTCTGCTTACATTTTACAGAAGAACCATACCTGCATTCTTTTCAGCAGTTCTGAAAGGGACTCTATCATTTGCAACCGATGAGCCCTTTTTCAGATAAACAAAGAACGGCTGCAACAAACATTCTTACTTTGTTGCAGCCGCTTTCATGATTCTTATTTTGTTTTATCTCAGTGTGAGAAGCCCCCCACTTCATAAGTAGCAGTTTATGACCAATTTGTCTCAGTGGGGGTCCAATCTCCCGCTGAGATAAACGCTCCGCGAGGATGTGCAGGCGCTTCGCGATCGTCTGCTCAGTTTTTATAAATATGCAGCAGCACCACTTCCTGAGGATCCAGCTTCACCTTGAGAGCCATATTCCTCTGCGCATCCGTCGCCACCCGCTCCATCTCGATCCGGGGCACGCTGATCGCCTGCAGATACTTGACATCATCCCGGTTCAGCTTCGTCTCATACCCCAGCCTTCCCCACTCATCCAGAACGCTTCCGCTCTGTCTGTTGAGAGATCTTTTCTTGATCGTATATTCTCCTTTTTCCGGCATCCCCTTCAATATAAATTCCATCTCCAGCCTCCGCTCGTCGTCAAAACGGATCTGCCGGATCCTGTCAAGACCGATCTCATCATTATTCTCGGCCCGATTCGGCTGGAACCAGCAGAAGTTAAAGCACAGAAGATAGAGGTCGCCGTTCCCCTTCTTGGTCAGAAGATAATGATCGCCCTTCGCAAGGAACTGGCTCCCCATGTGTTCTAAGAATGAAAATGCGTAGAATGCCGGCTTCGGGATCGTATCCTTGGTCAGAAGCCCGATGCCTCCGTTCAGGACCTTATTCGTATCGATGTGGCTGCTGACCCAGTCCGTTCCGCCCATGACGACCATCATATCGGTCATGCCCCAGAGCTCCACGGTCTTCGCCGTCAGATAAGCGGACCTGAAGCAGCTGTCATTTAAGTAGTTCCTGTTCCCGATCGAATTGTTCCACTCCGACAGGAACAACCTGCAGTCTCCCAGACCCACTGTCTCCATCAGCTTTTTCATCTGACGGACCCGTTCCTCCTCAAAGTGCAGGTCAGCCGCTGCGACCCTCTTCATCGACTCTCCCTGTGAATCGTTCACCGCCTCATACGGGTACAGGAAAAAGGATACGAAATCCGGGCGGTAATTCTCCTCTGTACATTTTTTAAAGAACTTCTCGGCAAAGTCCCGGTCCACTTCAATGACTGTCGAGATTCCTCCGAACAGCGCGCCGGGCACCTTCTCGCGAATCGCATCGTATGCGGTCTTCCAGGCGTCAAAGAAGTCATAATTATTGTCTTCGTAGAGTCCGTTCTCCTGTGTGTGGAAATCCCGCGTGAGTTCAAAGATCCACCCCGCGACTTCCTCGATCCCGTACCGGGTGATTACATTGTCGAGGAATGCCCGCAGGATATCCCTCCAGATCCTCGCAGAGGCAAAATGAATATATTCTTCTTTATAATAGACTTCTTTTCCCTGGGCCCGGATCGCCGTATCCGGTCTTCTCCCCAGATCCAGGAAAGGTCTCAGGTGATGCACCACCATAAAGTCCAGCACCTGATTGATCATGTCAAAATTATACTGTCCGAGCGTCTCTCCGTCCGAGACCAGCATCTTCTCGGAGAAAATATTCCATACTCTGATATACCTGTAATGCAGATGCTCCTGAAGATACATTACATGGAACTGTGTGTTGGCCCTGCCGAGCTCATGCAGGCTCCCGACATTGATGCACCGGTTCCAGACCGGTGTATAGGAGGCGGGACTCAGCTCGCTCAGATTCAGGTCATATTCCTTCCTGTTGTCCTGCCGGCTGTACTGATATCCCTTTCTGCGCAGCTCTTCCCGGATCTCCTGCTCGTCCCGGATCTCCTTCTCCTCGTTCTCCTTTGAGACCTGATACTTTTTCCTGTATTCCGACGGCATCATGCCGGTCACTTTTTTAAAAGAGCGGTTAAAGGCAGCAGATGTCGAAAACCCGCAGTTCATGGCGATCTGCGTCAGATTCTGCTCCGATGTCCGCAGAAGCCCCAGCGATGTGCGGACTCGCAGACGCATCACATAGTCCGCAAAATACATGCCCGTGCTTTTCTTAAAGATCCTGGACAAAGTCGACGTCGATACATACATCTCATCAGCAAGGTCCGAGAGACTGATCTCATCGTGAATGTGGTTGATGATATACTGCATCATCTGCCGCATTCTCGCATCCGTGTCGTTCGCGTCCGCCTCGATCTGTCCCTGTCCCAACTGATAATTCTCGATCAGGCAGTCCAGAAGTCTCAGCATCAGGCTGTCCATCGCTGCGCGCGTCTGGTGCGTATGCAGAATGTACTCTGCTGTCATTTCCTGCAGGATCTCACGGAGGTCATTGTAAGAATGATGAACGTCCCTGGCGGAATCCGCATACAGCATCAGGCTCTTCTTATCCATGATCTGTGAAATGATCCCGATAGAATAAGATGCCGTTCCGTAAATCGCTTCCCTGTAAGTGCCGATCCCGTATTCCATACCGGAATTGATCAGAAGGATATCATCCTTCTTCATGCGGATCTTATCCCCGTAGTATCTGACGCTCATCTCTCCTTCCAGAACATAGAGAACTACAGGATCCGTCTGCATAAAGCTTTTCTCCGAACCGGCCCTGACTATCTTGTATTCCAAATGATTAAGTCCCATACAAACCTCTCTTCGCCCAAACATGATTCTTTCAGTTTATATATCATAGACTCTGTCCGCACTTAATTCTTTTCTGTCGTCCCCTTATCCTCTTCATTCCGTGCAAAATATCCGGTCATCCTTCGAACATTTGCAACAAAAACCCCGCGTTTATTGCAGACATCATTCTTCTGTGCTATATATCTGCACGAAATGTGAAAAAAACAGAGAACCTCAGACTGTGTAATCATTGAACACATTCTTCGGTTCTCTTTTATAAGCCTTTCAAAATTTGAGGCTGCCCAGAGAAAACTTACATCTTCTCTGATTGACAGGAGTTATAGATGCATCGGGAAGAAAAGACGCTGAGCAAATTTTCTCCCCTTCGCGGCAGGAACGCCGGGCTGTCCTCATCAGTACTGGTACAGATCCACCATCAGCGCACCCGGCATATCGCCGAAGCGCAGGTTCATCTTCTCGTCACCGTTCAGCACGCGGCCGCTCACCCATTCACCGTTCACTACGCGGCCATCTTCCATGCGAAGCATATCCAGCTTTTTGTTCACGCCGGGCTTATTATGGAAGGCAGGAGTGCAGTTGAGACCGATCAGGAGGAACTTCTCCGGTGTCAGCTCGAAAGCGAGGCATGCACCGAGGGGCTTTCCGCTCATACGGGGACCGTAGGAGACAGCCAGGTCACATTCTGTAAAGCGAAGGAAGGCGCTGTAGTCGCACTCGCCGTGGCGCACGCAGGCCTGCTGGCTCTTCGTCCCGCGATAGCGAAGCATCAGGGGCTCCAGCTGCTTAAGGAGGTCATAGGTCGCCGCAAGGCATTCCTTGCTTCCCGTGATGTCAAACGCGGACGGGTCGATATTCAGAGCGATCATAAGATCCATCGGCGGCTTGTCCAGCTGATCCGGATCCAGTGCGAGATCTTCAATACCGAAGGGAGAGAAGCAGATCGCGTTCTTCTGTCCGAAGGCATACAGCGCATAGGAAGAAGCCACAGCGTCTTTCCGGATCTCGGGAATAAAGAGAGGATTCTCCTCTGTCGCAAAAGAATCCATCACGTCCGCACAGTAGGGAACATAGATATCCGGGCCAAAAGCAAAGAGCGACGGAGCTGCCGCGCGCCAGATGTGCTGCACTCTCTCCACCGGACCGCCGGACGGATAAGATCCCGGGAACCAGGGACTCTGTCTGAGCCATGCATTGGCGTAGCAGGGAAGATCGTATTCTGCTTTCCCGGAAGCGGCGATCGTCTCTACTGCGGAGGCAAAGTACCAGGCCATGAAAGCCTCTCCGGCATCCTCCCCGTAGAGCTCTTCCCAGGTACCGGTCTTTCCGAGAGCCGCTGCCAGCGCTTCCGGGACAGACTCCGCAAATGCGGCATTTGCGGTCTCACTGTAATCCCTGTCAGTACCCAGAAGGCCGATCTCATTTTCCACCTGAATGACGATGACCGTATTCTCCTCAGAGTCGATCTCGCGGATGCGGCGCATCACGGCGGTAAATGCCTGACGGTCTTTCTCCACCGCGGCTTTGCACAGCGGGGAGATCGTATTCATTTTTTCTCCGGAGACCTTCTCCGTACGGAAATACTTTCCGGTATCCTTTTTCATCCATGCCGGAACATAGAAGGACTCGGCATTTTTCCAGAGTCCGAACCAGAGGAAGCAGAGCTTCAGGCCTTCGCGCCTTGCGGAGGCGATCATCTTCTCAAGCAGGGTAAAGTCATACTTTCCCTCTTCCGGCTCGATCAGCTCCCAGTAAAGGGGGGCGATCACGGAATTCATGTTCAGGCCGCGAAGAGCCGGCCAGAGATTCTTCTCAAGGAACTCCGCGTCGGATGCGCTGGAATTGTGTATCTCACCGCTTCTCATGAAGAATGGTTTGTCATGTACATAAAGTGTGGAAATGCCTCTCTCATCGCGTTTAACTACCGGAAGACTCATAAGACTGCTCCTTTCTTAACTTATGTTATCAGGCATCTGCGAAGGTCTGTACTCCATGCGGATCGCGTGAACATTCAAAAGACTTCCGCATTCGCCGATCCAGGGATCTGCTGCTTCACGTATCTGCAGCTCGTTACGATTACTTTTAAATTAATTTTAACTTGACGGCAGATGCATGGCAATCTTAGTATATTAATAATCATATTAAATTCTTAATGTGGAGTGATCTGATATGTACTATACGTTCAATGTGACCAAACGTCAGAGGGAGAGAATTCCGCTGCTCCTCATAAATATCGGGCTCGACCATGTGCAGGAGCCGATCCGGCGGCCCGGCGGCTTTCCTCTTTGGCAGATTTTTTACTGTGTGTCCGGAATCGGAGAACTCTATCTTGACAATGAAAAAGCTGTGCTGAACCCTGGCCAGATTGCCATCCTGGAGCCGCACGTCGGACACATGTATCACAGCCTGGGCGGCGGCTGGGTCGTACATTTTATAGGATTTGACGGAGGCGCGTGTACAAAGATCCTGAGCTGCCTCAAACTGAGCCGGCAGGGTGTTTACACGCTCAGCACTCCCGGTCTTTTCCTGTCTCATCTCGATACGCTGAAGGACCTTGTATCAGAAGCAAAACCGCAGCCTTCGCTCTGCTCCGCGGAGCTGTACAGCCTGCTCCTTGATCTGTCCGGCGTTGTGCGCCGTCTCCCGATGAGTCAGGCTGCAAAAGAATCAGAGGTGGTCAGAGAGATCATACTTTATCTGGAAGACCATTACGCAAGAGACCTCTCCCTGGATGACCTCTCTGCACAGTTCCACAGGACGCCGGAATATCTATGCACCGTATTCAGGGGTGTCACCGGGGAGACCATCATGCACTATCTGCGCGGCATCCGTCTCCATCATGCAAAAATACTTCTCATGGACGCTCCGGATCTGGGAATCAAAGAGATCGCCGGGAGCTGCGGATTTGCAAGTGCCAGCTATTTCGGCCGTGTGTTCAGGGAATCCACGGGCTATACTCCCCAGGGATACCGGCTTGGCATCAGGGTCTCGCCCTGAGCTGTTCCCACCCCCGACAGGCGGTATTTACATCGCAGAAGCGTACTCATAATAAAGACATGCTCCTCTTTGCGCGTATCTGTCGACTTAAGCCGCAGGCATTATGCGATAATGAAAAATGCGGAAGCCCTTTCTCTCAAAGGTTCTTCCGCATTTTTCTGTTCAGGAACGCCTCAGCATTCCGGCTGCATTTTTTCTGTTCAGGAACACCTCAGCATTCCAGCCGCGCAGATCGTATTCTCTGCCTCGGAATTCCTGCATGGTGTGTGCCGTCTGTCTCAGACTTCCACGCCGTCCATCGCCATATGGTACATCTCTTTGATGCCTTCATAATCTACCGGCTTGATCTTCGTGATCGTGATCGTCTTGAAGTAAGAAGCCTCGAGAGCCAGCTGGTCAAGCTCCTCCTCGGAAGGATTAATGCCCATCTCCTTAATGGATACCGGCATGCCGATCTCCCGGAAGAAAGCGACCGTCCGGCGGATTCCCTCCTCCGAAGCCTTGATGTCATCCTCCTCCGTCACGCCCCATACCTTCCTTGCATATCTTGAGAATCGGGACGGGCAGTCTTTGTAGAGATACGCTGCCCACGCACTCCAGACGGCTGTCACGGTCGCGCCGTGCACGAGGTCGAACATACCGCCCATCTGCTGGCCAAGCTTATGTACCGAGAAATCCTTGCCTCTGCCGCATTCTGTCAGATCGTTGTGGGACAGGGCTCCGGCCCACATGATCTCCGCATTGGCATCATAATCGCTGCGGTTCTCTTTCACGATCCTCGCGTTCTTAATGACCGTGCGCAGGAGTCCTTCCGCGATCTCATCCGTCAGTTCACACTTGATGCCAGGGATGAAATAACGCTCCATGGTATGCATCATGATATCCGCGACACCTGCGAAGAAATAATAATCCGGAACGGAGGGCAGGAGCTCCGGGTTCATGATGGCGAACCGGCAGCGGTTCAGCTCGGTGCCGAAGCCTTTCTTCTTGCCGTTCTCCTCATTCGTCAGGACCGCATCGGCGGACATTTCCGATCCGGCCGCTGCAATGGTCAGCACACAGGCGACCGGCAGGGATTCCGTGATCTTGACCTTCTTATACCAAATATCCCAGAGTGCTGCATCGGGATGGGATGTTCCGTGGGCGATCGCCTTGGCGGTATCGATGACGCTGCCGCCGCCTACGCCCAGAATATAGTCCGCACCGAATTCCACGGCCCGGCGGACTCCCTCCTCAGCATGGGCAAGTGTGGGATTGGGCTTTACGCCGCCGTATGTCTTGACGGCAAGGCCTGCGTCCTCGATCGATTTTGTCACGCGGCCCAGCAGTCCGCTCTTTGCTGCGCTGCCGCCGCCATAGACTACGAACACACGGCTGCCGCCGTCCGCCTTGATCAGGCTGCCCGCCTGCATCTCCGTGTCTTTGCCGAAAACTACTCTCGTGGGTGTGTACTGTACAAAATTATTCATATTCTTTTTCTCTTTTCCTACTGATCGAAATCTGCTCTGTTGTTCTTTCTTTGTACCCGGGACAGCATTGATTTTTCTGTTCCCGCGACCGGTCTTTAATATACTCGAATTTCCTGCGCTATGCAATATCTTTCGTCACCGTACAAGTGCACTCCCGCACTTCTCCCGACCCATCAGATTTCGCGGGTCGTTTCCACAGCAATACAGGCAGGGCCCCGGATGTTCCGCTTTATTCCTGAAGTCCGCCGAAACAGCATCCAAAAACGGAGCAGGTCCGAATACATCGAATCCTGCTCCGTAAAAGTACATCTCAGTCAGGCTGCTGGCCGTCATGCGCCTTCCACGCGCATTCCGTGATCTGCATGTCCGTGAAGACCGCCTTGAAGGAGGACTCTTCCGGACTGCAGGCATAGATGCCGAAACGGATCGTTCCCCCGCCTTCCCACATGTGGCAGACCCTCATCTGCGTAAATTCCACGCCGTCCTTCGAGCATTCTATGCAATAGTCGTCCTCTCTGCGGCTCAGGCGGTACCACATGGTCTTTACGTCCGCCGGAATGGCGGTCGTCGCCCAATCGGAATACCCGTGGTTCGTGACGACGGACCCGAGGTGCTGAAAGGATTCATTTTCATATTCCACAGAGCCCTTCAGCCAGTTCTCGGAATCCAGGTACAGGACGATTCCGCATTGGTCGAACCGGTGATGGCTTTCCGTAAAATCGGTCTTCACAATGAACGAAAAATACTTTTCGTCGGTCTCCATCTGCAGCACCGGCGCATTGTCATTGCGGAAATGATAATATGTCCGCTGCCACAGATCGGTATGCGGAAGAGTCGTGATCTCCACGCGGTCGGGCCGGATCTTATAATCGGCCGGCTCTCTTGTCCATTTCATATCACAGATGTTCATTTTTACCTCCTGCAGTTATTTGCTTTTCATTCTTCCGGCAGATGTATTTCCGGAATCCCGTTGACAAGGATGATATTGTGAAGCAGATCATTTTTCAGGAACGGCTCGGCGGCCTGCCGCGCCGCGCAGGTTGAGAATCACGTTCCCATTGGCAAAGCTGCGTTCCGCCGGAGGCTTTTAATCCAGGATCTTCAGCGGCTTCCACCGCAGGAAATCGCCGGAGACCAGATGATACGTCCTTCCGCGATATTCCCCATGAATGCTGTCATGAAAGCGGCTCTCGCCATGACAGTGCGCGTAGATCACCTGCTCCGCACCGTATTCCTCAGCCATATCGATAAAGCCGCTGCGCCGTGCTTCCGGACCCTTGGCCAGCTCCTCCAGAATATTGGTAGGCGGATAATGCAGGAACATGATATATTTCCTGAATCCGTCTGCCTTCGCCAGTTCAAAAGACTTCCGAAGGCGCTCAAGCTCCCGCTTCACGAGCTTCCGGGCACGGATCTCCGCCTCCTCGTCCCAGCCCGCGATCCGGCCCCGGCGGTCGAGGTAGAATGGGCCTTCAAAGGTAAACCCCTTTGTTCCGACAAGAGCGTAGTCCCGGTAGGATTCATAGCTGTCCTGCAGAAATGTAAGCTCCGGCTGAAACATGGCATTCAGCTGTCCGGTCTTCTTCGCATCCCAGAACATGTCGTGATTGCCCCTCGTCAGGATCTTCCGGCCGGGCAGGTCACGGATGTATTGCAGATCCGTCTCGCACTCCGCGAGCTTTTTCCCCCAGCTGTGATCCCCGACCAGAACGAGCGTATCTTCGTCCGTCAGGAGCTTCTCACAGTTCTTCCGGAACTTCTCCTCATGATTTTTCCATACCCGGTCATGAAGCTGTCCGGGCGCTTTCAGCACGGACTGATAATGCAGATGAAGATCTCCGATTGCATAAAGTGCCATGTATAAATCAACCTCCGACCGGAAAAATCATACAATATTTTCTCCTCAGAAACGTACCCATTCATGCTCCTCTCTGTTGCGTTTGTATTCTCAGGCGATTGCGAAAGTCTGTCTGAGAATCAGGAAAATCTGTGTCAAAGCTCTGCTCTCATGCACATCCCGCCGAATGGCTTCCGCGCTTTTATTTCCATGTTTTCCAGACATCGGGCTCATACCCGACAGTGGCCTGCCGGCCGTTCCGGACGATCGGCTGCCGGATGACGCTCTGGTTCTCCATTACCTTTTCCGCGCGTTCATCCGCCGAGATATATGTGACCAGCGCCAGAAGATCCTTATCCCTGCAGTTCCTGTCGATCATCGCGTCTACACCGCCGACGGCCTGCATCACGGAATTGAATTCCCCCTTGCTGAGTCCCTTCTCCTTCAAATCAATCGATTGAAAGGGGATGCCGCGCTCCTTGAAGAAACGCTCCGCCTTGCGCGTATCGGAACTTTTCTTCGTTCCAAAGATCTGTATGTTCATTCACTTTTCTCCTTTGCAAAAGGCTGTTCTTCCGAAGTTTATTCTAGCCGCTCTTTGGGTCGAAGTCAAACCGGCACAGCGCACGGCTTTGACCTCGTCGTTCCTCAATATGGACACCTTGACAGTTTTGATCATGTGCGTTTTTACATACGGTCAATATGGCTTGAAAAAATATGTTTTTGGCTATCCAAATTCCAAAAGCAGACTATAATATCATCGACCGAAATATGCTGTATCCTTCAAAAGCATGTCCGATGAAGACAGGCGTATTTCCGGGTTCAGGAACACCGGTGTCTTTCCGCTCCGCGAAACACCTTTTCATTTGCGAAGCTGCATTCTGCCGGATGCCTGAAAATGTTCAATTAGGGGAGTTCTTAAAATGAAAAGTATGACGAAAGGAAAGCCCTTAAGGCTTATTCTTGGCTTTGCAATGCCGATCCTGCTCGGGAATCTTCTGCAGCAGCTGTACAATGTGGCGGATGCCTCCATTGTCGGGAAATTTCTGGGTTCCGAGGCCCTTGCGGCAGTAGGAGCCACAAGCAGCGTGCAGTTCCTGATCCTGGGCTTCTGCATAGGATCCTGCTCCGGCTTTTGTGTGCCGATCGCACAGAAATTCGGAGCGCGCGACTACGCTTCGATGCGCCGGCTGGTCTTCAACAGTGCCTTCCTCACCGCAGTGATCGCAGCTGTCTTTACCGCAGCCTGTGCCGTGCTGACTCCGCAGATCCTGCAGGTTCTGAACACGCCGGTCAACATCTGGGACGACACGTATATTTATATACTGATCATCTTTTTGGGCATTCCATTCACACTGCTGTACAACCTTACTGCAGGAATCCTGAGATCCCTCGGAGACAGCCGTACACCGTTCATCGTTCTGGCCTTCTCCACGATCGCGAATATAGTGCTTGACATCTTCTGTATCGCCGTCCTTCACTGGGGCTGTGCGGGAGCCGCGATCGCTACGATCGCTTCACAGGCGATCAGCGGTCTGCTCTGCCTGCTCGTTATCGTCGGTAAATATCCGATCCTGCGTCCTGAGAGCGGAGAGACGCGCATCAGCAGATCTTTGTGCGGCACGCTTCTTGCCATGGGGATTCCGATGGGACTTCAGTTCTCGATCACTGCCATCGGGTCCATGGTGATGCAGTCGGCCAACAATGCTCTCGGCAGTATGTATGCTACGGCCTTTACCGCAGCGGCGCGTATCAAAATGTTCGCCATGTGTCCGTTCGATGCCATAGCCTCGGCAGTGGCTACCTTCTGCAGCCAGAATTACGGAGCAGGAAATGCCGATCGCGTCGTGACCGGATACCGCGTCGGAAGCATCGCCGCCGTCATCTACGGTGTTCTCAGCGGGATCGTCCTCGTTGTGTTCGGCCGAACAGCCTGCCTGATCTTTCTCTCGGCAGGAGAGACGGAGATACTGGATGCGGCAGCTTTATATCTTCAGGCGATCGGGTACCTCTTCTGGACACTCGGACTTCTTAACGTCAACCGCATCACCGTACAGGGTCTGGGATACTCCGGAAAAGCGGTTTTTTCCGGTGTGATGGAAATGGTCGCGCGTACTGCCACGGCACTTTTCATTGTTCCGCGTCTCGGCTTTATCGGGATTGCCATATCCGATCCGGCTGCATGGATAGCAGCGGACCTCTACATTATTCCTCTGTGCCTTATTACCCTGCACAAAGTGAGGCTTACACTGGCCTCCGGTGAGCGCAGTGAAGAGGTGGAGAGTACGACGCGCAAAGCACGCATGAGGGCGGCAGTATAAATTCAGGAAGACATCTGCCATGAACCGCCCCATATTCGTAAAAGAAGGGGCTGTCGCAGTA
>CAMOXU010000023.1 GCA_946629525.1 uncultured Clostridia bacterium
AAGCCCCTCAAGAGTGAGGGGCAGGGGAGTTGATGCAGGCTTGCCTGCTTTGTTCCCGTCAGCTGCTTATGCAGCTGACGATAAGACCTATTGTACCACAAAATGATCTTCATACAATGTCCGCGGAGTCCGGCATTTCGCAATCGCCTCATTTAGTGTATACTGATAATGAGTGGTGGGAAAAGCAGAGGCTTTGCCCGGCTCTCTCGGATCGGAAAGCAGCAGAGAGCACGGGAGAGCACGCATCTGCCCTTCCGGAAACTGAAAATCGGGTTTCCGGAAGAGCGCGTCCGGTGGGAGGCGGTGAGTATGAAAAAAAGATTAAAAGACCGGCTTTTGAACATTATGCTGGCGCAGTATGTCCGCATCTATGTTGTCGATATTCCCGGTGACCGCATTGAAGCGCAGATGCATGTGGAAAGCAACGGTGAGTTCGTTCCTGACCCGGTACCGGAGATCTCATTTTTTGATTATCTGAGAAATTTCTGCCGGGACAATCTGGAACACGCCTACTGGCCATGGTTCGAGACGAGCATCAATCCGGATAATATGCGCTATGTCCTTCGCGGCAAGGAGTCGTATGAGCTGAAGTGCCCGCTGAAAGGCGGGGGCTGGCGCAGGTTCGAGGTGCGGCGCTATGAGATGCGGGACGGGGATCCCGTGCGGGCGCTGATCGGTGTCTGCAAGAACGTTCCGGGGGAGGAGCCTTCCGCGATCACGGATGCTCCGGATATGCGGACCGAGTTCGAGCGCTATCTCGCGTCGCTGCAGAACGATCTCTTCATTAAAGGACAGTACGAGGGTGCGCTCTTTACGGAGACTATCGCCAATTTTGAGGTGGATGTTACAGAGAGCCGGGTGCTTCGAAGCGCCTTCAAGAATCCGGATATCTTCGTTCCGGTTCCCGGGATGGGAAATCCGGGATCGTTCCGGGAGATGGCAAGGGCCTGGTCAATGCGCATGGATGCCGTCTCTGCGGACGAATATATTCACTTTATGTCCACGGAGAATCTCTCCGAGTCCTATGAGAACGGGATCACCGCACCGTCGATCGAGAGCTGGATCACGGACCGGAATCTTAAAAAGATCTGGCTCAGACAGACGGTCCTTATGACGAGGGATGATATCAGCGGGCATATCATGGGTCTTATGTCCGTGCGTGATATAACAGAGAGCAAGGAGATCGAGGAGGAGAACAGGAGACGGCTCGATATTATCGACGGCATGACCAGAGAGTATATCTTCCTGGATCTTGTCAATCTGACGACGGAAGAGCATCTGGTATATCGCATGAACGATGAAGTCAGAAAAAAGTATCTTGAGATGCTTCTTCCGAAATATTCAGACGCCATGGAAGCCTACTGCAGGACAGGCGTCTTCGAGAAAGACCGCGAGGAATTCCAGCGGATCATGAGCCCCGGGCACGTGCGGGAGGCCCTGAAGGGCAAGAAAGAACTGAGCTTCCGATACAGGGCCATGACGGACGAGGGCGTGCAGTCCTTCCGATGCAAGATCGTAAAGATCGGGGGGATGTGGTCCGATCCCAAGGAAGTCCTCGTCGGACTGGCAAATGTTCAGAACGAGCTGGATACCGAGCTCAAGCAGAAGATCATCCTGGAGAGCGCGCTTGAGAAGGCGAGGGAGGCGGAGAAGGCAAAGACGATCTTCCTGTCCAACATGTCCCACGATATGCGGACCCCGCTGAACGCGATCATAGGTTTCGCCACGCTTGCGAGACTGCACTCGGAGGATAAGAAGGAGGTGGACGAGAGCATCAGCCGGATCCTCGAATCCGGGGAGCAGCTCCTCTCCCTGATCGACAACATTCTTGACATTACGAGGATCGAGAGCGGGCGAATGGATCTGAACGAAACGCCCTGCAGTCTCCGGGAGCTGATCGAAAGGGTCCACGTTCTCTTCCAGCCGGAGATCGAGCAGAAGAAGCTTCTTTTCCACTGTGAGATCGACAGTGCGGTCGAGGACAAGGTCTGCTGCGACAAGGTGCGCATGACGCAGCTTTTCACAAATCTTCTGGGCAATTCGGTTAAGTATACGGAGAAGCACGGACACGTTGATTTTATCCTTCGGCGTGAGGGCGGCAGTCCGTCCGGCCATATGGGGCTCCTTCTGATCGTCAGGGATGACGGGATCGGGATCAGTCCCAAGTTCCAGAGCCGGATCTTTGAGCCGTTCGAGCGCGAGGACACGTCTCTTACGGGCAGGGTCCCCGGAAGCGGGCTCGGGATGCCGATCTGCAAGGCGATCGTTGACAGCCTCGGAGGGACGATCTCCGTGCGGAGCCGCCAGGGGGCGGGAACCGAGTTCGTCGTGCATTTTGCTCTGAGACTGCAGGAGAATAAGCAGGATACTTCGGAGAAGAAGGCAGTTTCGAAATATCAGATCTTCTCGGAGACGACAAGGATAGACCATTCGGCAAAAAGCGTGCCGAGGGTGCTTCTGGTCGAGGACAATGTGATGAACCGGGAGATCGCCGCCCGTCTGATCAAGTATATCGGCTATAAGGTCGACCGCGCGGAGGACGGCGAGCAGGCCTGCGATATTCTGGAGCACGGACGTCTGCTCTATGACGCTGTGCTCATGGACATCCGGATGCCTGTCCTTGACGGGTACGCGGCGACCAGACGGATTCGGAACAGTACGGACCCGGATGTGCGCTCGGTCCCTGTCATTGCAATGACAGCGGACGCCTTCGAGAAGGATATCGAGAAGGCGAAAGAGGCCGGCATGAACGCATTTATCTCAAAGCCGGTGGAGCTGGAAACGCTCCGCTATGTGCTGGGAGAGTTCCTCGGACTTCCGGAGACGGAGAAGGAGACGGGGGATGTGAATGAAGAAGGGCAGGGAGAAGAAGCACAGGGAGAAGAAGCACAGGGAGAAGAAGTACAGGGAGAAGAAGTACACGGAGAAGAAGGGCAGTGATTGGAGAAGAGGTGCGCTGTGTAGTGCCGGAGAACAGCTGCATTGTGCAGTGATAAGAGAACAGCTGCGTTGTACAGTGACCGGATTACAGGTGCGCTGTCTTTACATTTGAAGGAAAGAGTGGTATTCTACTAGGAATCGATAGTTTTATTCTTCATCGCGCAATACTCGTGAATTTATTTATGAGATATGCGCGCAAAGTGAAGCAGGCCTTCATCGTGAGTACAAATTCGCGATGAAGAATAAAAGCCTCCGGCGGATCGCAGCCGCGCAAATGGGAAGGTGCTTCGCACTCTGCGCGGCGCGGCAAGAACGCCGAGGCGTTCTTGAATTCCAGCGGCCGCTGCTGTGCAGTGGGGAAAGTGCATGGCACTTTGTACAGCGCTTAAGGAGCGCCGGGGAGTTCCTGACAGGAGGTCAGGGCTTTTTCAGGGGAGTATTATGGAAAATAAGGAGAAAAAAATAGCAATCGGAATCGCCGCCGGCGTGTGCGGAGTGTTCTATGCGCTCGGCGTCATGCGGTTCGGAAAGGTACTCTATCCGAACACATTCATTAACGGGGAATGCTATGATATGGAGGAGGCCGGGACGGTTAGTGAAGGGCTGATCGATAATACGAAAACCTTCAGTATCAAAACACTGCAGGGGACCGAGAAGATCAATGGGGATGAGATCGGCTGGAGCACGGCACTCTCTCCGTCCATTGAGGAGATTCAGGAGGAACAGTCGCCCTGGGCCTGGCCAATTGCCCTCTTTCAGAAGCATGAATACAGTACGGAAGAGGTCCACAGCTATGACGAGGAGCTTCTGGACAAGAAGATCGACAGCCTGAAGTTCATGACGAAACCGGTCACACTTCCCTCCGATGCCCATATCGCCAAGACAGAGGAAGGATATGTGCTCGTTCCGGAAGTCGACGGAGATACGCCGATCGTGGAGAAGGTGCACGAAGTCATCGCGAAAGCGCTCGATGAGAACCAGGACAAGGTGAACCTGGATGAAGAGGGCTGTTACTATAAAGCCGGGATACGGTCGGACAATGAGGAGCTGGTCGCTGAGATCACTGCCCTGGACGAAATCCAGAACATGGTCGTCACGATCGACCTCACCGAGTCTTCCGAGGAGCTTGACAAGAGCGTGTTCCTTGACTGGACGTCCTATGAGAACGGCGAGCTGACATTTGACTATGACGCGGTCGACGGCTATGTCAATGAGCTCGCGAATAAGTACGATACCTGGCAGAAGTCAAGGACCTTTACGACACACAGCGGACAGCAGATCTCTGTCGGCGGCGGAGACTGGGACAGCTACGGTTTCCTCATGGACCGCGAGACGACAATCGACATCATAAAGGGTGCGATCATGTCCGGAGTATCCCAGGTCGTTCAGCCGGAGTGGATCCACACGGGACTGACGAGGAACACCGTGAACTCGGATATCGGACTGACCTATGTGGAGATCAGCATCTCCGAGCAGCATATGTGGTACTACGAGAACGGGGAACTCAAGCTGGATACGGATGTCGTCACCGGCATGGATATCCCGAGCAGAGCGACCCCGCGCGGTGTGTACCGTGTCCGCTGGAAGGAGACGGAGCATACGATGACGGGGTCCTACGGAACGGCATTCGTCCACTACTGGCTGCCGCTCACAGAGGACGGCGTGGGGATCCACGATGCGTCCTGGAGAGATTCCTACGGAGGAACGATCTATATTAACAGCGGGTCTCACGGATGCATCAACACGCCTTACGGCAAGATGCAGGAGCTCTACAGCATGATAAGCTCGGGGACACCGGTGGTCATATACTGAAACAGAAAATGATACGGAAGGTGCCTGCATGTGTTCATGCGGGCGCCTTTTCGCATGCGGATTGCGAAGGACGGCTCTTTTTGGTAAGATTTACAAATGGAATAAAAAAGTCCTGCTCCGCGAGTTTACCGCAAGTGGATTGAAAACAGAGAGGAAAAACAGATGGGAATGAATATTGTATGCCTTGATATGGAAGGTGTCCTTGTGCCGGAGATCTGGATCGCATTTTCGGAAGCCAGCGGGATTCCCGAGCTCCGCAGAACGACCAGAGACGAACCGGATTATAACAAGCTGATGAACTGGAGACTCGGCATTCTCCGCGAGCACGGGCTCGGGCTCAGGGAGATCCAGGATACGATCGCGACGATCGATCCGCTTCCGGGTGCGAAGGAATTCCTCGACGAGCTTCGGACCATGACCCAGGTCATTATCCTGAGCGATACATTTACACAGTTCGCCCAGCCGCTCATGAAAAAGCTGGACTGGCCGACGCTCTTCTGCAACACGCTTGAGGTCGCTCCGAGCGGTGAGATCACCGGATACAGGATGCGCTGTGAGAATTCCAAGCTCACGACGGTGAAAGCCCTCCAGTCGATCGGCTTTGAGACGATCGCAGCCGGGGACAGCCACAATGATCTCGGCATGATCCGGGCCTCGAAGGCCGGCTTCCTCTTCAGGAGCACGGAGCAGATCAAGGCGGATAACCCCGACCTTCCGGCATTTGAAGAATTCGACGAATTCCTCGATGCGATTAAAAAGGCGCTGTGAAGGCCATGAGTGAGAGATTCGTACTGGCCTCCGGATCCCCCAGAAGGCGCGAGCTTCTTACGCAGATCGGGATCCGGTTCGAGGTGATCCCGGCCCTGTCCGAAGAGCGGACAACGTGCAGCGATCCTGCGGGGATCTGCAGGAACCTGGCCTCGGCGAAGGCGGAGGAGGTGGCGCAGCGGATCCTGGATGCCCGGGCAGCCTGTATTTCGCAGGAGGCAGATCCCGGAATCTCCCGCGAAACGGCGCTTTCCCGAAGCGTGCGGGTCATCGGCGCGGACACGATCGTCGTCCTCGACAGGGAGATCCTCGGAAAACCGAAGGACGCGGAGGATGCTGCCAGAATGCTCGGAGAGCTCTCGGGCCGTGCTCATGAAGTCATGACCGGCGTCTGTGTGGTCGGGCTCTGCGAGGGCAGAAGAGTATCCGCGGCTTCCTTTACCGAATGCACGAAGGTCTTTGTAAGCAGGCTTTCGCAGAAGGAGATCAGTGACTACATTGCGACGGGCGAGCCCTTTGACAAGGCGGGCGCTTACGGAATTCAGGGCCTGTTCGCCAGATATATTGAGAGGATCGAAGGGGATTACAACAATGTCGTCGGGCTGCCGGCGGGAAGGCTCTACCGGGAATTCCTGTCGGAGGGAAGATAGGCAGGCTGCAAAGAATCCGACTCCCGGGGGAGGAAAGTGCTGCCGGGATTTCCCATTGAAGGAAAGACAGATAAATACAAAAGATCCGACTCCCGGGGGAGGAAAGTGCTGCCGGGATCTTCGGTCGGAAGAAAGAGACGTATCGCGCCGGGAAGGTACCGGCGTTCCCGATACAATTTAATGAGAGAGGTAAAGAAATATGAACAGAAGAAATGTATGGGCCTCCTACTCCAGAGAGCAGGAGAGAGCTGCGATGAAATTCGCCGAAGACTATAAGGCATTTTTGAACGTCTCAAAGACGGAGCGGGAGTGCATCGACTCGATCGTTAACGAGGCGGAAAAGAACGGCTTCCGGGAGCTTTCCGAGCTCATCCGGACGCAGACTCCGCTGCATCCGGGCGACAAGGTCTACTCCGTCTGGATGAACAAGTCCGTGGTGCTCTTTAAGATCGGCGCGGAGCCGATGGAGAATGGCCTGAATATTCTCGGCGCGCATCTGGATTCCCCGCGCCTCGACGTCAAGCAGAATCCGCTTTACGAAGACAGCGGGCTTGCATTCCTCGATACGCACTATTACGGCGGCATCAAGAAATACCTTTACGTGACGATCCCGCTCGCACTGCACGGCGTGGTCGTGAGGAAGGACGGGATGACGACCATCCTGAACGTCGGCGAGGATGAGGACGATCCGGTGTTCTTCGTCTCAGACCTTCTGATCCACCTGTCTCAGGAGCTCATGCAGAAGAAGGCAGCCAGCGTGGTTGAAGGCGAGGCGCTGGATCTGGTCGTGGGCCATAAGCCGTTCATTATTGAAAATGAAAAGAAGGATGACGAGGAAGAACCGTCTGACGATACGCTGACGGATGGACAGAGACTTGCCCTTCAGCAGGAGAAGGAAGAGGGCGCGGAGAAGAAGAAGCTGAACGGTGCCGTAAAGCGCGGTATTCTCGCGATCTTAAGAGATGAATACGGAATCTGTGAGGATGATTTCATCTCAGCGGAGCTGGAGATCGTGCCCGCCGGAAAGGCAAGGGACGCCGGCTTTGACCGGTCCATGGTACTTGCGTACGGTCAGGACGACCGTGTCTGCGCATTTCCGTCGCTGCGGGCGATCGAGGAAGTGGGAGACGTGCAGCGGACAGCCTGCTGCATTCTGGTCGACAAGGAGGAGATCGGATCTGTCGGCGCGACGGGCATGCAGTCTCATTTCTTTGAAAATGCCGTCGCCGAAGTCATGAACCTCACCGGAGAGTACAGTGAGCTCAAGGTAAGGCGCTGCCTTGCGAACTCCTGCATGCTCTCATCGGACGTATCCAGCGCGTTCGATCCGAACTACGCTTCGGCCTTCGAGAAGAAAAATGCAGCTTTCCTGGGCGGCGGACTTGTATTCAACAAGTTCACGGGCTCCAGAGGCAAGTCCGGCTCCAACGACGCGAACGCGGAGTACATCGCTCACCTGCGCGCGGTCTGCGAGGAGGCAGGGATCATTTTCCAGACGGCGGAGCTCGGCAAGGTGGATCTTGGCGGCGGCGGAACGATCGCCTACATCCTTGCCCTCTACGGCATGAATGTCATCGACAGCGGCGTTCCGGTGCTGAATATGCACGCGCCGTGGGAGGCGACCTCGAAGGCGGATATCTACGAGGCAAAGAGAGGGTATATCGCATTCCTTGAGAAGGTGAAGTCGGTATAAAGATATGCCGTGCCGGCTGCCTGAGCCTGATCGGGATATAAAAAGAGTGCAGATATCGCGGAACAAGGCGGTATCTGCACTCTTTTTACGCTGTCATCTGCCGACGTGAAAGAGACGAAAAGCACACTTCACGGCCATCTGTCGTCGTGAGAAAAGCGAAAAGCACACTTCATTGTCATCTGCCGGCGTGAAAGAGCCGAAAAACACACTCCGCCGTCACCTGCCGAGAAACGTCTTCAGCCGGTCGATCTCCGCGGCCATCGTCTCCCGTCCGGTCTGATAGACACGGATGAGCTCCATCGGATCGTGCTCTGTCGAGCTGATGGCGAGCGGCTTCGGCGGACGGATGACGAACACATCCCCCTCCTGCTCCCGATTTCGGATGTAGGCGATCTCGTGGTTATATCTCCTGTAGCGGGTCTCGATCGCGTGTACGACCGCCGGGTAGTCTGCGAGAAGTCTGCGGACTGTACCCATGTGCGACTGCGGCTTCTTGCGGTATTCGATGGGCTGGGTCAGGATGACGACATTTCTCTCATATCCCTTCTTCTCCATGAATCCCAGCGGGACAGAGTCGCTGATCCCGCCGTCCAGAAGCGTCCAGTCGCGGATCTTTACCGGCTTTGAGACCAGGGGCATGGAGGCCGAAGCCCGGATCCATTCGAGATCCTCCCCGAGACCGGTCGTTATTTTCCGGAAAACGGGCCGTCCCGTATTGAGGTCGGTGCAGCCGACGTAGAAATCCATCGGATTCTTCATGAAGGTCTCGGTATCGAAGCGGTCAAGTTCCCCCGGAATGCGGTAATAACAGAAATCGACCCCGTAGAGATCTCCTGTGCGGATGAGAGAACGGATCGAACGATATCTCCAGTCCTTTGCAAAGCGCAGGTTGTAGCGGATGGTCCGTCCGTGCTGTCTGGACTTTATGTTGATCCCGAAGCACGCGCCGGCGGAAATGCCGACCGCACCGTCAAAATCTGTGATTCCATATTCCATGAGAACGTCAAGTACGCCGGCGGTAAATATGCCGCGCATCGCGCCGCCCTCCATAACGAGTCCGGTCTTTCTGTTCATTAGGGGTACCTCTTCCGGTAAATATCTGTACAGTACTTTTCAGGTTTCTCACACTGCTGAAAATGCTTCCAGCCTTCACTGTCCGTCAGGAAAGCCGAAGTCTTCCTGATGGTCAGCGTCAGGCGGGTGAGATATATTCGCAGGACGGTGACAGTGTCTCCGCAGTGCAGCAGCAGCCCGGCGGGGACGTTCTCCCTCAGGGATTGCCGAGCACATGCCCGAGGAAATAGGGCAGCTGCTTTCTCCACCAGGGCCAGTCGTGATTGCAGTCGAATCCCCAGTAGTCGACCCAGGCCGGAATTCCCTTTTCTTTAAGGACGGCATCCATCTCCCGGGTGCTGGCGAGGAGCTCGTCCTCCCAGGCTCCCTGGCCGACGCAGAGAATAATGTTCGACTGCCTGTAGAGTTCCATATACGGATGATCCGCCGGCATGTTCCGGAGGAAGGTCACCGGTGAATTCTCGTAGGCGAGCGGATCCGATGCGTTCCTGAAGAACATATAGGCGTTGTACGCTCCGCTCAGGGAGATGCAGGTGTCAAAAAGGTCAGGACGGCGGAAGAAGAAGTTCGCGGCGTGAACGCCGCCCATGCTGCATCCGGTCGTCATGGCTTTTCCCTGTGCTTCCTTCCCGCACTTCGACTTTACGGAAGGCAGGAACTCGTCCGTGATATATGCAAACCAGCGCTCCTGCGAGAGGAGACGCTCGTGCATATCCCGGTCTTCTGCGGACCAGGATTCCCAGTCATTTCCGTCCGGACAGGCCAGACGAATCATTCCGGCGTCGATCCAGGGAGCGCAGACATCCGTCATCTTAAAATTTGCAAAATCATAGTATCGGCCGTTCTGGGAAGGAAACGCGATGAGGAGTTTTCCCCTCTCGCCGTAGAGGGTATATTCCATATCCCGGCCCAGCTTTTCGCTGTATTCTTTAAAATACTGTTCTTTCAAAAGAGACTCCTTTCGATCACGCCCGGGTCAGCGCATAGGCGATGAATTCCTCCGCCTCCTTCTCGCTTCCGAGCTTTGCGGTATACATCTGATTGCCCATCGCCCCGGAGAGGATCTCGGGGATCCGCTCGCACATCACCATGTTCGCACCGTAACGGGCCAGGATCTCCTCGTGGGAGTGTACATAGCTCCTTCCGTCGCGGCGGCTGGCGTATACGCAGCAGTATTCCCTGTCAGAGGACGGGAAAATACGGCTGTCCGTGGTGACCATATCCGCCCAGATCTGATAGACGTCGATGCTGTGGGCATAATTCATCATGTCCGGCGTATATCCGCCTGCAGGCCGCATGTTGACCTCGAGGCCGACGTAATCACCGCGCTTTCCGATGCCGGGCTTATCCTTCGTGAGACGGAAGAACTCCAGGTGGACGAACCGACGGTCGGCGCCGAAGGCCTTGACGGTCGCGCGCCCTGCCTTTTTAAGACCTTCCGGGACTTCCCCCGCAACGTAGTAGGCAAGTTCCAGCTCGTCGTTCACAATATCCATGATCGAAGGCGGCCAGCTGGTCATGGACTCGAAGAGCGGGTCTCCGTGCGAGTCCGTGATCGCGTCGTAGGAGAGCAGATCGCCCTCTATGAATTCCTCCATGAGGTAGGAGACCGGCCGCTCTACGGCGAAGAAGTCCCCGAGCTCCTTATCATTTGTTATTTTGTGGGTGTCGGATGCGCCGACACCGATATCGGGCTTAATGATGATGGGATATCCGACCTCGCGGACGAATTCCAGGGCGTCCGGAAGGGTCGCCGCGAGATGGCAGCGGGCGGACGGAACGCCGGCCTTCCTGTAGTTCTCCTTCATCGCGGATTTATGCTTGAAGCTTCCGATCCGGTCGTACTGGATCCCTGTCGTGATATGGAAGTCCGTGCGCAGACGGGCATCCTGTTCGAGCCAGTACTCGTTGTTGGATTCGAGCCAGTCGATCTTCCCGTATTTGAAGGAAAAGAAAGCGACTGCGCGGAAGACCTCATCATAGTTCTCCAGCGAGTCCACTTTATAGTATTCAGTCAGGGAATTCTTCAGACAATCTTCGAGGGCGTCATAGGGGGCGTCACCGATTCCGAGAACATTCACGCCGTTCTTCTTCAGCCGGTCACAGAAATTCCAGTAGGTATGAGGGAACTGCGGAGATATAAAAATGAAATTCATGATATTTCTCCTCCTTTATCTGATCATACAGCCAGGCGTTTGCGATACGCCGTACTTACACAATTGCATTTTGTACACAGTTTCGCAATCACCTGATCATGCAGTGGTGAGGCTGCATTCAGAAAATGTATATGGGTCGAGACCCAGAATATAAGTATAGCCTATCGGAAGTTGCGAAGCAACTCCGGATAAATGTACAAATTTTTCGGCCTGACCTGCGGCGGTCAGGCTCGCGAAGCGTTTCCGAAAATGCAGCTTATCGGCAGATTTTAAGATCATCTGGTCCACAGAACGGCTCCGATAATGAAGCGGACCGGCAGAACTATAATCATCGGGTCCGCGGACCGGTTCAATTATTTATATATTTTATGCCCAAACCGGCTTTTTTATGGTATACTGACATCGAGAGCAAAATTTGGCTGATTTTCTGCAAAATATTACTGATTAGCGGGACCGGGGGAAATCATATGACTTGTGAGCAGGCATTTGAAAATGTTTACACAAAGTTTAAGATGCACTTTTACAGAGGGGTATTCGGAGAATTCAGTGACAGGGATTCCGGCCTGACGACGGTGGAAACATTCTGTATGGAAGTGATCTTCGCCATGGACAGACCTACCATCAATGAATTTTCCAATTATATCAGGATCTCGCAGCCTAACGCCGCGTACAAAGTCAATAACCTCGTGAGGAAAGGGTATCTGAGGAAGGTCCAGTCCGAGAAGGATAAGCGGGAATATTTTCTTGAGGTGACCCGGAAGTATCTGGATTATCAGAACATCAGCAACGCATACATGCGTCTCGTGGAGCAGAGGATACTGGAGCGGCTGAGTAAGGAGCAGCTCGCAAATCTTACCGAGACTCTGCAGATCATTTCAGAGGAGCTGATGCCGGAAGTGCCGGACTACAGGAAGAAGAGAACGGAAGAAGACTGAGCGGTATTCTGAGCCGGAAGTGAAAAGAAAAAGGCCTGACGGTATTCTGAGCCGGAAGTGAAAAGAAAAAGCCTGGCGGTATTCTGTGTTAGGAATTGAAAAGAAGAAGCATCCGAATTTCTTCGTGTGCTGCATAAACGGTAAAAGAAAACGGGCTGTCGCAGCCCGTTTTTTTAATTACATAGGAAATTTCTCCGAATTTCCTATGTAATTAAAACGCTCCGCGAGGATGCGACTGGTGCGCATCTGAAAGCGCAAGCTGACGCTTGCGCGCACCAGCGCGCAAAGAGCCGCAATGCGGCTCTTTGTTCTATATACAGGAGCGTCTTTCGCGTCCTGCCGCGCCGCGCAGAGTGCGAAGCACCCTCCCATTTGCCCGGCTGCGATCCGACGGAGGCTTATGAGTCCGGAAGTGGAGAATTTCGGTCATTCACAGGATCTTCCGATGGCTCTTCTTTCTCCTCCTTATCCGGCTCGTCCAACGGAAGATGCAGGGTCTTGCGGATATTGATCTCCTGTCTTTCCACCCACTGGTCAAAAAGGATCTTCAGAAGGGACTTTACGGCATCGCTGGTCTTCGGATTCAGCGTGTTCAGCTTTCCGAACATGGCGGTATATGCTTTCATTCCCAGATCGCTGATACGACTGAGATGCTTCTCGCCGGAGGCTTCCAGAACGGAGAAGAGGTCGTTGATGAAGGCCTCCCTGCCGGGAAGGTCGATCGACTCGATCCAGTCATTGAAGGTCGACTCAAAGAGGGTCGAGGTGCTTCCCCGCTCGGGAACATTTGTGAAATCAGTGCCGACCAGCTCCCAGGTCATCGGATTGTGCTGCAGAAGTCCGTTCGCGGAGCTTTTTACAATCAGCGGCTCAACAGTATGACCGAGAAGCACCCCGATCACGGAGGAGACCGGGATCACGCGGCGGATCCGGGAGCTGATCATATCGAGAGCCCCGTTCCGGATGAATGACTGATTGAAGCCGGGCCCGTCAAAGTCATAGATATTCTCGATCCGGTCGCGGATCGTCCTGTGGCACAGGGCCCCGGCGCAGACGGCCAGATGCCCGCCCTTGGAGTGCCCTCCGATGCGCACGGGGGTTCCGGGCGATTTCCGCATGCGGTTCAGGTAGATGACGGAAACAGCCTCCGCCGGAACAGTCTGGAAGCTCAAGTTGAAGTCTTCCTTCCAGCCCGCGACCGTGTCGTCCGTCCCGCGGAAGGAAATGAAAGGCACCCCGTCGTCGGTCACGATCTCCACTGCGGAGAACTGCAGGGCCTTCTCCTGATCGACGATATTGACATAGTTTTTGAGGACGGCATTCTTGAAACGGTCTGTACCGGCCATGCCGAGAAGGACTTTCGGCGCCCAGTTGATGAACGATTTGTCCGCATCTAGCTCTTCCTGAGAGTGCATTTCAAAAAAACGCTCACAGGCTTCGGCGAGAGAGACCTCTCCGTCCGGCTCGTCCGGCCCGGGAACGATCCCGTCGAAATTTGCATAGGACAGCGACGAGAGAAGAAGCGCGTCTATCTGGTTGAATGGATCCCGGGAGAATGTGAGATCTCCTCTCCAGTCAAGATAATCAATAATATTTCCCATAACTTACCTTCGGATACAGATTTTAAAGTTTTCCGGCTCCATAAAGACATTCTTATCATAGCACCTCTTTTCGGCGGACGACAACAGGGAGAAGAATACGATGAAGGCCGGCTGCACTCTGCGCGTGTAGATTGAATGATTTCACGAGTATTGTGCGATGAAGAATAAAAAGAGGTACTTTGGCACGCGTTGTAGAAGAAACGGATTGTCTCAGCAAATCAACGTATGATAGAATGTTTTTCGATTATGATTCTTTAGTGCGGCAAACTGTGACTCCAGCCGGTCAGCCCGGCGGTGCGGAAGTCCGGGAAAAATGAAGAAGCGGCGTGGAACGCCAGAGAGACGGCGCACCGGGGAAGTCATGGAGGTCATATGGAGAAAAAACTTGATAAACGGGGAGAGATCCTGCATACGCTGGCCCTCCTCGTCTGTGCCGCGATCTGGGGCTCGGCCTTCGTTGCGCAGAGCGTCGGAGCGGAATATGTCGGCGCGTTTACATTTCTTGCAGTCCGCAACTGGATCGCGGTCGCATTCCTCGTGCCCGTCATACTCGTGCGGGATACGATTCTGAAAAAGAAAGGGAGACCTTCCCTTCGTCCTGCCAACAGGACACAGAGGCGGTTCCTGCTCATGGGAGGAGCTGCCTGCGGATTCTTCTTATGCGCGGCCAGCGCATTTCAACAGGTCGGGATCCTATATACGACGACAGCCAAGGCGGGTTTCATCACAGCCCTTTATGTTGTGTGCGTGCCGATTTTTGCCATTTTCTTCGGGAAAAGGGTAAAGAGCCGGATCTGGCTCTGCGTTGCGCTCGCGGTCGCAGGTCTGTACCTGCTCTGCATTCGCGAAGAGCTCATTCTGTCCTTCGGGGACGGGCTCGTGCTTGTCTGTGCGCTCCTCTTTACGTGCCAGATCATGACGGTCGACCACTTTGCACCGCATGTGGATACTGTCAGACTTTCGCAGACACAGTTCCTCGTCACGGCCCTGCTGTCCACGATCTGCATGTTCCTGTTCGAGAAACCGGAGATGGAGCCGCTCATCATGGCGCTCCCCTCCATCGCCTATGCGGGCGTGATGAGCAGCGGAGTCGCCTACACGCTGCAGATCATCGGCCAGCAGAATCTGAACCCGGCGATCGCGTCAATCACGATGAGCCTTGAGAGCGTCTTTGCGGCGCTTGCCGGATGGCTCATCCTCGGCCAGGCGATGACGACCAGAGAATTATCCGGCTGCGTCCTCATGTTTGCCGCAATTCTGCTTGCACAGCTTTAAAGATTTCGGACAACACTTCCTTCCCGGATCATCTGATCGCGGAGGGAAGGCTGCACATGTTCAGAGGAGAATTGATCAATGAAAAGTACGCGAACGGTTGAAAAAAAGAGCGAGGTCAGGAACGGCTTATTCAGGCTTCTCTTCGTCGGAGTTGCGGCGATCGTCCAGATCGCATGGGTGGGCTTCCTGCTCTCCTATGTCAATGAAAAGTATCCGGTCACGGTCGTGCTCACGGATTTTCTCGCGCTGGCGGTCGTGATCGCCCTTTACAGCCGGCATGTCAATTCGGCGATGAAGATGCCCTGGATCATGCTGATCCTTTCGTTCCCGATCCTTGGACTGGTCTTTTACCTTGAGGTCGGCATGTCCGGCGCGAACAAGGCGATGGAACGGCGTTTCGGAAAATGCAGGGAAGTGATGAATCCTCTTTTCCCCGACCGGCACGAGGTCGTGGAGAAGCTCAGTCAGGAGAACCTGTCGGTAGCCAATCAGTTCAGATACCTGCAGGATGTTGCCGGATTTCCGGCATATGACAATTCCGACGTGGAATTCTTCTCTGAAGCTGCCGATGCGTTCGAGCGGCAGAAGGAGGAGCTTCGGAAGGCGGAGCATTTCATTTTCATGGAGTACTTCGCAATCGAAGATGCGGAGGCCTTCGCGGGAGTGCATGAGATCCTCAGGGAGCGGGCAGCGGCGGGCGCCGAAGTCCGGCTCTTCTACGACGACGTCGGAAGCATCAGCTTCATCAACACGGACTTCGTGGACCGCATGGAGGCGGACGGGATCCAGTGCCGCGTGTTCAATCAGCTCTTCCTGCTCTTCAACATGTTCATGAATCACAGAGACCACCGCAAGATGACGATCATCGACGGAAAAGTCGCGTTCACGGGTGGATACAATCTCGCGAACGAGTATTTCAACATCACGCATCCCTACGGACAGTGGAAGGATACGGGGATCATGATCCGCGGTGACGCGGTACAGAGCTTTACCATCATGTTCCTGCAGATGTGGAATGCGATCCGTTCTGAGAGGCTTGACGAGGCGAGCTTCATCAAATACTTCCCGAAGATCGAATACGAATCGAAGGAGAAGGGATATTTCCTGCCCTACTGGGACAGCCCGATGGATGAGGAGCGCATCGGGGAAAATGTCTACATGAACGTCCTGAACGGGGCGGAGCGTTACGCCTACTTTACAACGCCGTATCTGATCATCACAGACGAGCTTTCCCAGGCCTTCGTACTGGCAGCCAAGCGCGGGGTGGACGTGAGGATCATCACCCCCGGCATCCCGGACAAGAAGCTCATCTTCCAGATGACGAGGTCTTACTACGGTCAGCTGGTCGAAGCCGGTGTCAGGATCTATGAATATACTCCGGGATTCATTCATTCGAAGCAGTCTGTCTCGGACGACCGGATCGCGACCTGCGGGACGATCAATATGGACTACAGGAGCCTGTACCATCATTTTGAGATGGGCACGCTCATGCACGGATTCAAGGCAATTGACGATATTAAGAAGGATTTCGAGGATCTCTTCGGACAGTGCGAGGAGGTCACGGAAAAATATAAGAACAGATCAACGGCAAAGAAGACCGGTCAGCTCCTGCTCAGACTGATCTCGCCGCTGGCATGATGAAGAGCGCAGAACAAAGCCGCAGGGCAAGAGGAAGGGTACCGGAACATAATAATGGATGAATTCAGCACAGGAATACAGGAGCCCGGCGGAAACGCCGGGGAGAAGAGCGGAGAACGCTCCGAGATCGAGATCTTTGATTTTGTGAATCAGAAGCCAGATCTCACGACAATGGATAAAGGACTTTTCGCAGAGGACAATCTCAGGAGCCTTCCGAAGACCGGTCAGGCTTCCGCGGAGCCGGGACCAAGATATGAAAATGCCTGGGAGGAGATCGAGCTCAGGGACACTGAGCGGAGAGCACAGGAGCGGCGCAGGGCTGCGTCCGGGAGAAGATCCGCCGGAAGAGCAGGGAAACGCGGGGCGAAAGCCGGGACAAGGAGCATGTCGGGAAAGCGTACAGCGGAGGCCGGGACAGGACATGTGCCGGGAAAGCGCTCAGCGGAAGCCGGCAGGAAGCGCGTATCCGGTAAGCGCAGGGCACTCCGGGCCGCGAAAATAAAACAGGAACGGATCGCAAGGATCCGCATCGCCCTGATCGCGGCGGTCGTCCTGCTCTGTGTTCTGGCGGGAATCCTTTTTGCGCGGAGACCGCATAGCGAGTCGGCAATCCCTGTGACGGCGTGGAAGGAGCCGGCCGCCTATGTATCGACGTCTGTGCCGGACGGTATCGGGATCTTCTGCGGTGACAACAGCCCCGCCAGTATATTCTTTTAAGTTCTGACGCAGAATTCCCGTAATCATTATGAGAACTGCTTCACAGGTCTTTTTATCGAAAGCTGCTTCGCAACTTCCGATAAGATCAGCCTGAGAAGAATACGTAGAATGAGTCTGCTCTAACATGGGATTAAAGAGGGTGTTTTATGGGAAAGACAGCTGTGATCACGGGAGCTTCCGGCGGATTCGGATATGAATTTGCAAAGCTCCTCGCGAAGGATGGATATGATCTCGTGCTTGTCGCAAGAAGCGGCGATAAGCTGAGGAAAATCTCAAAAAATCTTGAGCGTCATTTCGGCGTTTCGGTCCGCGTATTTGAAAAGGATCTGTCGGAGAGGGACGCGGCTCGTGAAGTGTATTCATTTGCGATAAATGAAGATCCCTCACCGGAAATTCTGATCAACAACGCAGGATTCGGTGATTACGGGAGCTTTGCAGAGGGGAATTTTGAGAAGCTGACGCAGATGGTCGACCTCAATGACCGGACGCTCATGCAGCTCACCCACCTCTTTCTTCAGCCGATGATCGCGGCGGGAAAGGGGAGGATCCTCAATGTGGCCTCGATCGCAGCCTTCATGCCGGGACCGCAGATGGCGCTTTATTATGCGACGAAAGCCTTTGTCCTGTCGCTCTCGGAAGGACTTTCCGAGGAGCTTCGCGGCACGGGCGTCACGGTCACGGCACTCTGCCCCGGTCCGACGGATACGGGATTCACGGAGAGGGCGAATATGCCGGGCTCGCGCTTTTCGGACATATTCCGCTTTACGAAGCCTTCAGGAGTGGCGAGAGCAGGATACCGGGCCATGATGAAGGGAAAGACGATCGAGGTCCCGGGCGCACTCAACTATCTTGCGACGACAGGCGTTCGCCTGCTTCCGAGAGGGTTGGTGAGAAAGATCGTGTACCGGTTCCAGAAGTGAGCCGGGATGCTGCGTCGTGACGCTATAAAGGGGCTTTGGAGGATCACAGTCGGGCTGGAGCCTTCTGCATGCCGTGCAGTGGTGCAGAAAGGCCGGGACTTCAGATTAAGAAAGAGATGAGTCATTTTGCGGAAATATGAGGAGACCAACGAGCCGGAAGAGGGAACTGTCTCGAGGCGGATCTTTACCTGGACTGCCGGTCCGGAGGATGAGGGACGTCCGGTAAGAGATATCATTTTGTACAAGTGGAAGCTCGTCTCCCATGACGTCGCCCGCGCGAAATACGAGACGGACCACGGCATCACGGTCAACGGGGAGACGGTCTTCGTGGACCGGCGGCTCAGGGAGGGGGATACGCTCCGCGTCGTTCTCACGGACTATGCGCCGGGGAAGATCATTCCCACGGACGAACCGATCGAGATCGTCTATGAGGACGAGGATCTGATCTGTCTCAATAAACCTGCCGGAGTCGTCGTGCATCCGTCCCACGGGCATTTTGCGGACTCGCTCGCGAACCGGCTGGCTTTTTATTTTCAGAAGAAGAAGGAACCCCACGAAATCCGCACGGTCGGTCGTCTGGACAAGGACACCTCCGGTCTCATCTGCTTTGCGAAGAGCCGGTCGGCGGTCGCAAGGCTCACGGATCAGGCGGAGAAGGGGATCAGAAGAAAGATATATTATGCCCTCTGCGAGGGAGAATTTGACGCGCAGGAGGGTGTCGTTGAAGTTCCGATCGAGCGCGAATTTGCCGACAAGCAGAAGCGGGTCGTGAGAGAGGGCGGGGATTATGCCCTGACGTATTACACGGTCCTGCGGCAGTACCCCGGGTATGCGCTGGTAAAGGCGGAGATCCGGACCGGGCGGACGCACCAGATCCGGGTCCACATGGCGCATATCGGGCATCCGCTGCTCGGGGATCCGCTCTATGGGAGCGGAAATATACCGGAACCGGCCGGTGGCGAAAGCCGGGGAGGGCTGTCCGGTGTCCTGTGCGGGAACGGGCAAAATTCGGATCTTGTCCGGCAGGGGTCGGATACAGGTCTTTGCCGTGCGGCACTGCACGCGGGAGAGATCATTTTTGAGCAGCCGTTCTCGGGGGAAGTGATCTGCCTTCAGGCTGCTCTGCCGGAGGACATGCGCGCGTACCTTGACGGGACGGAGGGCGTCTTCTATGAGACGGGGACGGCAGAGATTTCGGGAAGTCGAGAGACAGATGCGGCGGAGATCCCGGAAAGCGCCTCGGGCATGACCACGCGCCATGAATGACAGGGAATATGGCCGGAGAAAGAGAATGGTGTCTTTACGAGTGCTGCAGCAGTGCAGAAAGAGAAGGCAGGCCGGGCAGTTTGGGCCGAAATCGGCTGCAGAAAGGTACATCAGATGATTATTATTTTGAAGAACAATCCGGATCCCGAGCAGATTGAGGACCTGACGGGATGGCTGCGCGATCTCGGACTGACGGTATGCCCGACAGTCGGTGTCGGACAGACAATCCTCGGACTTGTCGGAGATACGAGCCGGGTGGACATGGATCTGATCGCGGCGCTCGATATCGTCGAGGACGTGAAGCGTGTCCAGGAACCCTTCAAGAATGTGAATCGGAAATTCCATCCGGAAAATACCGTCGTTTCGGTCGGGCAGGCCTCGTTCGGAGACGGTTCGCTCACGCTGATCGCGGGTCCCTGCGCTGTGGAAAATGAAGAGCAGATCTTATCCGCGGCACAGGCCGTGAAGGAAGCGGGAGCGCAGATCCTGAGAGCCGGTGCATTCCGGTCCAGGACCTCCCCGTATTCCTTCCAGGGGCTGAAGGTCGAAGGAATGCGCCTCCTGATGAAGGCGAGAGAGGCGTCGGGGCTTCCCGTCATGACCGAGATTCTTGACGCGTCACAGCTCCCGCTCTTTGAGGAGGTGGATCTCATCGAGGTGGGCTCCGGAAATGTCCGCAACTATCACCTCCTGACCGCACTCGGAAAGATCAGGAAGCCTGTCCTTCTGCGGAGAGGGCCGTCGATGACCTATGAGGAGTGGCTCATGAGCGCGGAATACATTCTCGCGGGCGGGAACAGCCAGGTCATCCTCTGCGAGAGCGGAATCAGAACATTTGAAACATATACAAAGAATACCTTTGATATCACAAGCATCCCTGTCCTGAAATCGCTCACCCATCTGCCGGTCGCGGCGGATCCGTGCCAGGCTTCGGGAAAATACAGTCTTGTGCCGGGGCTGGCCTCCGCAGCCTGCGCGGCCGGAGCGGACGGACTCGTCATCGAGGTGCATCCGGATCCCCAGCATGCTCTCTGTGAGGGAGAGCGGCAGCTTGTGACCGGAAAATTCACGGCACTGGCCCGGAGGCTTTTCGCGCTGCAGGAGACAAAAGGTAATTGCGGAACTGTGTGCTGAACGGAAACTGCAAAAACATTCAGAAGACAGGAGCCAATACGAAAAGGAGAGTTGGGAGATGAGTGACATAATCAGGATCGCAGGGACGGACTATACGCTTCTGGACAATACCGCGACCTTTCCGAAAGTCGGGAGCGTGGCCTGCCAGGGCGTCCGGGGAGCTTATTCGGAGCAGGCGGCAAAGCGCATTTTCAATCAGACGAGACCGATGTTCTTCAAGACATTCGGCGCTGTCATCAATGCGGTGAAATGCGGCATGTGCGAGTTCGGCGTCCTTCCGATCGAGAACAATTCCTACGGCTCGGTGCGGGGCGTCTATGAAGCTCTCCGCACGGCGGGCGTGCATGTCGTCCACGGGGACCGCATCCTGATCCGCCACCAGCTGCTGGTCAAGCCCGGAACGAAATTCGAAGACATCACAAGCATTCGATCCCACGAGCAGGCGATCGGGCAGTGCGCGTCCTTCCTCCGGGAGGTCGAGGACCGCATACACGTGGTGCCGGTGCTCAACACGGCCATTGCCGCCCGCTATGTCGCGGAGACGGATGATCCCGGCGCGGCGGCGATCGCATCTCCGGAAGCAGGAGAGGTCTACGGGCTTACATCGCTTGAGAACAGGGTCTCGGACAGCGACAATAACTACACAAGGTTCGTCTGCGTGACCGACAAGCCGGTGATCTATCCCGGCGCGAACAGAATTTCCATGATCCTCTCGGTCAGCCATACACCCGGAGCGCTCTACGAGACGATCGGCAGGTTTGCGAACCGCGGAGTCAACATCATAAAGCTGGAGAGCTGCCCGATCGTCGGTCGTGACTTTGAATTCCGCTTCTTCCTCGACGCGGAGGCGTCCTGTGCGGAGCCGGAGGTGGCCGGGATGATCAATGAGCTGAGTGCGACGTGCCCGGAGTTCGTGTTCCTGGGGAATTACGCTGAGGCGTGATATGGTTTGATCTTTGACGGGACGGCGCCTGATTCGGATACTTTCCGACGTCTGGTCTGCAGGCAGGGCGGTTTGTCGCAGAATGGGTGGAGGGCAGAAACTTCTTCACTTTTGGGCTTTTCTTTCCCGAAGGTCTGTGCTATAATACTCTTCGTGCATGGGGGTATAGCTCAGCTGGGAGAGCGCTTGAATGGCATTCAAGAGGTCATGGGTTCGAATCCCACTATCTCCATAAAAACAGACAGGTCGATGGCCTGTCTGTTTTTGCGTTATGAGGCTGGTGGATCGCAGAGTCGGGAGGATGGTCCATTGACATTTGGGACCTACATGTATATACTATATGTATATACATTGCTCGGGAGGTGATGACTATGTTTACTGCAAAAGTTTTTCAAAGTGGCAACAGTCAGGCAATCAGAATTCCCAAGGAGTTTCATACAGATGAAATAGAGTTTATCATTCGGAAAAGCGGTGAATGTTTTTTTTTAATCCCGAAAGATGATCCCTGGGCTTTGCTGCGTCAATGCCTCGGCAAAGCAGAGGATGCGTTTCCCTTTGAACGGGATCAGCCTTTGATAACAGATCTACCGGAAAGAGAGAACCTATAATGTATCTGCTGGACACAAACATCTGTATTTACGCAATGAACGGAAGATATCCAAAACTGTCAGATCAGCTATTGCAAATAAACCCTGATGACATCTGTGTTTCATCCATCACCGTTGGAGAACTGGAGTATGGAGCAGCAAAAAGCCGTTGGGGAGATAGAACTCGACAGGTTATGCGTGCTTTTCTGGCTAATTATGAGATTCTCTCTTTTACTGAAAAGGACGCCATTATATTTGGACAGCTGCGTGCGCAGCTTGCCTTCTCCGGGACACCGATTGGTGCATATGACGTGATGATAGCTGCTCAGGGAGTAGCTGGAAATCATACTGTAGTCACACATAACACAAAGGAATTCTCCCGTATACCGGGGATTGTTCTGGAAGACTGGACGGATTGACAGTCGTCGGAATGAAGTGCCGATCAGAATTTCAGTCGAAACTATACTAACCAAGGGGCTGTCGCAGTAAGACAAATCACCACTATATATGACAGATGTCATTTGCAAATATCTGCCATATATGGTGGCGACTCCGTCTACTGCGACAGCCCCTTTATGAAACCCCCGACATTTTTAAGATGGCACTCACAAAATCAGGGGTTATATCTGTAAACTTTTGCTAAACTGAGGCGGAACAGATTCGTATTATTACCCGATTAGGAAAGCTCATACAGAGCGCTGTATTTCGCCTCCAGATAATCCAGGAAGTCATCCGGTGTCAAATCCCGCCCGGTGATATCCTTGATCCACTCTGCCGGCGATAACAGATCTGCCTTTTTCCAGACGTGCTCCCGCATCCAGTCGTTGATGGCGCTGATGTTTCCCTTCCGAATCAGATCCTCTATATCCAGTTCCTCCGCCATCCGGTTGAAATACATGGCGTTATAGAAATTCCCCAGCGCATAGGTCGGGAAATATCCGAACCCGCTCGTCCAGTGCACATCCTGCAGGATACCCTCCGCGTCCCGTTCCGGCCGTACGCCCAGATACTCCTCATATTTGTCGTTCCAGATCTTTGGCAGATCCTCGATCTTCGCCTCACCCCTCACGATCATTTTCTCAATCTCATAGCGGATCATGATATGGAAGGTGTAGGTGAACTCATCCGCCTCCGTCCTGATCAGCGACGGCTCCACCAGGTTCACGACCTCATAAAGCTCGCGCTCCGAAACATCATGCATCAGTTCCGGGAAGATTTCCTTCATCTTCGGATAGATCAGGGAAATGAAAGCCTCCGACCTGCCGATACGGTTCTCATAAAAACGGGAGACAGACTCGTGCTGCCCCATCGTTTTCTCCCCTGTAATGTGCTTTTCCCAGTTCTCCCGCGGCTGGTTCATGTCAAAAAGCGCATGCCCGCCTTCATGAACAATACTGTAGATATTGGACAGTACCATATCAGGATAATAATGGGTGGTCACACGAGTATCATCCTTCGCAGGAGATTCCGTAAAGGGATGCTCTGTTGTGGACAGCACGCCGCGGGACTTATCAAAGCCGATCACATCCAGAAGATATTCCGCCATCTTTTGCTGGGAGAGGTCATCCACCTTGCGGGAAGCAAAATCCCTGCGTATCTTCTTCGGCGACGCCATGATCTTCTTGAGCATGGGCACCAGCCTCTCCCTGACCGCGCCGAAAATCTCATCCAGCTTCTCCACAGTCATGCCGCGCTCATAGAGCGAAAGCAGATCATCATAAGCCTCCTTCGAGGGAGTATCCAGCCGGGAAAGACGGGTCATCTCCACATCCCGCACGGCCGAAAGAGAAGGGGCGAAGAGAGAAAAATCCGACTTTTCCTTAGCCGCGATCCAGTCCACATAAGCCTGATTCATGATGCGGGAAAATCTCAGATTTTCTTCCGCGGAAATATTCTTCGTCCGGACATACTCCCTGTGCAGACTCTCCGCCAGAACCCGGTCCCGCTCCTCAAGCTCATCGCGTCCCTCATACAGCGCCTCCGCTGCCTCTACAAAAGCAGGATCCCTTCTCAGAGCAAAAGCCTTACTGTCCAGAAAAGACAGAAGCTCTCCCTCCTCCGACATCCCCTCCCTGGGGCAGATCGTCTCCATATCAAAATTAATCAATGAAATTGCATGCCGGAAATGATCCTCCTCCGTCAAAACCCCGTTGACAAACGCCAACTGTTCCTTAAGTCCATCCATCATGTATTCAGCACCCTCCATGTAAGTAAGTATTAAAGTGAGTCAGCATTTCCACCACTCTGTTGAATCATACTCCTTTTTCAGCGGTTCCTTCAAGTATACGGCGTAATCTGCACGTGGGAAATGCCGGCACGGGAAAAAACGATTGAACTTGCTTTCCTGATTGGGTATCCTGTTGTAAGGAAGAGAACACAGGGGGAAGAGCCAGATGGTACGTCATCATTCATGGGGCCGGTCTTTCCGGAGGTGAAAAGCTGACAAAGCTTCTTGCTGAAAGAGTGGACAAGGCGATGCTGGTCTACCGAAAGGATCCGACGCCGCCGTACCTGATTCCGTCGGGCGGCCGGGGAGGAGATGAAAAAATCTCCGAAGCTGAGGCGATGAAGAGGTATATGATCGAACACGGAATCCCGGAGGAGCACATTCTTGCAGAAGATATGTCTGCGACCACGTTCGAGAACCTTGCCAATTCCAAGAAGATCATCGATGCGAGGGGAGGGCGCTGTTATACTGCGCTGGTCACCAGCAACTATCATGTATATCGTGCGCTCCGCTACTGCAGAAAAGTGGGACTGAAATGTACCGGAATCGGAAGCAAAAAATCTTTTACAGACTACCTTGAATGGCTTTTGTCATCGGAGAGCTATTAGTGGGAGAGCGATTCAAAAATTCCGCAGTACAGCACCAGGCAACCGGTGCTGTTGTATTATCTGTAATCTATTGTTTTCAGAAATACCAGAAAAGAATTATGCTAAAGATATTCCATTCGAAGCCGTAGTTATAAAAACAAAGCATCTTTATGATTTCGCTGTTGCACAATGTTTTCCGGCTAATCAGAAGTCCGATTCGAGAAATTCTGAACAATTAACGGTATCACAATTTAGTTGAATCATACTCCATTTTCAGCCACTCCTTCAAGTACTACATTTTGTTTTTCGAGCGCGTTTTGGCCCATCATATAGTTATCCATCTGACTCGCGGCAGCCATTTCTGCTTGTTTTTACAACATAATATGCTCATTATTCCCAACGACTTTTTCCTGATAATCCATATCTCCCGTAAGATACCACATTTTACTGTACTGCTTCTCAGTGAGACGGAGCACCCTCACCACTCCGCTCCCGGGATCATATTCTTTCAGCCGATTCAGATGCGTCTCTGCCGTTTTTCTACTGGTCGTAACCAGCATATACAGTTCCTGATTAAGAAGAGTGTAGCCGTCAGAAGCAAGGAGTTTTCTAAGCCTCGTGTACTTCATTTTTGTGCCGTGTCTGTTTGTGGGATGAAGCATGACCAGTATTCTCATTTCCCTACTCCACAATCAATTTCACTTCCTCGAGTGGAATCAGCGACGGAACCTTTATCTCACGCGAGGATGAAAAGACATAGTCATGCAGACTTTCGACCATCTCGGTGATTCCCTGGCCTACACTCATTTTTCGCACTCCGAGAAGACAGGCATGATGAAGGACGTGCGCAAGCTGAAAACGCTGTTTCAGGTCAGCTCTAATGTGCGAAAACTCATAATGCCACAATACCGTAACTCTGCAATAATGGAACTGCTGCTGAACCTGAAAACGGACTGATCTGCATCTGGTATGCAAGGGCAGAATTCTATATTCATTATACTTCGGCTGCAATGCATACACAACTGTTTGTGATATGCCTGGGCGTTAAATGGCACTCTGAACCGACACCTATCTTGAAGGAGGAGCAGATATGACTTGAAGGCGCCGAAAAAATAGAATATGATTCAACTATACCTAGAGAACTTCTTTAGTCTGATATGATTATAATTGAAGGAAGAGAATATAAAACAGAAATCGTATATGACTTGCCGGATTATACAACAACACATGGAGAAGGAGATTCTTAGGTAAAGAAGCAGAATTTGATGAATGATCTTGGAGGAGGCTCCAAAAATCCAGTTAGCAAAACTATACGCTTAATCCAGAGAGCATTACGATAGCGGTGTTTTACGATGGAGAAAAGCATGGATCTGAAAGAACAATCAATGAATTATCTTGAGAATTATTACAATAATTATGATGAGGAAGGCCGCCTTCTCTCGAAACACGGACAGGTAGAATATATTACTACACAGAAGTATATCCACGACTGTATCCGGGATATTTCTGCAAAAAAGATTCTGGAAATCGGTTCCGGTACCGGTCGATACAGTATTGCTCTGGCCAGAGAAGGTTTTGATGTCACGGCTGTTGAACTTTTTGAGCACAATATAAATCAGCTGAAGGGAAAGCTCGAGGGCACGGAAATTATTACTGTGCTGCAGGGAAACGCGCTTGATCTTTCCGTTTTGGACGATGATAGCTTTGACATTACACTTCTGCTTGGACCGATGTACCACCTTTATTCTGAACAGGAAAAACTTAAGGCACTGTCAGAAGCGATTCGTGTGACAAGGCAGGGCGGCTATATTCTGGTTGCTTATTGCATGAACGAGCCGACGGTGATCCAGTATGTATTTGGAAAGAATAAGCTTTCTGAGGTCCTGGACTGCCATATGCTTACGGATGACTGGCATTGCATCAGCGAACCGAAGGACCTGTTTGAGATGATCAGAACCGAAGAAATCGAGGCGCTGGACCGTGAGATGGCGGTGGAACGCATCAAGCTTGTAGCAGCAGATGGCGCTACGAATTACATGCGGGCGTTAATCGATTCGATGGATGATCAGACCTTTGATAAATGGGTAGAGTACCATCTTGCTGTCTGTGAGCGGCAGGATCTGATTGGGGCATCTCATCATACACTGGATATTTTAAAAAAGCTTTGATTGGAGAAGACGCCGAAAATGGAGCGTGATTCAACGGCAAGGGATTGGAATGTACGGATAATGGCAGCGCATATCGGTTCTGTAACAAGCGCTCCTTATTTGCTACAATGGAGTCATATTGAAAACCCATACTCTTTCACAGGGAGGTGGATCGTATGATCCTGGATAAGAAGCAGATGACCGAAGAGGACATCAAGCTCAATTATATCACGCCTGCTATTAACGCCAGCGGATGGAGAAATGGTATCAACATCACGATGGAGACCAGGATCACGGACGGCAAGATCAATATCAAGGGCAACATGGCGTACCGTGAGAAGGCGAAAAAGGCGGACTACCTGCTTTATCTGAATAAATATCATCCGATTGCTGTTGTCGAGGCGAAGGATAATAACCACAGTATTTCCCATGGCCTGCAGCAGGCGATGACCTATGCCCAAATGCTGGATCTGCCGTTCGCTTACAGCTCCAACGGGGATGGATTTTTTGAGCACGACTTCCTGACCGGCGCGGAACGGGAATTGAAGCTGGAAGAGTTTCCCACGGTCGATGAGCTTGTCGATCGATATAAGAAGGGAAGGAACAACGGAGAGGGCCTGAATGAACAGGAACTGAAGCTGATCGACCAGCCTTTCTATTCTAGTCAGAATACCTACCCGCCCCGGTACTATCAGCGAAATGCTGTCAACCGCACGCTGGACGCTATTGCGAGAGGACAGGACAGGATCCTGCTTGTCATGGCCACAGGTACCGGTAAGACGTATACAGCATTTCAGATTGTGTACCGGCTCCTTACGAGCGGGGTGAAGCGGAAGGTCCTGTATCTTGCGGACCGCAACAACCTGGTCGACCAGTCGATCCAGCAGGACTTCGCTCCGTTGGAGAAGGTCATCCACAAGGTGAACTTTGCCAGGGATAAGAAGGATACGATCACAGCCTATCAGGTGTATTTTGCCCTGTACCAGCAGCTGATCGGGGACAATGACCAGGAACATTACAGCGAGCTCTTTGATCCGGATTTCTTCGACCTGATCATTGTGGATGAGTGCCACAGAGGGTCCGCAAAAGAGGACAGCCGATGGAGACGGATATTGGAGTATTTTACAAATGCTGCGCAGATCGGCATGACCGCGACTCCCAAAGAGACGATGTATGTATCGAACATCGAGTATTTTGGCAAGCCGGTTTATGAGTACAGCCTGAAGACAGGAATTGAAGATGGATTTCTTGCCCCTTTCCGGGTGTTGGGAATGACGATGAATATCAGCGACGGCTGGCGTCCGTACAAGGGGCAGCTGGATTATTACGGCAATGAGATCGAGGACCGCATTTACAACAACCGGGATTTCGATTACAGCATTATCCTCGCAGACCGTATTCAGGAGGTGGCCTTCCGGATTACTGAGTACCTGAAGAAATACGGCAGGATGCAGAAGACAATCGTGTTCTGCGCGACGGAGGAAGCAGCGGAGCGGATGCGCATTGCCCTTGTGAACATGAACAAGGATATGGTCCAGAAGAATCCGGATTATGTGGTACGTATCACCGGCAGTGATGAGTACGGGAAGAAGAAACTGGATTATTTCATTTCCGTTGCATCGAAGTATCCGGTCATCGCGACAACGTCAGAGCTGCTTTCCACAGGTTCGGACTGCAAGATGACAAAGCTGATCGTTCTGGATAAAAATGTAAATTCCATGACCCAGTTCAAGCAGATCATCGGGCGCGGCACCCGTGTCCGGGAAGATCAGGGAAAACTCAGCTTCACGATCATGGATTTCAGGGGCGTTGCCCGTCTTTTTGCTGATCCTGACTGGGACGGACCGGTTGAGCAGATGGATGACTTTGATCCCACGAAGGGGCCAAAAAAGAAGGATGGAAATGATCCCGTGATCGTCGATCCGACTCCTGTTCCGTATGTGGATACGGAGGGTGCTAAAGTCCATTTGGTGCAGGAGACGGTTTCCGTATATGATGCAAATGGAAAGCTCCTGCGCCAGGAGAACATAATTGATTACACAAGAAGAAATATCCGCGGCGATTATGCGGATCTTGGAGCCTTCGTGAAAAAATGGTCGGAGACAGAGAAAAAAGAAGCGATCACGCAGGAGCTGAGGGGGCATGGCATTGATCTCGAACAGCTTAAGAAAGACCAGCACATGGAAGATGTCGATGACTTCGATTTCATCACGCATGTAGCTTATGACCAGAAACCGCTGACCAGAAGAGAACGTGCCGAGAATGTGAAAAAGCGCGATTTCCTGCACAAGTACAGCGGTGTGGCAAGACAGGTCATCGAGGCGCTTCTTGAGAAGTACGCCAACGATGGCATTACGGAGATAGAAAAGACAGAGGTGCTCAGGCTCGACCCATTCAGGCGGATGGGGAACCCGGCACGCATAGCAAAACTCTTCGGAGGCAAGGACGGCTATCTGAAAGCGGTCAAAGAACTGGAAGAACAAATCTACGGGATAGGATGACAATATTATGAGTGATTTGGGAAGCTTTGTAAAACGGCTGAGAGATATCATGCGCAATGACGCAGGCATCAACGGCGATGCCCAGCGCATCGAGCAGATCGCGTGGATGCTTTTCCTGAAAGTGTACGATGCGCAGGAAGAGAACTGGGAATTCGATGACGAGGAGTATGTTTCCATCATCCCGGAGGACTGCCGGTGGAGAAACTGGGCGGTAGATGACGGCAAAGGTACTGCGCTGACCGGAGACCAGCTCCTGGAGTTCGTCAACAATACGCTGTTCCCGACGCTCAAGGGACTGGACGTGGATGCAGATACACCGATCCGGAAAGCGATCGTGAAGTCTACATTTGAAGACGCCAACCAGTACATGAAAGATGGTGTGCTCCTTCGGCAGGTGCTCAACATCATCGACAGCGTTGATTTCGGTGACTATGAAGAGAGTCACGCGTTTGGCGACATTTACGAAGTGATCCTGAAGGAGCTGCAGAGCGCCGGAAGTGCGGGTGAGTTCTATACACCCCGTGCCGTGACGGATTTCATGGCGGAGATGATCAAACCGCAGATCGGGGAGGTCATGGCAGATTTTGCCTGCGGCACAGGCGGCTTCCTCGTGAGCTGGATCAAGAGACTGGAAGATCAGGTGGTGACAACAGAGGACTCTGATGCTATGCACAGATCCATTTACGGCATCGAGAAAAAGCAGTTCCCCTACATGCTCTGTGTCACGAACATGCTTCTTCATGGTGTGGACGTGCCGCGTGTATATCATGACAACTCTCTGCTCAAAGACGTGCTCGATTACACGGAGAAGGATCAGTTTGACGTGGTGCTCATGAATCCTCCATACGGCGGTTCAGAAAAGGCAGACGTGAAGGGACATTTTCCGGCTGACCTCGCAAGTTCCGAGACAGCCGATCTTTTCATGTCTGTAATTATGTACAGACTGAAGCAGGAGGGGCGCGCAGCGGTGATCCTTCCCGATGGTTTCCTGTTCGGCACGGATAATACGAAGGTGGCTATTAAGAAGAAGCTGCTGAGCGAGTTCAACCTGCATACGATCATTCGCATGCCCGGCAGTGTTTTCTCGCCGTATACATCCATAACGACGAATATCCTGTTCTTTGAGCGGGAAGGAACCACAAAAAATGTGTGGTTCTACCGTATGGATATGCCGGAGGGCTATAAGCATTTTTCCAAGACCAAGCCGATGAAGTCCGAGCACTTTGATTCGGTGCGCGAGTGGTGGGAGAATCGTGTCGAGATTAAGGATGCGGATACAGATACCTTCAAGTCGAAGTGCTTTACCGCTGCCGAGATTGCGGAGGGCAACTACAATCTTGATCTCTGTGGCTATCCGCACGAGGAGGAGGAGATTCTGCCTCCGAGGGAGTTGATCCAGCAGTATCAGGAGAAGAGGGCGAGCCTCAATGCGGATATTGATAGGATCCTTGCCAAGATCACGGACATCCTTGGGATAGAAGAGGGTGGTGAGTGAGATGATGACGGCGGAACAGTTGAAGGCTTCAATTCTTCAGATGGCGATGCAGGGAAAGCTGGTGGAACAGAGACCGGAGGAAGAAACGGGAGAAGAGCTGTATAAAGAGATACAGGCAGAGAAGAAAAAGCTGATTAAAGAAGGGAAGATAAAAAATCAAAAGCCTCTTTCGGATATCAGTGAAGCGGAAATACCATTTGATATTCCAGACACTTGGAAATGGGTCCGTTTAGGTGACATAACAGAGTTGATTATGGGACAATCACCGAAAGGAGAGAATGTCTTTGAAGGTGGTCAGGGGATTGAATTTCACCAAGGAAAAATACACTTTTCTGACGATTATTTACTCGAATCAACGCTGACTACTAATGCTCCAACCAAGATCGTTGAGTCTAATACAGTGTTATTGTGTGTACGTGCTCCCGTTGGAACGGTCAATATTACACCTCGGACAATATGTATCGGAAGAGGATTGTGTGGTGTAAGGGTTTTTGGAGGAATGGATCCTTATTTCATGTTGAACTGGCTTCGTGCAATTAAGGATAGTTTTGTAAAGAAAGCAACGGGAACGACTTTTATTGCAATCACTGGAAAAGTGGTAGAGGAGGAAGTAATTCCCCTTCCTCCACTTGCAGAGCAAAAACGCATCGTCGCAAAGATCGAAGAGCTGATGCCCTTCATGGAGCAGTATGCGGCAGCGAACACCAAGCTGAACACTCTCAATGCCTCGTTCCCGGAAATGATGAAGAAGTCGATCCTTCAGGAAGCGGTGCAGGGGAAGCTCGTACCACAGGATCCTAACGATGAACCGGCGAGTGTGCTGCTGAAGAAAATTGCAGAAGAGAAGAAGAGGCTGATTAAGGAAGGGAAGATAAAGAAACAGAAACCACTGCCTGAGATTACGGAAGACGAGATTCCTTTTGATATTCCGGAAAGTTGGGAGTGGGTAAGATTGGGGACTGTTATTACTGATACAGAGGCAGGGAAGAGTCCACAATGCAAAAATAGACCCGCAAAAAATGAAGAATGGGGTGTCATTAAAACTACTGCTATCCAAGACGGTTATTTTTTGAAAGAAGAAAACAAAGTATTACCCGAAGGGTTTGAGATTAAAGAAGCACAGATTATTCATGCAGAAGACCTATTGATAACTCGTGCTGGCCCGCAAAACAGAACTGGAATTACTTGCATTGTGGAAGAAGAACCTGAAAGACTAATTCTATCTGACAAAACAGTGCGATTAGCTTATTTGAAAGGTCTAGTGAATCATAAGTATCTTATGTATGTAATAAAAAGTCCTGCGGTACAGAGTTTTGTATCAGCCACCAAAAGTGGAATGGCGGCTTCTCAAGTGAATATTTCTCAAGACAAAATGAAATTGTTTATTATTCCGTTACCACCACTTGAGGAACAGGATAGAATTGTTACTGCACTAGACAGAGTCCTTCCAGAGCTAAGGTTTAAATGAGTAGCAATCCTGCTCTGAATTGGGAATTTTTTTATAAGCCTGCTGTGTTATGCCAAATTATATCGATTTGTGACATAACCCGTTACTGTGTCGCATCAGATAAAGCAGCCTCGAGAGAAATTGAATCAGGAGCGCCGATATGAAAAAGATGTTTGTGCCGATCAATGAAAAGGACAAGAACGTGGCAAAGGGATACGCATTTGTAAAATGAGGCCGTTTCGGCTGCGAAAAAGAGGTGGCGTATGGGCAGAATTGTGGCGATAGCAGGTGGTCATTTCGAGAGCCTTCACAAGATCAATCAATACATAACAGCATTGGCAGGTAAAGAGAAGGCATGCTTACTCTTTATTGGGACTGCCAGTCATGACGCTGAGGGATATATATCTGCTATACACAGTGAGTTTGAGGGGCTCGGTTGTGTTGTGAAAGAACTGAACCTCACATCAGAAGGGTATACGGATGACGAAGTAGACTCGCTGCTGGATCAGGCCGATATTATTTATGTCAGCGGAGGCGACACGGCATTTATGATGAATGTTTTGCGGGAACGCGGGTTGGACTCTAAATTAAAAAGAATATATGAGACTGATCGGGCTGTGCTGTCGGGAATCAGCGCAGGAGCTATGTGCTGGTTCAATTGTGGACATAGTGACAGCTCCGTTTTCTGGAAGGATGGCAGTATTGGATATGGATGGGTGAATGGGCTGCTGGATATTCACTCTTATGCATTTTGTCCGCATTATGATGAGAGGGCAGAAAGCTTCGATGAGATGATTCAGGAAAAGCCATTTCCCGGTATAGCATTGGACGAAAATGCTGCTTTCGTTGATGAGAACGGCCTTATTCATTTTATCTCATCGGATGAATCGGCGAAGGCATATTTGATCTCAATTCAGGATGACAAGCTGGTAAAGCAGGAACAGAAGGTCGTAGTTTTATAACCGTTTGATTGTCAGTTTCCTTCCTCTGTGTGCCTTTTTTAGAAAGAATATTTGTGGCAGTCTCAACCGCACTTGCGAAGGATGATGAAAGGATTGTGAGCATGGCAGTGGCATTTGACCATAGCAGCTCAGCGACAGCTCAGGCGTGCATTAACAGGTGTTCATCCGGAAGAATGGTGTGAACTCGTGAGAAAGATCTGCCTGTTGTTGACCGTTTAGTTTAGCATAAAACAGATCTGCTTGATTGTCTCCAGACT
>CAMOXU010000024.1 GCA_946629525.1 uncultured Clostridia bacterium
TATAACATCCCCGAAAAATATCAGAAACTCAATACAGCGCACCTGAAGATCATCGCCTACGTGACGATGCTGATCGATCACTTTGCGCTGGCCGTGATCTATAACGCGATCCTTGTCCCGACCTTTCCTCTGGAGAAGGGGACGGATATGTACAATCTCTACCTTTTCTACAGATTCCTCCGCGGGGTGGGAAGGATTGCTTTCCCCATCTTCTGCTTTATGATCGTCGAGGGCTTCCTCCACACGAGGAGCCGCGCGAAGTATGCCCTGAGGCTCTTCCTCTTCGGAATTGTCTCAGAGGTGCCCTTCGACCTCGCGATCTTCGGAAATTACTATTACCCGGAATACCAGAATGTATTCTTTACGCTGCTTCTCGGGCTGCTCCTCATATGGGAATGGGATCACTTTAAAAACAGGTGGTATATACAGATTCCTCTCGCGGGACTGCTCATCTATGCAGGGGATTTCCTCTCCACGGATTACGGAGCGCGCGGCGTGATGCTGATTTTCATTTTCTATCTGATGCACGAGTGGCGCACGCCCCAGGTCTTCTTCGGGATCTTCCCCCTGATCGACGAGTTTCCGGCGGTCCTCCTCGGTTACCTCCCGCTCCTCCTGTATAACGGAGAACGCGGGAAGTTCCCGAAATATCTCGGATATGCCATCTATCCGGTCCACTTACTTCTTTTCTATCTGCTCGCCGTTTGCCTTCACAATGGTCTCTGACGGAATGACGCCGCGCACGCAGGTCGTCGGATAGATCTGAGAATTCTTTCCGACGATCGTGCCCGGATTCAGAACCGCGTTGCAGCCGATCTCCGCCCAGTCGCCGAGCATCGCGCCGATCTTGCGGCGTCCGGTCTCATAATTTTTGCTTCCCTTGACGACGATATTCTTGCGGTCAGCCTTGACGTTCGACGTGATCGAGCCCGCGCCCATGTGTGCATGGAAGCCGAGGATCGAGTCGCCGCAGTAGTTGTAGTGAGGCACTTCGCAGTTGTTGGAGATGATGACGTTCTTGAGCTCAGCGGAATTGCCGATCACGCACTTATTGCCGACGAGCGCGTCCCCGCGGATAAATGCGCTCTGACGCACCTCTGTATTTTCGCCGATGATGCACGGAGCGCCGATGTATGCAGTGTCGAAGACCTTTGCGGACTTCGCGATCCAGACATTTTCCTTCACCTCATCGTAAAGATCCTTCGGAAGAGTCGGTCCGAGCTCCAGAATGTAATCGTGGATCCCTGCAAGAGCCTCCCACGGATAGGTGAACTGCTCGAGATAGGGCTTCGCGATCGTCTCATCCAGAGTAAATAAATCTTTGATCTTGACCTGTTCTGTCTGTGCCATGTGTTACCTCCTAAAAAACTACAAACTATAACTCCGGTTTTTCGGAGTTATCCGCATAAAAATGATTACGGTCCCACCGTATGCACGGGGCCTTTCATTCGGCGCACCGGATGCGATCCGCCAAATCAGCGGCCCTATCGTATGCCGGAGCCTTTTTCGACGTGCAGCGTTTCACCGCCCGCCCCCGATCACTCGGCGCTTGCCTGGCTCTTTCTTCGCCTTCCCGAACTGCCGGCTGCCGGCTTCGCATAGAACTTCGCTGCCGCATCGTAGGCAGCCCTCAGCGCGACCTGGTTGTTGAGCCCCTTCACGCCCTCCGTCCGTCTCGCGACAAAGCCGGTAAGCTTCTCCATGTACTCATCCGTCGTGATATTTCCCTCGGCGACGCCGGTAAGTCCTTTCTCCCAGCTCGCCGTGAGCTCCGGATTGAGGAGCGGCCGGATCGAAGCGTTCACGGTGTCATAGACCATCTCGCCCAGAAGCTCCGGGGTTATGACCTGTGTCTTTTTGTTGAGCTTCAGGTAGCGAATATTGATCAGCTTTTTGAGGATCTCCGCCCTGGTCGCGGAAGTCCCGATCCCCGAACTCTTTATCATCTCGCGAAGGCTCTCGTCCTCGATCAGCTGGCCGGCGTTCTCCATCGCAAGGATCATGGAGCCGGAAGTATATCTCTTGGGCGGTGAAGTCTCTCCCTCGCGGATACTCAGCGAATCGACAGGGAGGATCTCTCCCTTCTTCAGCTTTTTGAGACGGGCTTCCGTCTCTCCGCCTTCTTTTTTCTCGCCCCCGCTCACCCGGAGCCATCCCTCCTTTACGAGGACCTTCGAGTTCGCGTAGAAATTCTCCTTCCCGAGCGCGATCGTGACGGCCGTCTTGTCGTACTCCGCAGGCGGATAGAAAATTGCGAGAAATCTCCTTGCTATTGTATCATAAACCTTTGCCGCAGTAGGAGATAAACTGCGAAGATTCTGCAGGCCGGAACCGGTCGGAATGATCGCATAGTGGTCCGTGATCGCCTTGTCGTTCGTGTACCGGGTCTTCCCGATCGACTGCCAGGCTGATCCTGCGAGGACTTCCTGCGCAAAATCCGCGACTCTCGGAGGCTCCCCCGGCCCGGCAGTGCCGAGCTTTGCAAGCCCGTTCAGGTTCCGCCCGATCTCCTTGGCCACGGCGGACGAAAGCACGCGGGCATCCGTTCTCGGGTAGGTCGTGAGCTTCTTCTCGTAAAGCTCCTGGGCGATCTGAAGCGTCTGGTCCGGAGAGATCTTGAACATTTTCGAGCAGTCATTCTGCAGCTCCGCAAGATTGTAGAGCATGGGCGGATTTTTCTTTTCCTTCTTCCGGCTGACGCTCAGAACATGCCCCTCATAGGGATCCGTCTTCTTTAGCTCCTGGATGAACTCCTCCGCGTCCTCTTTCTTCCTGAATCCGTTGTCCTTATAGAGCTTCGGAAGGAGCGGACTCTGCGGATCCGCCTTCCACTCCGCCTCGATGCCTCCGAAGACGCCGATGATCCTGTAAAATGGCGTCTTCACGAACTCACGGATCTCACGCTCTCTGCGGACGACCATCCCGAGAACGCAGGTCATGACGCGGCCTACCGAGACGGCCTGCCATTTTCCTCCGAGGTAGTTCGTGATCGCATTTCCGTACTTGAGCGTCAGGACCCGGGAGAAGTTGATCCCCATGAGGTAATCCTCCTTCGCCCGAAGGTACGCGGAATCGCTCAGTGCGTCGTAGGCTGAGAGCGGCTTTGCCTCCCGGATCCCGCGGGCGATCTCCTCATCGGTAAAGGAATCGATCCATACCCGCCGCCGGTCCTTCTTCGCAACGCAGGGATCCGACATCATTTCCGTCAGCCGGTAAATGTACTCTCCCTCCCGCCCGGAGTCCGTACATACATAAATGGTCCCGACATCCTCCCTCGCAAGCAGTCCGCTCACCGTCTTGAACTGTTTGGCGACAGACGGAATGATCTCGTATTTGAACTCATTCGGGAGAAAGGGAAGGGTGTCAAGGCTCCATTTCTTATACTTCATGTCATACTTTTCCGGATAGCTCATCGTGACGAGATGCCCGACACACCACGTTACGATATGGGATCCGGACTCGACGTAGCCGTCGCGCCGCGGGCCCGTTACGCCCAGAGCGCGCGCGAATTCCAGGGCAACACTGGGTTTCTCCGCTATAAAAAGTGTTTTCATTTCTGCCAATGGATTTTTCCCCATAATCTGATACAGGCAGAAGCGGACGATCCGCTGCTGCCTGTCATAAAGTCTTTCTTAGCGAGCTGCTCCTCCTGCGTTCCATGAAGCTCCCCGCATCCGAAGCACCTGTTTCCCGGTCACAGCATATATCTGCATGCGGGAAATGCTCAAATATTTACTTTGCTGCAATATATCCGAGCGCCGTCAGCATCTCTGCGCACTCGACCGCGCCGCCTGCCGCGCCGCGGAGCGTATTGTGGGAGAGGCCCACGAACTTATAATCGAAGATCGTATCCTCGCGGAGACGGCCGATCGATACGCCCATTCCGCCCTCGAAATCGACGTCCAGGGAGACCTGCGGACGATTATCCTCCTCGAGATACTGGACGAACTGCTTCGGCGCGTGCGGAAGTCCCAGCTCCTGCGGCTTTCCGCTGAATTTCACGAGACGGTCGATGAGCTCTTCCTTCGTCGGCTTCTTCGCAAAGCTGATCGAAACGGCTGCCGTATGTCCGTTCAGGACCGGAACACGAATGCACTGCGCGGAGATGAGGGGCGCTTCGGCCTTGACGATCTCGCCGCCCTCAATATGGCCGAGGACCTTCAGCGGCTCGAGCTCGGATTTCTCTTCCTCGCCGCCGATGTACGGAATGATATTTCCGACCATCTCCGGCCAGTCCGCGAATGTCTTGCCCGCACCCGAGATTGCCTGATAGGTGCAGACAGAGACCTTTGTCGGCTCGAATTCCTTCCATGCCGCGAGACATGCGATGTAGCTCTGGATCGAGCAGTTCGGCTTGACCGCGATGAATCCGCGCTTTGTGCCGAGACGCTTCTTCTGTGCCTCGATGATTGCAAAATGATCGCAGTTGATCTCCGGGATGACCATGGGAACATCCGGTGTCCAGCGATGAGCGCTGTTGTTGGAGACGACCGGTGTCTCAGCCATAGCATACTTGTCCTCGATCGCCCGGATCTCATCCTTGGACATATTCACTGCGGAAAATACAAAGTCGACGTTCGCGGAGATCGCCTCCACCTCGTCGATATTGCGGACGACCACGTTCTTGACCTTCTCCGGCATCGGCGTATCCATCTTCCACTTTCCGCCTACTGCCTCCTCATATGTCTTTCCCGCGCTTCTGCTGCTGGCCGCGAGCACGCAGATCTCATACCACGGATGCCCGGAAAGCAGAGTGATGAAGCGCTGTCCGACCATGCCTGTCGCGCCAAGAATACCCACTCTCAATTTTTCATTCATAATCCTTACCTCCACTGCCCGTTCTTCAGGCTCTCGCTTTATCAAGGAACTCCCTGCAGGCTGCAAGCTCCGCCGCCATCGCTCCGGGCGCTCCCTTTGTCATTCTCTTTCCGACGCAGGTCTCAAGAGAAATGGCTTCGTAAATATCCTCCTCAAAGACATCGGATTCTTTCTTCCACTCCGAAAGAGGAAGTTCGTCCATCGGAATATCCTTCTCTATGCAGACAAGCACGAGCCTTCCGATGATGCTGTGCGCGTCCCTGAACGGAACGCCCTTTCTCACGAGGTAATCCGCGGCATCCGTCGCGTTCGTAAAACCGCCGAGGGCGGATTCCGCCATACGCTTCTCGTTGAACTTTCCGGTAGCCAGCATCCCGCTCATAAGGTGAATGCATCCCTTCGTTGTGTCGATCGCGTCGAAGGTCATCTCCTTGTCCTCCTGCATATCCTTGTCATATGCAAGAGGAATGCCCTTCATGACGGTAAGCATGGCTGTGAGAGCTCCGTAGACACGGCCCGTCTTCCCGCGGATGAGCTCCGCGATATCCGGATTCTTCTTCTGCGGCATGATGCTGCTGCCGGTCGCGTAGGTGTCGTCGAGCTCCAGGAACCGGTACTCATTGGAATTCCAGATGATGATCTCCTCGGAAAGCCGGGACAGATGCATCATGACCGTCGCAAGCGCGCTCAGATACTCGATGACGTAATCCCTGTCCGAGACGCCGTCCATGGAATTGTCGCAGGCACGGTCAAAGCCCAGGAGCTTTGCGGTGTATTCACGGTCGAGGGGATAGGTCGTCCCAGCCAGCGCGCCGCTGCCGAGCGGGCATACATTCATGCGGGTCCGGATCGAGAGCATCCGCTCATAATCTCTCCGGAACATCTCGAAGTACGCTCCCATGTGATGGGCGAGCGTTACCGGCTGCGCCTTCTGGAGATGCGTGAATCCCGGCATATAGGTGCGGACATTGTCCTTCATGATCCGATACACCGTCTCCAGAAGCTCCAGAAGGAGCAGAACGGTCTCATCGATCTCATCCCGGATGTACAGTCTCATGTCGAGCGCCACCTGGTCGTTGCGGCTCCTGCCCGTATGCAGCTTCTTGCCCGCATCCCCGATCCGCTCTGTCAGAAGAGCCTCGACGAAGGAGTGGATATCTTCATAGGTGTCGGATATGAGAAGCTTTCCCGCCTCCACGTCCCGCTCGATGCTCTGCAGTCCCTCAAGGATCCGGTCTCTCTCTTCCCCTGTCAGGATCCCGCGCTTTGCCAGCATCTGCACATGCGCGCGGCTTCCCCGCACATCCTGCTTAAAAAATCTCTGATCAAAGCCGATCGACTGGTTGAAGCTGTAGACCAGTTTATCTGTCTCTTTTGTAAATCGTCCGCCCCAAAGCTTGGCCATAGAACCCCCTATATGCAAACGAAGTAATGATTTTCTTTCCAGCAACTGACTTCACAGTTTAGCACAATCATCCCGCTTTGAAAAGATACAGCCGCAGTAATTCTGTCTGTAAAGCCCGTATTCCTTCGACAGCTCGATCGAGCGGACATACCCGCCCTTTTTCTTGAAATCAGTCGGAAGCCACCTGACCCCGTACTCTTCCCCGAGCCGCATGCCGATCTCGTTGAGCTTTTCGGCATTCTTGAGCGGGCTGATCGTGAGCGTCGTCGTAAAGAAGTCAAATCCTCCCTCCGCCGCATACCGGGCAGCTTCGCCGAGCCGGAGAGCAAAGCATCGGAAGCATCTCTCCCCGCCCTCCGGGCAGTCGGAAAGGCCCCGGGCGATCTCAAAGAATTTCTCCGGCTCATATCGCCCGCGCACGAACTTCACCTCATAGCGGTGCGGCTGTTCCCGGATCAGTCTCGAGAGCTCCTCCTCCCTCTTCTCATACTCATCGCGCTCCGTGATATTCGGGTTATAGTAGAGATCTGTTATATGAAAATACTGAGACAGATACTCCAGGCAGTAGGAGCTGCAGGGCGCGCAGCAGCTGTGGAGAAGAAGGGTCGGGACTGTATGTGTCTCTTCATTTTCCCGGATGATCTTCTCGAGCTCTTTCTGAAAATTAACCTTATTCGCCATTGTGAACGCAGGCGGACCCTCCGGTCCGCACAAACTCCTTTAATTTCTTTATGAATTCTGTTATGATAGGCCTCATCACGGCTGCTTCCCTGATATCACAGAGCGTACTGCACGAGGAACGCCCCTGCATTCCTGCCGCGCTTTAAGGAGCGTGAAGTACTTTCCGATTGTCAGGTCACGGTCGGCCACCCTCATTCCTGCGGCAGATCGCGGCTGGCAGTGAAGAGCATCCGTAATTGAACAAAGTATACAGCCAAATAAAAGTTTTGGAAAGGTCAATCGAAATGAACGTTTTGGAAAGAGCACGGGAAATATTCGGAAATGATCACTACGCGACGGATGCCTGCAGCATCGTCATCGAGGAGGCTGCGGATGGACACGCCGTCGTATCGACGCAGCTGGAAGCAAAACACAAAAATGCGGTCGGCCAGGTCATGGGCGCAGTGTACTTTACGCTTGCGGATTTCGCCTTTGCCGTCGCCTCGAATTATGACCGCCCGATGACCGTCACTCTCCAGAGCTCCATGACCTTTATGAAGGCCTGCCGGGGCACGAAGGTGAGCGCGGTCGCAAAACGGATCTCCGAGGGAGGCAGCACCTGCTTCTTCGAGGTCAGCGTGTCCGATGAGCTCGGCACCCCGCTTGCGAGGGCGCAGGTCACGGGCCACAAGATGCGTCCCCGCTTCCCGCACGGGGAGGGCGTGGAGGATCCGTACGCGGAGCAGGCTTACCTGATGAGCCTTTGATCTCTGCCGTGGAATTCCTGCTGCACGTCGGGGATAACGGAGAGCTGAAGCGTTCCTGACAAAAAAGATCCGAGGCGGATGGATCACATGATTCATCCGCCTCGGATCTTTTTTTATATCTTTAAAGAACATCTCTGTGTTCAGCGCCACACATCACAGGGTGCGAAGCACCTTCCCATCTGCGCGAATAACCCATGAATAAATTGACAAATATTTCGCCATGATGAACAAAAACACCTGAGATATTCTCAGCGGGCTGCTTTACTGCACAGCCGCCCTCTTCTTTCTTCTCTTTTTCTTCTTCTGCGTGGTCTCTCCGCTCTTCCAGGCCATGACAAGTTTATCCGGTATACCGATCCGATCCGCCGTGAACTGCGGATTGATCCCCTTTCTCTTCTGCCGCTCGTAGTCATCGAGCGCGTCGACTGCATACTTCGCAAAGAGCATGCAGGCCGGCAGGTTGATGATTGTCATACCGCCCATCGTGATGTCGGCGATCGCCCAGACCGCCTCCATCTTGAGCTGCGCCCCGACGAAGATCACAACGACGCACGCGATATAGAAGATCTGCATGAACTGCTTCGAAGGCATCTTCTTATTGTTCATGAAGGCAAGCGCATTGTCACAGTAGTAGAGATTTCCGAGCAGCGTCGTGAACGCGAAGAGGATCATGGCAGCGGTGATGAAGATTGGTCCGATCCCTCCCAGTGCCGAGAAGATCGCGTTCTGTACATACGGAGCGCCTGCGACATCCGCCGTGTGGGCGACGCCCGTGCTGAGGCACATGAGCGCTGTCGCCGTGCAGAGGAGCATCGTGTCGATATAGACGGAGATCGTCTGGACGAGGCCCTGCTTTACGGGATGCGTGACGTCCGCAGACGCGGATGCGTTCGGTGCGGATCCGACGCCCGCCTCGTTGGAGAAGAGGCCGCGCTTGATGCCGAGCACCAGACAGGAGCCCGAGATCCCGCCGAAGATCGCCTTGAAATTGAATGCATCCTTAAAGATATCCACGAACATGGTGGGGATATTCCTGATATTCAGGATGAGGACCAGGAGCGAGAGAAGGACATACAGGATTCCCATCACGGGGACGACGACTTCCGTAAGGCGCACGATCCTCTTTCCGCCGCCCATCAGGCAGTAACCGGTAAGAAGGGCCAGAATGGCGCCGACGACGATTCTCGTCCAGCTGCCGTACCAGCTGTAGGTCATGAAGGTCGACTGCAGATTGTAGGAGGCAAGCAGATTGAAGCCGAACGCGTAGGTCAGGATCAGGAAGAGGCTGAAAATGAACGCCGGCACTCTCGAATGCATCGCCATCTCGATGTAGTAGGCGGGTCCGCCGTAGTATCCCCCGTCCTTATCCACGCGCTTGAAGATCTGGGCGAGCGTACTTTCCATAAATGCGGAAGCCGCGCCGATAATGCACATGACCCACATCCAGAAGACCGCTCCCGGTCCTCCGAGACAGATCGCGGTCGCGACGCCGACGATATTTCCCGTACCGACGCGGGACGCAGTGGAGACCATGAGTGCCTGGAAGGAAGATACCGTCTTCTTTCCGGCGGGAGGCTCAACGATCAGCCTGCAGGCTTCCCCGAACAGCCTCACCTGCACAAAGCGGGTCCGGACCGTAAAGTAAAGGCCTGCCGCTGCCATAACGATGATCAGAATCGGTGCATACAAAAAATTATCAATTGCGTTGAGTACATCGGTTATCATCTCTTTTCCTCCTTTGCTCATCAGAACGCCCCGGCGTTCCTGCCGCGCCGCGCAAAGTGCGAAGCACCTTCCAGATTGCGAAGATGCGATTAAAAGGCGTCCGGCATGAGCCCGCCGCCTGTCACCCACACGATATGCGTGGCCTGCTCCATCTTCTCAGCGATCCCTTCTTTCTGTAAATATTCTGCAAACCGGGACTCCTCATTTTCCACCTCATAGAGTCCCCTGAAGCCCGCGCACGCGGAAAGCTCGACACCCATTCCCTCCAGGTATCGGAGCTTTTCCTGCCAGTCGGCCAGCCTCTCATCAAATACGGTGAAGGAGCCCGACAGAAGCGGTTTCATCATATCACATACAAATCCCGAGGGTCTTCCGACGGCAAGTCCGTCCGCGATCGTCCGTCCGTCAAGTCCGATATCCTGTACACAGATGTCCGCCCCCTTCCCGCTCGCCATTCCGAGCGTCAGGCAGGGTGTCTGAACGGGCTCTGCGAAAAAGCAATGGACATTATCTCCGTAGAGCTGCTTAAATCCGAAGGTGATTCCGCCCGGCGCTCCGCCGACCCCGCAGGGAAGGTAGAGGAACAGAGGGTGGTCTCGATCTACGGGGATGTTCATTTTCCGGAGCTGGACAGAGACCCGCATCGCTGCCGTCGAATATCCGAAGAACAGGTCCTCGGAGTTCTCATCGTCGATGAAGAAGCTGTTCTCCTCCATCTCCGACTGTCTTCGCCCGCTCGCGACTGCCTCGGTGTAATCGCCCTCATACTCGACGACGGTCACCCCCTCGCTCCGAAGAAGCTCCTTCTTCCACTCTTTCGCGTCGGAGGACATGTGGACGATCACATGAAAGCCCAGACGTGCAGCCGTTCTGCCGATACTGATCCCAAGGTTGCCTGTGGATCCGACCTGGATCGTGTAGCGGCTGTAGAACTCCCTGAACTCATCGGAATATACCTTGCCGTAATTCTCCGTCGGCCAGAGCATTCCTGCGTTCTGGGCCGTTTTTTCCGCAATGGCAAGGACCTCGTGGATCCCTCCCCTGGCCTTGACCGAGCCCGCGATCGGAAGATGCGCGTCGTCCTTAAGAAGGACTCTCCCGGTGACGCCCGCTCCCTCCGCGTTGAGCCGGTCCCTCATATTCGTGATCTCGAAAAGACCTGACTCGATCAGTCCCTTCTTCGCCGCTGTCTCCGGAAAAGCCTGCGCGATCCATGGCATGAACCGCATGAACCGCATCTGCGCGGCCTTCATGCGGGCAAAGCCGTATCCGTTGATCTTCTCTCTGGGAACGACGGATCTTTTGTCCGGATTCAGCCAGACCGTCTCCTCTCCGTTCCTCAGGTCAGCAAGTATATCCATCTCCGTCCTCCTGACCTAAATTCTGCTCTGTACGTACCGCTCCTCTCAGGCATCTACGATGAGGTAACGCCCGTCCGGGAGCTCGAACACCTCGCTGGCGTCCAGAAGCTCCTCGTCGGACATGTCGCAGACATCCATCCCGAGCTCCTCGAGATACTCTCTCACGTCATCAAGACTGTCCACGACTTCCGCCATACAGTCCTCGAGAAAGGCCTCCGCCTCCTCCCTTGTCCCGGCGACAGGCTCGTCAAAGAGCCGATCCTGGTTTTCCAGAAATGCATCCAGATATTCATCGGTAAATACTGCCATAATCTCTCCTTTTGAACCGGCTCTTTTACGCGCCCTGCTGTTCTGTTTTACTTACTCTTTTTTGCTTTCAGAAAATGTGAAATGCCCGTTAGTCCTTATTTCTGCGGAAGCTTGAAGGAACTCTTCATCGTCACGATCCTGTTGAAGACAGGAGCGCCCTCCTTCGAGTCGTGCACGTCCACATTGTAATAGCCGCTGCGCACGAACTGGAACGCGTCATAGGGCTTTGCGTCAGCGAGTGCCGGCTCCAGCTTTGCATTTTCAATCACGGTGAGGGAGTTCGGATTCAGGTTGAGCGATCCGTCCTCCTTGTTGTATACGCCCTTCTCCTCGTCAACGAGGTTCTCATAGAGACGTACGGTCGCCGTGACAGCCTCTTTTGCCGGTACCCAGTGGATCGTTCCCTTGACCTTTCTGCCGGTGAACCCTGAGCCGACTTTCGTCTCCGGGTCATATGTGCAGTGGACAACGGTGACATTTCCGTTCTCGTCCTTCTCGCAGCTGACAGCCTTCACGAAGTATGCGTGCATGAGCCGCACCTCGTTGCCCGGATAAAGTCTCTTATACTTGGGGATCGGCGTCTCCATAAAGTCGTCGCGCTCGATGTAGAGCTCTCTCCCGAACGGGATCTTCCTTGTCAGAAGCTCCGGATTCTCGAGATTGTTGTCCGCGTCGAGCATCTCCGTCTGTCCTTCCGGATAATTGTCGATCACGAGCTTGATCGGGTCGAGGACCGCCATCATGCGGGGGACTTTCATCTTCAGATCGTCGCGTATGCAGTACTCGAGCATCGCGTAATCAACGGAAGAATCCGCCTTTGCGACACCTACCAGCTCGACAAATCTCTGGATCGATTCGGGCGTGAAGCCTCTGCGGCGGAGCGCGGCGATCGTGACGAGGCGCGGATCATCCCAGCCGTCGACGATCCCGTCCTCGACGAGCTTCTTGATGTAGCGCTTTCCGGTGACGACGTTCGTCAGATACATCTTCGCGAACTCGATCTGCTTCGGCGGATGCTCCCATTCCGTATGGGTAACGACCCACTCATAGAGCGGACGATGATCCTCGAACTCCAACGTACAGATGGAGTGGGTGACGCCCTCGATCGCGTCCTCGATCGGATGCGCGAAGTCGTACATCGGGTAAATGCACCAACGGTCGCCTGTGTTGTGATGGGAAAGCCGCGCGATCCTGTAGAGGACCGGATCCCTCATATTAATATTCGGGGCGGACATGTCGATCTTCGCGCGGAGGACCTTGGAACCGTCGGGATACTTTCCGTCTTTCATTTCCGTAAAGAGCTTCAGATTCTCCTCGATGCTCCGGTCCCTGTACGGGCTGTTCTTCCCGGGCTCTTTGAGAGTGCCTCTGTACTCGCGGATCTCTTCCGCCGAGAGGTCGCACACGAAGGCCAGGCCCTTCTTTATGAGAAGGATCGCCTTCTCGTACATGATCTCAAAATAGTCGGAAGCAAAGTAGAGGTGCTCGCCGAAATCAGCACCGAGCCACATTACGTCTTCCTTAATGGATTCGACGAATTCCGTCCTCTCCTTCGTGGGATTGGTATCGTCAAAACGGAGATTGAACTGTCCTCCGTATTTTTTTGCCAGGCCGTAGTTCAGAAGAATCGACTTCGCGTGCCCGATATGCAGATAGCCGTTCGGCTCCGGGGGAAAGCGGGTGCAGATCTTCTCGTACTTTCCCTCTGCCAGATCCGTATCAATGATCTCCTCAATAAAGTTTCTGGAAACGACCTCTTTATTCTCTTCAGCCGGATTCTTTACTGTCTCACTCATAGTATACCTCCTCATTTTGTCCATCTTATCATAAGGGATAACCAGTTGAAAAGATTCATCTTAGGAAATCGTTGTACACATTTTCCAATAAAGTCCATGAATCGTCTTTAATATATTACTGGATTTTGCAGAGAATTTATGATAATATTATGTACGCTAAGACGATATTTAAATTATTTGTAATAGATTTGAAACATTTGAGGAGGTATTATGCCAGATTTACTCAACCGAATTATTACCTATATGTCAGCCGTTCCGGATTATCTGATCATGTTGTGGAATGATTATCCGGTCATCCTTATCGTCGCAGGCGCGCTTTTTGTGATCGCCCTCTTCTTTCCGGGCGGACTCGCGGCATTCATCCGCAGAATCTTTATTGCCGCCTGTTTCCTTCTTGCAGTTGCCGGCGGATTTATGGGGGCAAGGCAGAACGGACATCAGATGATCTGTATCGGTGCCAGTGCGATCGTGATCGTCGGTATCGTCAGACTGATCATCAACACGATCGCGAGCGCACACAGGAACCGGATCAACCGAAAGATCGAGGAGGCTGCTCTCGAGAAGGCTGCGAAGCGCAGAGGCTCCTTCCGGAACAAGAGAGGCTTTAACGGCGACCGTGACGAGACTCCGGAATCTCCGGAAGCGGAATCCCGGGAAGATATCCGCGAGAACATCGAGAACATGATCAAAGGCGCCGAGGAGGAAGAGGCTTTTTCTCCCGAAGCGGATGAGGAAGCCCGCAAGCTTTCCGAGGCTCTTCAGGAAGTCTCACTGGAAAGCCTCGAGGACTACAAGATCTCCGATCCGATCCTCGCTGAGGCAGTGGAGGAGCTTCAGGCAGCGAACGCGAAGCCGGAAAAGAGCTCCACAAAGATCATTCCTGATGTGAGCGAAGCTCTCGCAGGGATCAGCGCAGCTGAACCGAAAGCGGCAGATGAAGAGATCTCGCTGACAGCGGAAGCTGCTCCGGCTGATGCAGCAAGCGCTCCGGAAGCTCCTGCAGAGGAAGAGGCAGCTGCTCCGGCAGCAGACGTATCTCCCGCCCCGGAGGCAAGTGCTCCGGTCGGGGAAGTCTCCGCTCCTGCAGCACCGGAGAAAGCGCCTGAGAAGCCGGTTAAGCCGGCGCAGGCAAAGAGAGCTTATCCGCCGATCCAGGCCGTACCGACCGGATTCACGGCAGGGATCCCGATCATCACGCCGGAGGTCGTGGAAGCACTCGACATGCTGGCGAAGCTCAGAGACCGCGGAATCCTCACAGAGGAAGAATTTACAGACAAGAAGAGAGATATCCTCTCACGCATCTGATACAGGCAAGAGAAAAAGCGCTCCGTTGCGGGGCGCTTTTTTGTGTAATAGGAAACGAAGTTTCCTATTACATAAAAAAATCGCACCGGAACCGGTGCGATTTTTTCAAGCTGCTTACCAGATTCGAACTGGTGACCTCCTCACTACCAATGAGGTGCGCTACCGCCTGTGCCAAAGCAGCCTGTGCCGCTCAACGCGACAAATGTTATTATACATGACTGTTCTTTAAAATGCAATGACTAATTTAATCAAAAAGCTCCCTTATCCTTCTCTCGGCCGCGTGCACAGAGCCCTGTACCATTTCCGGTCTCCCGCCGCCGCGCGCTCCGAACTCCTCTTTCAGTTTTTTCGCCATCTCCTGCGCATTCTTTGCCCTGCTTCCGACCACGAACCGGTAGCCGTCCTCATCATTTCCGCAGAAAAGCCCGCAGTATCCGGATATTTTCTCCGTCATCCGGTTGACCGTCTCCTGCATGACCTTGCCTGTGAGTTCATTTTTCTCGAACAGGCAGGCATCATACTCACCGGCCGGCAGCGCAGCCGCTTTCATTTCCATAACGGCGATCGATGCGTTTTTCAGGGCTGCTGCGAGCGAAGTGTTTTCATTTTTCAGTCGCATCGTACTCTCGGGCACATTGTCGACGGAAGTCGTCAGGAAATTCGCCGTCCGGGTGAGGAGCATATGCTCCCGGGCAAAGAGCTCCATCGCCCTTCTCCCGCAGAGGATGTTCACGCGGGTCCCGCCCTTGTAATTGATCGCGCCGACGACCACAAGGCAGCCGATCTCGCCTGTCCTTCTCACATGGGGCGCACAGCAGGCGCACGCGTCGATCCCGGGAATTGTCACGACCCTGACGGCACCGGTAAGCTCCAGCTTGCTGCGGTATACGGCCTCCCGCGCCTCCCTTCCCTCCAGGAAAGAGATCTGTGTCTCAACGTTGCTCCAGATCGCCTCATTGGCTTTCCTCTCGATCATGGAAAGCCCGCCCTCCGGAAATACCCCGTTGAAATCCATCGTCACTTCTCTGTCGGAGAGATGGAATCCGACATTGTCAAATCCAAATTCCGAATGGACAAGCCCCGAGAAGATATGCTCACCGGAATGCTGCTGCATGTTGGAGAAACGATGCGCCCAGTCGATCGATCCGCTGACGCAGTCTCCCTCGGCGGGCATCTTCTCCCCTTCCGGAACGTCCAGAATATGGTGTATATATCCGTCCCGGATCTGGACGTCCACGACCGGAATTCCGGCGATCACGCCCTTATCAGGGCTCTGTCCGCCCTCCTCCGGGAAGAAGGCTGTCCGATCCAGGACGAGGTCATTGTCCCCGGCGGAGATCACATTTGCCGTAAAGTGAACAGCGTACGCGTCCGCGTAATATATTTTTTCCGTCTTTACACTATTCGAATCGAGCATTGTCATCTCCTCTGCAGCGTTCTGTTTTCGCCTGAGCAGTTAAAATCCGCTGTCTCAGTTGTCTCCCTCAACGATTTCGCCGGAGCGGTAAAGCTCCGCTGTCTCAGCTGTCTCCCTCTGCTATCTCGCCGGTGCGGTAAATCCTCTGTCTCAGTTGTCTCCCTCAACGATCTCGCCGGACCGGTAAGCCTCCAGCAGCTGTTCGAGCTCCCAGATATCTTCCTTCAGCTTCTGCCCGATATCCGTGTCGGCGATGCGCTGCCGCACTTCGTACTGCTCGACCGCGACGTCGTCCGAATGAATATCCCGCCCCTGGCGGATCGCGTCCTCCATGGACGTGAAGGGCTCGTGCGCGACCAGACGCATGCCTCTCGAATTATAGATCAGCGTATACCCGGCGATCCCTGTCGCTCCGTGGTAAGCCTTCGAGAAGCCTCCGTCGATCACAAGAAGCTTTCCGCCGCACCGCGTGGGTGAATCGCCCCTTTTGACAGGGACATGTCCGTTAATGATATGCTTATGCGGCCCCTCAAGGCCGAATTCCGCGAGGATCCGGTCGACGACCTCCTCGTTGTCCCTGAGAAGATAATAGGGCGTCTTGTTCTCCCTGTGAGTCTCCGGGTCTTCGATCATGTAGCGCTCGAACGTCGCCATTTTATCCTTCCCGAAGAGAGGCGAATCCTTGTTGCACCAGATCCACCACAGAATGTCCTTCCCCTCTTCCCTGTGGACAGGGTCTCTGGAGAAAAATGCCCGCCGCACCAGCGTATCCAGCCGGTCATAGAGCGCCCGGCCCTTATAGATCTTTCCGTAGAGATTGACTTCCTTGAAATATCCGTCCGGTGTGAGCGGCATACAGCCGTGGAAGAGCAGATTTCCGTTATAGACCGTGTAGAGCTCGCCTTTCCTCAGAAGGAACTGCATGTGCTTCTGCAGCCGCTTGCAGCTCATAAAGGCGCTCTGAAGGCGCTCCATGACATATTCCTCCTCCGGACTCAGCGCGTTCGGATCCTTCGGATCGACGGTCGGGAGATTGGTGTCCCGAAGAGGATATCTCCTCCCGTCCAGCTCGATTGTCCCGGTATCGTAATCGATCTTCTCCAGGAGATTGCGGTCCATCATGTCGTATTCCGGCCGCCTCTTCACGATCTGGCCTTCGACCTTGAACTGGATGATGGAGATTGCCTTGTGGATGCGGTCATTCATCTCCCGCTCCTCCCCGGGCAGCTCTCCCTTGGTCTGGAAGCATGTGCACGGGTCATCTCCGTAGGTCTTCTGGGCAAATGTCGCCAGAGGAAGCAGGTTGATCCCGTACCCTTCCTCCAGAATATCCAGATTTCCGTAGCGGGCGCTTATCCTTATGACGTTGGCGATGCAGCCCAGCTGTCCGCAGGCCGCGCCCATCCACTCGATGTCATGGTTCCCCCACTGAATGTCCAGACTGTGGTAGTCCATAAGGGCATCCATGATATCATCCGGTCCGTAGCCCCTGTCATAAATATCCCCGAGAATATGGAGATGGTCCACGATCAGGCGCCTGGCCAGCTCCGAGAGGGCCTTGATGAAGCTCTCCGACCGGCCGATCCGGATGATCGTATTGATGATCTCCTCGTAATACGCCTCTTTATCCTGAATATCGCTGCGCTCCGTGATCAGCTCGTCGATCACGTACGCATAATCCTTCGGCATGGCTTTTCTCACCTTGGACCGCGTATACTTGCTGGAAGTATATTTGCAGACCTCGATCAGCCGGTACAGCATGACCCTGTACCAGTCATCCATCTCCGCGGCGTCGGTGATCTCCTTTTTCACCAGGTCGATCTTCTCGGAAGGATAGTATACGAGCGTCGCGAGCTCACGAATATCCTTTTCCGGCAGCGTCCGCCCGTAGACTTCATTTATTTTTTTCCGCACGGCACCGGAGCCGTTTCGCAGAACGTGGGAAAAGGCCTCATACTCTCCGTGAATATCCGTGATAAAATGCTCCGTTCCCTTCGGAAGGTTCAGGATCGAGCTCAGATTGATGATCTCCGTCGACGCATCCGCGATGGTCGGATAGAGCTCTGAAAGTCTCTCGAGATAATGTCTGTCCAGTTTTTCCATTTCTCCGCCTTTTCTCCCCGTACCTGCGCTTACCGCCTGTTGTTAAAAAATGAAGTGATGATCCCCGCTGTCAGCAGCAGGAGGATCACCGGCCAGAACAGGATGACGACATGCGTCACCAGCGTGCCGACCGCAAAAACGATAAGGACCGCCACAAGGATCCATCCCAGACATCCCCAGTTAAAAGACCCGTCCGCCATGCGGAAGAATCCGGCTGCCGGTCCCCTGTTGTCCTCGATCGACTGTTCAGTCCTTTCAGCGTTCCCGGACTCATCATTGATTTCCTGCGGGCCGGTCCGCTCGAAAAATCCGCTGTCCATTCCCGCAAAGGGATCCTCTTTGGGCTTCTCCGCCTCATTGTCATCGGCATATTCCGCATATTCGCTTCGGTCATCCGTCTCGTAAGCGGCTTCCCAAACTTTACCTGCAGAGTCATTCTCCTGCTGATACTCCGCCTCGGCCCGTCCCTGTTCGTACGAGCTCGTCGAATAATCCCGGCGGTCGCTTCCCGGAGCTTCCAGTATGTTCCTCGCGATCAGGATCGGGTCTCCCAATTCGCCGGTTACGGTTTCCTCGTCCTTTCCGTTGGCTGTCTCAGAGTCAATATAGCCCTCGTAATAGCTGACCTGGTCAGCAACTTCCGCGGGGTTCGTGATCTCCTCTGAGAGCTTCGCGGCAAGGGCTTCCAAAAATTCCTGTTTATCCATAGCACCTCCATCCGGCTGTGTTCCGTTCACATTCTATCACAGGAAGAGTATGTCTGCCAAATATAAAAAGCAGGCAAGCCCGCAAGGGCTCCCCTGCCCCTCACTCCTGAGGGGCTTGACTGCTTTGCGCGCCGAGCACGACCGCGCAGCGGCATCTTCCGTGCGTGCGAGTGCGCATCCTGCACGGAGTGCTTTTTGTCTTATGGGAAATCCGGAGGAATTTCCTATGAGACAAAAAAAGGGTCACACTCTACGTGTGACCCAGCGTTCGGGACAAGATTCGAACTCGCGACCTTCTGGTCCGTAGCCAGACGCTCTATCCAGCTGAGCTACCCGAACACTTGCGAACTGCTTCGCAACAGAGATTATAATACTCTTCCCCGAGATATTTGTCAACAGTAAAAATAATTTTTTTCGATTCGCTTGCGGTAATTTCACGGAACCAGACAGAAGAACTCCCTTTTGGGCGACAGCTGTCCGATCCCTCCCCTGCCTGCAGAAGCAGGGAGCCTTCTCATTCCGCGGAAGAATTCTCCCCTCAGCCAAGAAGCTTTCTCACCGCTTCCCCGTCGAACACGACCTCCGAGACACCGTTGACCTCGATCTGGTAAAGCGCATTCGCAGCCATATGCTCCGCTGCCTGCTCAATATCACGGATCCCGGTCCCTCCGGACATCGCGACGACTGCACTGAGTCCGTCCTCCGTAACAGTGACCTCATCCTCCCGCATGCTCATGCGGCGAAGGATCTTCGGCAGCGCATATTTCTGGAAAATGACCTTCTTCTCCTCCGCCGTATAATCCGGCAGATCGATCACCGCGAATCTTGACAGGAGCGGCGCGCTGATCAGATCCCTGTCATTGGCAGTGGCGATCGGATAGACGCCCGAGGTCGGAATGTTGCACTCGATATAGTTGTCGGTAAAGCCGAGATTGTCGAGAAGGGTCAGAAGGACATCGGCAGGATTGCCGTTTCCCTTTCCCGCCGCTGCCTTATCCAGCTCATTGATGATGAAGACCAGATTCGACTGCCCGGCCATGGAAAAGGCTTCCATGATGATGCCCGGCTTCGCGTTGGAATAGATCCTGGAGCTTCCCGTCAGCTGCTCCGGATCGTTGATGGAACTCATATCGAGGGTCGTCCAGGGCAGCCCGAGGATCCTCGCGACCGCGTAGGCCACCTGCGATTTGCCTGTCCCCGCGGGGCCGACAAGAAGGATGCCGTAAGCGGGGAGCGTATGTGTCCTGTTGATCTGGATGATCGTCTCGATGATTCGCTGCTTGACCGATTCCATCCCGTAGAGCTCCGCGTCCAGGATCTCCCTCGCGCGGACCGGATCGATCGAGTCGAACCAGTTGGTCTTCCAGTTTATGTTCAGCATGATGGAGAGGGCCCGCTGGGCGTGTCTGCGCTCCTCCGGCGTGACCTCGTTCGAACGGGCGACCGCAAGATTCCTTCTCGCCCAGAGACGGATATTGTCGGGCAGCGTCCTCCCGGCGCAGTTCAGGAAATCCGTGATGCTCTGGAGGGACGTGAGCTTCATGCCGTCGCCGTCTTCCTCCTGCTCTTCGTCCTCGATCTCCGCGGACGGAGCGTCACTCGCGAAAAGCCGCTCGATCATGAACTGCAGGAATCCGTCCTCCGCAGAGAGCCTTTTGTCTCCTCCGAAAGCGATCTCCCGGATCCGATAGACCGCATACCCCTCCTCCGTGTTCCTCCCGGAGAGCCGGACATTGATGTGATTTTCGCCGAGCCACTTGAGAAGGCTCGTAAATCTCGCGTCGATCCGCAGAATATCAGCGGACAGAGTTCCGCCGTCCTCCTTGAATTCGAAGGACGTCCTTTTGATCGGATTCGTGAAAATGCCGGGCGAGTGGTGCTTCCACTCCCTCTCGGAGTTGTCGATAATGAGGATCGGGCGTTCCGGCGACGCATCCCGCTCGTTCGAGTAAAAAACGCTGTACGTGCAGACCGGATCCTTCCCGGCAGCCGGGGTACCCGAAAAATCAAACAAAGGCATGTCATTTCCCTCGCAATATTCAAAGTCTGTAACTGAACTTCCCGCTTCCGGGTCCAGGACGCTCCCGGAATAAAAAATTCCACGTCGGGACGCTCCCGCCCGCCCGCTTTTTATTCCCGGTCGCCACTGCATGAATGCATGCGGGAAGTTTTTCGTCAGTATATATTCAAGTCCCGCCCGCGTTCGACGCGATGACCTTCTCCGCCATCTCCCGCGTCACAAAATCAAAAGCCAGTATGCCGTACTTCTTTCCCGGCTCAAGCTTCACATCGAGGAACTGCGCGTTCAGCTCCTCCGCGTAAGCCCTTGGATGGGGAATCACGGAGCCCGTCATCACACTCAGAAAGTTTATCGAGATCGTCCACTGATTCGCGGGACAGTTCACGAGCGTGTCCTCGAAGGCTTTCCACTTATCCTGCACGCTGTAGCGGTAGTGGTCCTGGACCGCAACGACAAGGTAATCGTTGACGTCCCGGATCGCGAAGGGGCTCCCTGCAGGCTCCCTGCCGCCCTGATCCTTCCACTCCAGGTGCATTCCTCCCCGCTCTCCCGCGTGGATCATATCGTCATAGCGCCGTGCGAGGATGATCTTTCCGCGCACGCTTCCGAGGGCCGGCAGATGATTCTCCGTGAAGAATCGATCCTCCCCGGCACTGACGACCTCCTGAATGAGCGTCTGGACCTTTGCGATATCGTCCCTTTCATTTTCCGCCTTGACGGCCACGATGACGGTCTCCGTCGGGTGCTCGTCAAGAAACCGGAGAATATCCTCAATGACCGCGGCGAAGCGGATCTTTTCGGAGAAGGGATTTGCGGAAATTCTGCATTTTCCGGAATTATTATAGAGGATCAGATCCTCACCCTGAAGGCCGACGCGTATGTCGAGGTAGCGGCAGCCGATATTGAGCTGGTCTTTGATCGTCAGATCCTGATTGCTTAGAAGATAGGACGGGTAGCAGAACCCGGCGCCGCTTGCATGCGTGCCCGGGATATTGATGCAGGCGACCGAAGTCCCGTCATCGATGTCTCCCATCCAGTCTGTGAGGGCGGAATCGCTCTCCACGGGTGTGCAGGACCTGAAGACCCCTTCCATGAGTGCAAAGGAGCCTATGAAAATGAGGACCAGCACCGCAAGCACAATATCAATGATTCGTTCTTTTTTCATGACGCTCCTTCAGCCGATCTGCATGTGCAGCGGAGGAAACATTCGTGGCGCCCGCGCTGCGGCACGAATGCATGCGCGGGCGATTCGTCAGTATTTAATCCAGCTTAAAACCGAACAGATTGCAGGATCTCGAGCCGACCACGACGTAATCTTCGTACACTGCCGGCGAGGCCTCTATATTCTGGTCCCCGAGAGAGTACCTGCATTTCTCCTCTCCGGTCAGACCGTCGATGAGAAGCCCGTCTCCACCGAATGTAAAGTAGAGGACCGCACCGCTTCCGTCCCGGTTATACACGCAGACCGGGGACGACCAGGTATAACTGTCCGTCTGCTCCCACACGATCTCGCCCGTATCCTTCCGCAGGCAGACCAGCTGGCCGGTATAGTAATCGTTCGTCTTTGCGACGGTCGCGTAAATGTAGTCCGAGAAATCATACTTTCCGACCGCGATCGTCGACTGGATGCCTCCTGAGACTCCTTCCTCGGAATGGCATTCAAAATCTGTCTGCCATACGATCTCGCCGGTCTCCGCGTCCAGCTTCCAGATCGGGACGGGAGCCGTGGAATCGCTTCTCCAGCCGAGGTGGAAGGACGTGCCGACATAGAGGTAGAGATGCCCGTTCTCGATCGAGAGGACCGGAGTTCCGTTGGAGTCGTCCAGAACATCCTGGACCCACACGAGCTCCATGGTCCTGAGGTCGAGGCACATCATATTTCCGCCGTTGTCGCAGACGAAGAGATAGCCCTTATAGACGCAGGCGGAATCTTCCATTCCGAGCCAGTAGGCCCCGTCGCCGGACCGCGTCCCGTAATAATGCCAGCGAATGATATCGCCCGGATCGATGGAGACCACGCCCGCTGCCTCGTCGTACACGGAGTTCAGCTTTATGAGATAGAGGATCCCGCTCTCGCCGGGATAAATGAGCGTATCCGTCTCCGCATCCACCAGCGCGGAGGAGTCGAAGAAGCTGCATCCCGGCCGGAGCGAGAACGGATCGTCCGCTCCGAATTCGTACATGACGCTCTGATCGATCAGATTGATGACAAAGACATGGGAGACCCCGATATCGCTGTCGTAGCCGGATCCCACGTAAAGGATCGGGTATCCGCGCGGATCGAGGGCACCGGATCCCTTGAACGTATAGCCCAGATACAGCGCGTCGCGCGTGGCTTCCCCTGTCCGGAGGTCATAGAAATAAATATATCCGTCCAGGCAGGCATGGATGACCTCTACCAGCTCATCGTCCTCCTTCGCCCAGTCGTACATATTCATTGCCGCCTTCTGGGATCTCGTCCACTTTTCCATGAGCGGCTGCCCGGTCCATCCGCTGCCGCTCCAGTTCCGGCCGCCGGACGTCAGACTGGTGATTCCCTTGACCCAGATATTGTTCATATTGTAATTGGTCATATTGGCAAAGCCGTACTGCGGACTGTTCCGGAAATTGCTCCCGCGGAATGTGACGATGCCGTTGACCGCCGTATAGTCCTCCCCCACTCCGAACGTGATGTCCGTAAAGGGAGCCGCCGCGCTTCTGTCCTCTATGAGTTCATCGTTCCGCATGACCTCCGTGAAGGAGATCAGTCTCGCGGGATCCGTATTCTCCGTGGCGTGAGGGTTGAATTCGATCTCCTGATCCCTCTCCGCGGAGACATCCTTCACGGCAGGAGCCGGTGACGGCGAGGGCGTCGGTGTCATCGCCGGCGTACCGGTCGGCGAGGCTGTCGGAGTCGTCACAGGCGTCTGGGCAGACTGCGTATTTCCGGCTGCTGCCGGCGTGACATTCTGTCCGGTCTGAGATTCCGCCTGCGCTTTCTGACTCTCCGCCTTTGCCACACGTGACGCACGGATCCTTGTGAATGCTACGACGGCGATCAGGATAAAGAGAAGCGCACACGCGCCGAGGATCTGCTTTCTTCTCCGCAGCTCCTCCTTCCGCTTTCTCATAAGCGCTTTTCGCTTTGCATCGGACTTCTTCTGGCTCCGGAGAGCCTCCTCCTGATCCGTGGTGCGGGAGGGCGCGGCCTTCACCTGAGCCGGTGCTTCCGCTCTGCCGGCTCTCTTTCCTGCCCTGCTGCCTGCCGGCGCACTTCCTCCGGCCGTGCGTGAGGTCCTTTCTCCGGACGAAGCGCTTCTGCCCGCCGGACGTGCTGTTCTTCCTCCGGATCTCTCCCTGCTCCCTGCTCGATCTGTACTTCTTTTCCTGTTCTCCGGCATACTGCCTCCCCGGACAGGATCCCCCTGTCCTTATTGTACATTCCTTCTATTCCTCAGCTGATGCAGCCAGCCTCTTCTCGATCTTCTCCATGATGGAATCACTGTCGATCCCCAGAACGCTCCGAAGCTTCGTCACATCCCCGTGCTCGACATAATCGTCCGGCAGCGTGATGTTCATGACGGACACCTCCGGCCAACTCTGCTTCAGATAATCCGTGACGCGCTCTCCGAATCCGCCCGACTTGACATTTTCCTCGAGCGTGATGATGAGATCATGATTTGGCGCCAGAGAGTCGATCATATCCGTATCGAGCGGCTTGATAAATCTCCCGTTCACGAGGGTGCAGCTGTATCCCTTCGCCTTCAGCTTGGTCCTGATATGCTCCGCCGTGCTCACCATGCTTCCCACGGCGACGAGGGCGATGTCCGACTCCTCATAGAGCATCTCCGCCCTGCCGTATGTGATCGGCTCCGCAAATTCCTGAAGCCCCTCATAAGCCTTTCCTCTCGGATAGCGGACCGCAACGGGCGAACAGAGGGTAAATGCAAATCGGATCATATCGCGGAGCTCACCGCAGTTCTTCGGTGCCATAACGGTCATATTCGGGATGGAGGAGAGATAGGTCAGATCAAAGATGCCCTGATGCGTCTCTCCGTCCGCGCCGACAAGGCCCGCGCGGTCGATACAGAAGACGACCGGCAGATTCTGGAGACATACGTCCACGAGGATCTGATCATATGCCCTCTGGAGGAACGAGGAGTACACGGCGACGACCGGCCTGAGGCCTGCTGCAGCCATTCCGGCCGCGGACGTGACCGCATGCTGCTCGGCAATTCCCACGTCGAAAAATCTGTCAGGGTAGCGGGCGGCGAATGCCTTGAGCCCCGTCCCCTCCGGCATCGCGGCCGTCACCGCGACGATCTTCTTATTCTCCGAAGCCAGTTCACAAATCGTGTCGGAGAACACGCCCGTGTAGCTCTGTCCCGCGGATTTTACCGGCTTTCCGGTCGCGATATCGAACTTCCCTATGCCGTGAAAGATCTCCGGATTCTTCTCTGCCGGCGGATATCCCTTTCCTTTCTTGGTCAGCACGTGGATTATGACCGGTCTTCTGATTTTCTTGGCCTCCCGCATGATCCGGGTCAGCTTCCGGATATCGTGGCCGTCGACCGGTCCCAGATACGTAACGCCCATATCCTCGAAGAGCATGCCCGGGACGAACATCTGCTTGATCGTATTCTTCGTCCTCGAGATCACGTTGACGACAGGCTCACCGACGTAGGGGACCCGCTTCAGGGAATCGGACACGTTCTGCTTCAGCTGGTTGTACCCTTCCCCCGCGCGGAGCTCGCTCAGGTACGTCGACATGCCCCCGACGTTGGGCGCGATGGACATATTGTTATCATTCAGAATAATGATGAAATTCGTTTTCTGCCCGCCTGCATTATTCAGGGCTTCATAGGCCATTCCTCCCGTCAGGGCACCGTCGCCGATCACGGAAATGACCCGGTAATCCTCCTCCAGAATGTCCCTCGCCTGGACCATGCCGAGGCCGGCCGAGATGGAGGTCGAGCTGTGGCCGGTGTCGAACACATCGAACGGGCTCTCCTTTCTCTTCGGAAAGCCGCTCATTCCTCCGAACTGCCGGAGCGCTCCGAACCCTTCCTTCCGGCCGCTCAGGATCTTGTGGGTATAGGCCTGATGGCCGACATCCCAGATCACCTTGTCCCGGGGGAAATCAAAGACGCGGTACATGGCGATCGTCAGTTCCACGACACCGAGATTCGAGGCCAGATGACCTCCCGTACGGCTGATCGTTTCGATCAGAAATTCCCGGATCTCCCCGGCCAGGATCTGCATTTCATCATAAGATAGCTTCTTTATATCCTGAGGTTCGTTAATGCGTTCAAGTATCATACACACCACCGATCATTCTACATTTATAGCGCCGACTTCGGAAAAGAGACGGAGGACACCGGGAAGCCTCTGCTTAAAAAATGTCTCTCCACACCGCTCTTTTCATGTATGCGGCAGCAGGAAATCTCCCGTCTGCTTATCATACCATGACATATCATGCATGTGCAATCAGGAACGACCGCTCAGCCGCGAAGGATATCCCGCACTACTTTCCACTCCTCATAAAGCCGGTCGAAAGACCAGGCCGCATTGGCAGGGGAAGTGGACGGAAGCGTCAGGGACTTCATTCCGAGCTCTTTTTCCTGATATTTCTCATACATTTTTCCGGATGTCCGCCCGTTCGTGATCACCGCGCGCAGATCTCCCGTCTCCTTTATCGTGAGGAGGTCGGAGGGCACGGCATTCTTTATGGAGCTGTCCGAGGATCCCACAATGTCGCAGGAGTAGATCACGTCCCACATCGCGATCCCGTGGGACAGGGCGAACTCCCGCTTCTCCTCTGTGGACGAGAACGGAGGTCTCTCGAAGATGCGGGCCATGAGCGGCCAGAACCGGTTCTGCGGATGTCCGTAGAAGAAGGCGGCCTCCCTGGATTTTACGGACGGGAAGGAGCCGAGGATGAGGATCCTCGAATTCTCGTCAAAAAGAGGCGGGATCGGATGGACAATATGAACATATTCCCGGTTTTTCATCTGCATTCCTCCCGGATTCGGATCATTGCTCTTTACGGCTCTCCCGCACATACGATCCGCTTAATTTCGCGGATTGAAGTGCACGGATTCGGATCATTGCTCTTCACGGCTCTCCCGCACTGTCATTCGGGCTTTGCGGTTCTTTGGAAAGACACAGCGAGGGAGTCTCGTACAGCCTTCGCCGTACGCGACCCCCTCTTATATACGTTCATCATTCACAGGGCTTTCCTTGCGGGACCCGCTGCCGGGATTCGCTTTGCGGACAGCCGTACCGGCTCCGCTTCAGCGCCCGGGTACATGCGCGATCTCAGGCAGTTACGGCTCGTTACGGCTCCCAGGGAAGCGCCCTCTCACGGAATAATCGAGTACCCGAAGCCGTTGGCGATCGCGTCCACCTTCTGCCTTGCCCTGCACATCGGGCAGTTCTCGTGCTTATAGGTCCCGTAATCCGGTACGTCGCTCAGATTAAAGATCGAATAGATCGGAACATCGAAGATCTTGTTGACCGCCGAGAAGATCGATGCGGCGCCGACAACGGTCCCGCCGTAATAGTCCACGCAGTCGATCGCGCGCTTGATCGTATGTCCTGTCGTGGTCGAAGCCGCGATCAGAAGAATATTCTTGTCTCTGATCATCATCTTCAGATTCTCACGGAAGATCATCTGACCGGACATATCGTACTCCGGAGAGACGATATACATGGTCTTATGGGCATTTCTGGACAGAATACCGACCTTCGTCAGCTCCTCCGCGAGGTAAGCGCCGATAACGTCCATTCCGTCGAGGCAGACGATCGTGTCGATCACGGTCGAGGAAGAGAAATACTCGCTGAGCGCTTCCGCACACGCTTTGGCTTCCGCCTGTCTGCGCATGATCGCCGTCATGTCAAAGAAATAGTTGATGTGCGAATTCGGGGTAACAAAGTGCCCGGGGACGACTCTCAGAATGACATTGTTATGACGCTTGGAATATAACTTCTTATAGGGCTGCATACTGTCCTCCTTTGGCATTTTCTACTAAAAAACGGAATGCTTTTCATTTATTATAGTACATTCTTCTAAATATAGCAATAAAGGGGCAGTTTTCATTCCGCCTAAAAACGTTTTCCTGAAGTCTCCCGCGCGATAACAGGACATCCGGGATGCCCGGTCCAATCCTGCGGGATCTCAGACGGGATCCGCGCGGCTGCGATCCGCCCTCAGGAGTGTTTGACCTGATCCCTCTGACCAGACAGGATCCGCACTGTGACAGCGATCCGCCCCTTACAGAAGACCCAGCTCCCTGCAGGCGTAATAGATGCCGTCCTCCCTGAGATCCTTCGTCACGAAGTCCGCCTTCTTCTTCACCGCCTCCGCGCCGCCGCCCATGACGACTCCGCAGCCGGCAGCCTCGATCATCTCCAGATCATTCATGCTGTCGCCGAAGGCATATGTATCTTTTATGTCCGTACCCAGAAGTTCGCAGACCTCAAAGATCCCGGTCCCCTTGTCAAAGCCTTTCGGCACCATCTCGACGACCGCCTCATTGTGGACAATCATGGTATAGGCATCGTCAAGCTCCGCAAAGCAGGCCTCCCTGTCGGCGTCCTTCATGTCGCAGGAGATCTTTGAAATCTCCCAGTTCCCTCTGTTTCCGTTGATCGAACGAAGCGCATCGCCCATCTGATGGCGTACATACTCCGCATACCGGTCCCCGGCGAATTCCTCAGGATCCATATACAGGTAGTCTCTCCCTTCAAGGATCGGCTTCATGCGGTGCCGTCTCACGGTATCGACGATTCTCAGAGCCTCCTCATCAGACATTTTCCTGTAGAAGATGACATTTTCCGCGTCAGTCTCCGGGGAAATGTCCTCTCTCCGGTCTGACACACCTCTGCAGAGGGCATTTGCCTCGATCATGGTTCCGCAGCCTGATACGACACCGTCCAGTCCCAGAGTAAAAAGCTTCGGGTCCCGGATATAGCCCCGGGTCCGCCCGCTGTTGATAAAGACCAGATGACCGTTCTCCCGGACTCTCCGGATCGCCTCGCGCGTGCTCTCCGGAATATGGCCGTCCATCGTCCAGAGGGTCCCGTCAATGTCAAAAAAAAGAATTTTCCGCCTGCCCATATACTGCTCCTTCATCGTACATTTCTGACTTTTACAGAGGTCATGGTAACACAGATCGGATTTATTTGTCATCAGATTTCAGGAAAGCCCGCGGCATCCGTCCCACCCCGGACGCGGAACGGCGCACCGTGCTTTTATGCTTCACACGGTGCGCCGTCCGGCAACCCCCTGCCCGTCGCTATGAACAGATGGAAAAATCAGCCTTTCTTCTTTTTTCTTCGTCCGACAGAGCTTTCCTCATCCGGAAGGATATTCTTTGTCGTAGCCTCGACCTCCACGTCGTAGCAGGAGAAGATCCCGTCCAACGTCTTCCTGTCGATCTTCGGTGTGAAGATGCTCACCACCGGAACGATGACCAGTCCGCCGAGCATTGCGATCGCGCCCGCCTGGATCGGATTGAACCATGCCGTGAAGATGTTCATGACAGTGAGGCCGACGCCGAAGGCAAAGGAAGCCCAGACAGCTGCCCTCGTGACGCCCTTCCAGTACAGTCCGTACAGGAACGGTGCGAGGAATGCTCCCGCAAGCGCGCCCCAGGAGATGCCCATGAGCTGCGCGATAAATGTCGGCGGCTTAATCGCCATGACGACCGACAGAACGATAAAGAAGATGACAAGGATGCGAAGCCACAGGAGCTGCTCTCTTTCTTTCATTTTCTTAAAGAACGTACCCTTCAGGAAATCCAGCGTCAGCGTCGAGCTGGACGTGAGGACCAGCGAGGACAGCGTGGACATGGACGCCGACATAATGAGAACGATGAGCACACCCATGAGAATATTCGGGAGTGTCGTGAGGAGCTCCGGCATGACATGGTCATACATCATGGCGACTGTTCCGTCTTCCGCCACCTTCGAGACCTTCTCCACATCAATGAGGCGGGCAAAACCGCCCAGGAAGTAGGAGCCGCCCGCGATGACGACCGCGAAGAATGTGGATACGATCGTTCCGGTCGCGACCGCCTTCTCACTCTTGATCGCGTAGAACTTCTGGACCATCTGCGGAAGACCCCAGGTACCGAGGGATGTCAAAATGATGACATACAAAAGTCCCATCGGGTCCGGACCGAAGAAAGAAGCGAACGCACCCTGCTGCCCTGCCGTGACCGGGTTATCGCTGGGGATCGCGGAGAGCGTCTTCACAGCTTCAATGAATCCGCCGTGCCCGTTCAGGACGGCCAGAATGACGGCAACGATACCGATCAGCATGATGATGCCCTGGACGAAATCGTTATATACCGTCGCCATATATCCGCCGAGCAGGACGTAGACGCATGTGAGCGCCGCCATCATGATGACGCAGTAGATATACGGGATGCCGAAGGCCATCTCGAAGAGGTTCGAGAGGCCGTTGTAGACCGAAGCTGTGTAGGGGATCAGGAAAATGAAAATGATCGCCGAAGCCACGATCTTGAGCGTCGAAGAATTGTAGCGGGATTCAAAAAATGCAGGCATCGTCGCGGAGTTCAGATGCTTGGTCATGACACGCGTGCGGCGGCCCAGGATGACCCATGCGAGCAGAGAACCGATGAACGCGTTCCCGATACCGATCCATGTGGAGGCAAGGCCGTACTTCCATCCGAACTGGCCGGCGTAGCCGACGAAGACGACCGCCGAGAAATAAGACGTTCCGTAAGCGAACGCAGAGATCCACGGACCTACGGATCTTCCCCCAAGGACGTACCCCTCGACCGTTCTCGCCTGATGACGAGAGTACCAGCCGATGGCGACCATCATAGCAAAAAAGATGAGCAGCATAAGAATTTTTACAGCCATTGGAAAACTCCTCCTGAAAATACGGACGGGCCGTTATTTGCTGAGTTAAAGTGTAGCGCTTTAACGCCCAAAAGTCAATCACAATTTTTCTGAATTTTTCGGCCAATTCATACAAAACACTAAAGCAAAAAAGGACTCCCCTGCATACTCTGCAAGTACACAGGGAAGTCCTTATGAAAGCTTCTCCTATTCTGCCGGCGGATCAGTCCTCGCCGAGCGCGAAGCCCGCGTCGAAGGCCTTCTTGTTGATCTCGATCGTCTTCGGCTTGACCGTGCGCTCGATGACCTTGTACCAGTCCTCCACCGCGTAATCCATATGGCGGGCAGCCATTCCGAGAATGACTACATTGAAGCAGCGCGGGTTGCCGAGCTCTGTCGCGATCGCAGTCGCGTCCGCCCGGTATACTCTGTGCGTCTTCGCGATCTCCTCAATGATGTTCTCCGGATAGGGCGCAGCGCCGATCCGGACCGGCATCGGGTCGATCCGAACGTCATTGACGATCAGGACGCCGTCCGGCTTCAGGAAATGCGCGTATCTCTTCGCCTCGAGACGCTCGAATGCGATCAGCACATCCGCGCAGCCCTCCTCCACGATCGGCTCGAAGACTTCGTCCCCGTAGCGGACAAAAGTGACGACCGAACCGCCGCGCTGGGCCATGCCATGGACTTCCGATACCTTTACGTCAAGACCTGCCGTCGTCGCGATCCCTCCGAGGATGCGGCTCGCGATCAGCGTTCCCTGACCGCCGACACCTACGATCATAATATTCCGTGTCTGCATTTACTCCACCTCCTTGATTGCGCCGAACCGGCAGAGCTGACGGCAGAGACCGCAGCCGTTGCACTGCGTGGGATCGATCGTGATCGACCCGTCTTCATTCTTCGTAAGAGCGGGGCAGCCCGGAAGCGAGCAGGCGCCGCAGTGTTTGCATTTCTCAGGAATCTCCACGCACTTCTTCTTCGTGCGGGCTTCCGGGATCAGGGCGCAGGGAGCCTTCGCGACGATGACCGACAGATGGTCCGCCTTCACTTCCCTCTTTACGGTCTCCATGAGCTCCTGCTGGTCAAGGGCATTGACCGTATAGACATGCCCGATACCGAGTCCCTGGCAGAACTTCTCAAAGTCGATCGCCGGGACGACGTCGCCCATGAGCGTCCTTCCCGTAGCCGGATTGTCCTGATGGCCTGTCATGGCCGTGATCCGGTTGTCAAGAATGATGACCGTGCCGGTGCTCTGATTGTAGACCATATTCATGAGCGAGTTCACGCCCGTATGCATGAAGGTCGAGTCTCCGATCACGCTGACCCAGTCTCTTAAGTACTCTTCGCCCTTCGCCTTGCCCATGCCGTGCAGGGAGGAAATGGACGCTCCCATGCAGAGACATGTCTCGAGGGTCGCCAGAGGCGGGACCGCGCCCAGTGTGTAGCATCCGATGTCGCCGGCGACATGGAGCTTCAGACGCTTCAGAGCCCAGAACGTGCTTCTGTGCGGGCAGCCCGGGCAGAGGATCGGCGGACGGTTCGGAGTATTCTCCGCCTGCGCCGCGTCGATCTGCACGCCGAGGAGCTTCTCGCGGATCATATTCGCGGAGTACTCGCCGAGCTTTGTGAAAATATTCTTTCCCTCGCAGGCGATCCCCCAGGATTTCACCTGCTCCTCAATGACGGGCATGAGCTCCTCAAAGATGATCAGCCGGTCGACCTTCGAGGCAAATTCCTCGATCAGCTTCCGCGGGAGCGGGTGGACCAGACCGAGCTTCAGTGTGGAAGCTTCCGGCATCGCCTCTCTGACATACAGATAGGGAATACCGCTCGTGATGAAGCCGATCTTCGTGTCGCGGATCTCCATACGGTTCAGTTTCTCCATGGAGCACGCATCCTCCGCGAGCTTCTCCATCTGATCCTCGACGATCACGTGACGGCGGATCGCATTGGCCGGCAGCATGACATTTTTCGCGATATTCTTCTCGTACGGCTTATCCGGGACCTCCTCACGCGGACAGAGCTCTACCATGCCCTGGGAGTGCGCGAGACGCGTCGTCGTGCGGATCACGACCGGCTTGTCGTATGTCTCGCTGATCTCGTAGGCGATCTTCGCGAAATCCTTTGCCTCCTGAGAGTCCGACGGCTCAAGGACCGGGACCTGGGCAGCTCTCGATACGGCGCGCGTATCCTGCTCGTTCTGGGAGCTGTAGACGCCCGGATCGTCGGCCACGCAGAGCACCATGCCCCGTCCGACGCCCGCATAGGCTGCGGAATAGACCGGGTCCGCAGCGACGTTGAAGCCGACCATCTTCATGCACGCAAAGGACCGGACGCCGGCGACCGACGCTCCGAAGGCGACCTCCGCCGCGACCTTCTCGTTCGGAGCCCATTCGCAGTATAAATCGTCTTTATACTGGACCAGGTTCTCGCTGATCTCCGTGCTCGGCGTGCCCGGATAGGCGGACGCGACCTTGACGCCGGCCTCCCAAAGGCCGCGGGCGATCGCCGCATTGCCGAGCATTAACTGTTTTTCACCCATGATTTTTCCTCCTCACAATTTTTCATTTCTCAACCAGGCGATTGCGAAACGCTGTGCTTCATGGAAATTGTGTGAACATTCAAACGGC
>CAMOXU010000025.1 GCA_946629525.1 uncultured Clostridia bacterium
GGAACGAATGTGGAGCGGTCCGGATAATAGTGCTATAATGATTGCAGCCTGCAGGAGCGGACGCCCGCGGCCTGTATTTGTGCCTGCAGCGGCTTCCGGTACATGCGATGAGAGAGAACTGCGGGGATACGAACAGGCGGCATCCTGCCGCTTTGGAGGTGCGATGAATACATATACCCGTCCGGCGGATATTGAAAATGAAAGCATGCGCATCATAAGCGCCGAGCTGAAGGAAATGGGAATCGGGATCCCCGAAAAGTACGGGGCGGTGGTAAAGAGGGTCATCCACGCGACTGCGGATTTTGAGTTTGCTAGAACGCTGACCTTCGTGTGCGGGAAGAGCCCGGAATCAGCCGGACGGCCCGGGGACGGCACAGGATCGAATTCATACGTGGGATCTGCATACGGTACGGAATCGGCCGGACGGCCCGGGGACGGCACAGGATCGAACTCATACGTGGGATCTGCATCCGATACGGAATCGGTCGGTCAGCCCGGAGGCAGCGCACAGCCCGAAGCTCTGAGGCGCGCCGAGGGACAGAATGGACAGACAGATCCCGTCACTGCGGCGGAGAATGCTTTTCTTCACGGGACGACGATCATCACCGACACCAACATGGCACTCTCCGGGATCTCAAAGCCGTCCCTGCAGAAGCTCGGCTGCGAGGCCTTCTGCTTTATGGCAGATCAGCGGATCGCGGCAGCCGCGAAGGAGAACGGAACGACGCGGGCTGTCGCTGCGATGGAGTACGCGGCGGAGCGATATCCCGGTGCGGTGTACGCAGTCGGGAACGCGCCGACGGCACTCTTTAAGCTGTCGGAGCTGATGGACCATGGTCTTCGCCCGGCCCTTGTCGTCGCCGTGCCGGTCGGCTTTGTGAATGTCGTCGAGGGCAAGGAGGAGATCCTCCGAACATGCAGGAAGTATGAGATCCCCGCCATCGCTGCCCTCGGAAGAAAGGGCGGGAGCACGGTCGCGGCGGCGATCCTGAACGCGCTTCTTTATGGGGCGGCGGGAATGCTCGCACCCGCGAGCCGCGGCTGGTGAAATCTGTAAGCGGCCCGGCGCGGAAGCCGGATCGAAAGCGGGAGAGGCGCACAGCAGGAGAAAAACACGGAAGCCGGATCGAAAGCGTGAGAGACGCGCAGCGGGAGAAAAACACGGAAGCCGGATCGAAAGCGTGAGAGACGCGCAGCGGGAGAAAAACACGCAGGCCGGATTTACAGCGGCCGCGATATTTACCATGAGGAGAAATTGAATGAAACGCAAATGCATTTTTTTCGATATCGACGGAACCCTCACTGACCTTGCGACGGGAAAGATCGTTCCGTCAGCCCAGGAGGCGGTGAACCGGCTCAAGGAGGCCGGCCACTTTGTCTCGATCTGCACGGGCCGGGCTCTCTATAAAGCGGAGGCCTTCCGCGCGTCGCACGGCTTCGATCACATGGTCTGCAACGGCGGTCACGGGATCATCCTGGACGGAAAGGTCATCGAGAATGAACCCATCGACTTTGAAAAGGCGGCAGCCGTCTACCGGGAGGCCCGCGCCCTGGGGTACGGAGTCCTCGTCGCAATCGACGATTCAAAGAAAGTCTACGCGGAGGATTTCCGGTTTATCGAGCAGGTGGGAGAGCGGCAGGAGCCTACCGTCTATGTGATCGATAAGGAGTTTGATATTGAGAAGGCACCGGCGATCTTCAAAATGTACATTTCGATCCCCGCGGAGAAGGAATCTGAGCTCACTCTGAAGGATACGGTCGGAAACCTTCGCTTTAAACCGGAATATCTGATGTTCCAGCACGACGATAAGAAGCGGGGGATCCTGCGGATGCTCGAGCTCATCGGCGGAGATCCGGAAGACGTCGTCGTCTTCGGAGACGACACCAATGACCTGGCCATGTTCGACCCGCGGTTCTTCTGCGTGGCGATGGGCAATGCCCGGGATGAGGAGCTCCTGCGCCGGGCGGATCATATCGCCCCGCGCAACCTGGACGACGGGATCTACAGAACGTGCGATGAGATGGGCTGGTTCTGATCTCCGTGCTCGGAAGATTTCCACAGGCCATACAGGATCCCTGAAGGCATCCGGGTGACAGGCAGATCCCCTTCCCCACTGGGATAAAAAAAGCTTGTTCCGCGCGCTCTTGTTTAGTATGATATCTCTGTATGACTATGCCCATTTTGCGGAAGATCAAGCCGCAGGATTCGCCCAAAATCTGTCATTACACGAGTCTGAGCCCGAAGAAGAGAATGCTCAGACCGATGTCTGCAAAGCCTGTCCGGAATGGCTGGATCCGGATCGGAACGGGGCCGCACTGCCGCTGGCGGAAGGACCCGTGAGCAGGGGCTTGCAGGCTACTTTCGTCGAGAGGAAGTTTTACGTTCATGATCAAGACAAGACTGGTCCGCATGCTGGATCACGCAAAAAAGTATATCGTCTTTAATGTCATCTGGCAGTGGATCGCCCTGATCGCCCAGGTCTTTATCGTTTTTCAGGTCACGCATGTGATACAGAGCCTTCTGAACGGAGGCCTGGACTCTGACGGGATGATAGAGGCCGTGACAGTCATTCTTGCCTGCATCATCGTACGGGCTGTCTGCACGAGGCAGGAGAACCGGGCTTCCTTCCTGGCATCGGAGGACGTCAAGCGGATCCTGCGCGAGAAGATATATGACAAGCTTCTTCGCCTCGGCATTTCCTACAGGGAAAAGGTATCGACCTCCGAAGTCCTCCAGGTGACCGCCGAGGGCGTCGAGCAGCTCGAGACGTATTTCGGCCGCTATCTTCCGCAGTTCTTCTACAGCATGATCGCGCCGGTCACTCTGTTCATCGTCACCGCAGTCTTTATCGATATGAGGACCGCGATCGTCCTGCTTCTCTGCGTGCCGCTGATCCCGATCTCGATCGTGATCGTGCAGAAGCTCGCAAAGAGGCTGCTCTCGAAGTACTGGAAGACCTACACGGATCTCGGCGACAGCTTTCTGGAGAATCTGCAGGGTCTCACGACGCTGAAGGTCTATCAGGCGGACGGCGTAAAGGCGCGCCAGATGGATGAGGAAGCCCAGGAATTTCGCCGTGTGACGATGATGGTCCTTCTCATGCAGCTCAATTCGACGTCCGTCATGGATATCATGGCTTACGGCGGAAGCGCGGTAGGCATATTCGTTGCGCTCAGCCAGTATATGGCCGGCTTCATCCCGCTCGAGGATGCGGTCGCCGTCATCCTTCTGGCTGCGGAGTTCTTTGTGCCCATGCGCCGGCTGGGTTCTTATTTCCATATCGCGATGAACGGCATGGCCGCTTCGGACCGGATGTTCGCGATCCTGGATCTCCCGGAGGAGGAGCAGGGAACCGCGAATCTCGACGCGTATATTGCACATTCGGAAAATGAAAACACCGCAGACCGCGCCGCATCTTCCGCGGATCCGGCAGATGCTTACGCCGCCGGGAAGCCCGGCAGGGAATATGAAGAGCCTCGTTTCCTGCGGCACAGCAGTCTCACGATCCAGCTGTCCGATGTTCATTTCTCCTATGAGAAGAATCGGGAGATCCTTCACGGGATCGACATGATTCTCCCGCCGGGCGGATTTATTGCTCTCGTCGGGCCTTCCGGCTGCGGTAAGAGCACCATCGCGGAGATCCTGACCGGACGAAGGAGAGGCTATAAGGGCATGATACGGTTGAGCGGGCCGGATCTTCTGAACCGCACGGAGCTTCGGGAGATCAATGAGAAAGAGCTCCTTCGGCATGTGGTGCTGGTGCGCCATAATTCTTACATTTTCAAGGGGACGATCGAGGAGAATCTGAAGATCGCAAAGCCGGACGCTACGCCGCTCGAGATGCTCGCTGCCCTTGAGGCCGTCCATCTGCTGCCGTTCGTCCGCTCCCAGAAGGGACTTGCGACGGAGATCGCGGAGCAGGGAAGGAACTTGTCCGGCGGGCAGGCCCAGCGCCTTGCGCTCGCCCGGATGCTCCTCGTCGATACGGAAGTCCTGATCTTCGATGAGGCGACCAGCAATATCGACGCCGAGAGCGAAGAGCTCATCATGGAGATCATCCGTGAGCTGGCGAAGACCAAGACGGTGCTCATGATCTCGCACCGGCTCAAAAATGTCATGCAGGCCGACTGCATTTACATGATGGAGAACGGTATGATCACCGAGGCCGGCAGGCATGAGTCCCTCATGAAGCGCCGCGGTGCGTACAGAAGGCTCTTCGAGAGCCAGCAGAAGCTTGAGGAGTACGTGAATGTCCCGGCAGGAAAGGTCGAGCACGTGAGCCTCGAGGGGACGGCCGGCGACGTGACGGAGGAGGATATCCGCCTCGAGTCGATCCGGAAGTCGCTGCTTCGGTTCGCGGAGCAGACGATCACCGGGGAGGAGACGCCGGAGGAAGATCATGCCGAAGATGCAGACAGGAGAAAGCGCAGCGCTCTCTCGATCATGGGCAGCCTGATCGGGTTCGTAGGGCCGCTGTCCTTTATCATGCTCCTGGCCATCCTTCTGGGAACGGCCGGTTATCTGTGCGCGGTCTTTCTCCCCATCGCGGGTGCCCGCGCAGCGCTGCAGGGCGTGGCGATCATGTTCCCGCAGCTTCCCATGAAGAGCCGGTGGCTCCTTTCGCAGCCGGTCATGACGATCTTCATCATTCTCTTTGCCATGGCGGTCCTGCGCGGACTGCTGCACTACGCGGAGCAGTACTGCAATCATTATATTGCGTTCAGGATCCTGGCGGTCATCCGGCACAAGGTGTTCGCGAAGCTCCGGGTCCTTGCTCCGGCGAAGCTTGAGGGAAAGGACAGAGGAAATCTGATCGCGATCCTGACTTCGGACATTGAACTTCTGGAAGTCTTTTACGCGCATACGATCTCACCGATCGCGATCGCGGTGATCATTTCCGCCATCATGATCGTGTTCACCGGGAGATTTCATATCGCGGCGGGAGCGCTCTCGGCATGCGCCTATCTGGTGATCGGGGTCGTGATTCCGGTCATGACCAGAAAGCGGAATGCCGACACGGGGGTCGAGCTCCGCAATGCATTCGGAGAAATGAACAGCTACCTGCTGGACTCCCTGCGGGGCCTCGACGAGACGATCCAGTATGATGACGGAGAGAACCGTCTCGAAAAGCTTTCGGACCGTTCGAGAGGGCTTGCGAGGATACAGGAGAAGCTGTCCGGAATGGAAGGCGTCCAGAGAGTGCTGGCCGGCCTCATGGTCTCCGTATTCTCCTGCGGGATGCTTGCGCTGACCGCATGGCTCTATCTGCAGGGTGAGATGACCTTTGACGGCGTTCTGACCTGCACGGTCGCGATGATGAGCTCTTTCGGGCCGGTGCTTGCACTTTCCGCCCTCTCAAGCAGTCTCTCACAGACGCTTGCCTCCGGTGAGCGCGTGCTGGATCTCATGAAGGAGAGCCCGGCCGCCCCGGATATCACGATGGGGCAGGGAGCGGAGAGATGGGACGGACACAGGCATTTCCGCGGCGCGGAGATCAATCGCGTCACGTTCGCCTACGACAGTGACGTGATCCTCAAGGATTTCTCACTGCTCATCTGGCCGAACCGGATCATCGGGATCCACGGCCAGAGCGGATCCGGAAAATCGACGGTCCTGAAGCTTCTCATGCGCTTCTGGGATGTCGAGGAAGGCCGGATCCGGATCTCTGACGAGGATATACAGAGGATCCCGACGCATTTCCTTCGGGAAGCGGAATCCTACATGACACAGGAAACACATATGTTCCGCGGCAGTATTGCGAGCAACATTCTGATCGGAAAGCCGGGTGCCTCCCGGGCCATGATCGTACGTGCCGCAAAGAAAGCTTCGATCCATGATTTTATCGAGTCGCTTCCGCGGGGCTACGACACGCCGGTCGGCGAGCTCGGGGATGCGCTCTCGGACGGGGAGCGTCAGCGAATCGGCCTTGCGCGGGCATTTCTGCACAACGCGCCGCTCATGCTGCTCGATGAACCGACCAGTAATCTGGACTCTCTGAATGAGGCCATCATACTGAAGTCCCTGCGGGAAGAGTGCAGGGACAAGACGGTCGTCGTCGTGTCGCACCGGGATTCCACGATGAATGTCGCGGACACGATCTTCGAGATGGATTCAGCCAGGGAGTCATAAGACCGGGGACGGGATCTGCGCGCGAAGCCTGATTCTTTATCGCGCGAACAGGAAAGCGATTTGCATCCTGCGAGGTGCGGCAGGAACGTATCGGCGTTCCCTGAACGGCATGAGCGGCTGCGGATCAGTCACCCGGCATTGATTTGAAAGGTGGTACGAATGTCAGACACGAAAATTACATGCAGACACTGCGGCGAGCTGATCGATCAGGATGCGAATTTCTGCCCGGCCTGCGGCGCGATCAACAAGAGAGCTTTTCGTACGGATCCGAACCGTACATACTGTGTATTCTGCGGTTCGGAGATCGCAAAGAGCGAGGCGGTGTGCCCGATCTGCGGCACGCCTGTCCGCGAAGATACGATGCGTGTCAATCCGAATCCGGAAAATGAAGTGCAGCGGCCCTTCGACGAGCGGATGGCGGATGTTGAAAATGCGCTTCAGGGAGAGGTGGAGAAGGATATTGAGGATGCCCGCGAGGGGATGCTCCGCGGTGACCGCGAGGCCATGCTCGCTTCCATGGCGGGAGCCGGAGCAGGATGGGCAGCGGGAAGCGGCAGTTCCCTCGGGTCCACCGGTGATACAAGGCAGTTCGAGGGCCTTGGGAGCTTTGACGAGGAAAGCGGAAAGGCGTCCGGCTACCGGGAAGTTTCCTCAGGCGAGGATGCCGAATACCAAAAAGCATCCGCTTCCGACAGAAGACGGCCGAACAGAAAGGATGAGTGGGAAGAGGAGGAAGAGGAAGACCGGGGCGCGCAGATCCGAAAGTGGATCGTGATCGCGCTGGCTGCCTTTGTGGCGATCGCCGCGATCGTTGTGATCGTCATTCCGTCCCTTCGAAGGGTGAACGTGAAGGATGCTCTTGTGACCGGGTCGACCGCGTCAAAATTGACGGCGACGCCGACACCGACTGCGACACCGACGCCCACGGCAACGCCGACACCGACTGCAACGCCGACGCCGACGGCCACACCGACCCCTACGGCAACTCCGACACCGACTGCGACACCGACGCCTACGGAAACTCCGACACCGACCCCCACGGAAACACCGACGCCCGAACCGACGCCCGAGCCGACTCCTGAACCGACGCCGGAGCCGACGCCCGAACCTGATCCTGAGCCGACGCCGGAGCCTCAGCCCGAAAAGCGCACGGATTATCTTGTGGCCGACAGCAGCACGCGGTACATGGAGTATTCCGAACTGGACGGCCGCTCGGAGCGGGAGATCAGGCTGATCGCCAATGAAATTTACGCGAGACACGGCTATACGTTCCGGAACCAGGAGTATGCGGAGTATTTCAGCCAGTTCGCATGGTACGATCCGACCGTGCCGGTCGGCGAGTTCTCCGACAGCATGCTGAATGATGTCGAGCGCGCGAATGTAAATATGATCGCTCAGTATGAGACGGATCACGGAATGCGGGGAGCTCAGTAAAATTGAAAAAAAGGATGAGCAGAGGACGGACTTCGGGCACCAGAACGGAGTCCGTTCTGGTGCATCCCCGGACAGGGGAGAAAATTTTGTTAAAAAGGAGCGGCAGAAAGACTCTTTCTGTCGAGATCAGGCCGGATGCCTCGCTTCTCGTCCGTGCTCCGCTGGCCGTGCCGGAGGAGCGGATCCTCTCCTTTCTGGAGGGGCACAGTGCGTGGATCGAATCGCGGCGGGAAAGACTTATTGACAGGATCGAATCGATGCCCTCCCGCGCTCTTTCCGATGATGAAATCAGAAAGCTCGCGGATGAGGCGGTGCGGGATATCCCGAAGAGGGTCCGGCACTTTGCGCCGCTTGTCGGAGTGACCTACGGCCGGATCACGATACGGAACCAGAAGACCCGGTGGGGCAGCTGCAGTGCGAAGAGAAATCTGAATTTCAACTGCCTGCTCATGCTGACGCCCCCGGAAGTGCGCGATTACGTAGTCGTGCACGAGCTCTGCCATATCAGGGAGATGAACCATTCGGCACGTTTCTGGGCGCAGGTGGAGCGGGTCCTGCCGGATTACAAGGTGCAGGTCCGATGGCTCCGGGAGAACGGTGCGGCGGTCATGCGGAGGATGCTGATCGAATAAGACGGGCATCTGTGATCTTATATCCAGGCGATTGCGAAACGCTGTGCTTCATGGAAATTGTGTGAACATTCAAACGGCTTCCGCGCCAGGAACTTCTGATCATTCGTGCAGGCTGCGAAAAAGCATTCGCAAAAAGTACGAACTCGCTTCTCTACATAGTTTCGCAATTACTTATGATCTTATATCAGATAAAGGGAAGGCAGCTCATGAGCAGCAAACTCAGGCAGAAAAAAACAGGAAGAACAAATACCGCAGGGATCACCTCCGACGGCGGAAGGGCCAGGATGTCCGAAAAGCAGCGGCAGAAGAACAGACGGCTCATGATCCTCTCCGTCTTCGCGATCCTCGCAGGCATATTCATGTCGATCAACCAGTCCCTGAACAACGGATACGCAGCGGCGTGCTCCTGGCAGGAGACGGCCCGGACGGAGGCCTCCGCACTGAAGACGGCTGCGGAGGAGTTTATCTCTTCCGAAGAGGCATCGGGAATCGCTGACAGCGAAGCGGGGAAGTCCATGAGGGACGCTTCGGGACGCATCACCGACGATGCGGGGATCCCGGAGCTCTATGCTGCAGTCGGGGATCTGAAGGAAGCGGTCTCTCTCCTCAGGGCGGAGACGGAAAATGGCGGGACAGCTGCCGTGTCCGGAATTGAAACGGTCTCCGCTGCGGCGGAGAAGACGGAGAAGGCGCTGATCGCGGCGAACGAGCAGGCAAAAGCCTTTAATGAGTCGCGGGGGAAAGTGCTGAATAGAATTTTTGCGAGTACTCTCGGGCTTCCTGAGATGGAGACATTCTGACCCGTGTTGATGCGGGAGCAGTGCAGCGGCGGGCCCGGTCTGCACGCGGCTTCCATTGTAGACTTTTCACAGGTGAAATGTTAAAATTGATGCATCTTATGGCATGTTTATCTCAGTGGGGAAGACCCCCGCTTCTATAAGCGGGGGATAGATCAATATCCTGCTTGTCTCAGTGGTGGGTTACAATCCCCCACTGAGATAAACGCTCCGCGAGGATGCGCAGGGATTCGGTTTGGAAGATATCAGCTGACGCTGATTCGAATCCCGCGCCAAGTCTCGCGAGCGAGACTTGAACATAGGGCCTTCGGAAGAGGGACCCGGAGGATGTCAATGTTTTGCAAATATTGTGGAGAGCAAATTTCATATACAGGCAAGTGGTGCGGACATTGCGGCAAGGAAATTCCTCCGCTTTATATGTACCGCAAGGCGGTCCTTCGTACGAATGTGCCCAAAAGTGCTGCGGAATCTCTCCGCCAGAGCCCGGAAAGCAGGGATGCCGGTCCGGCCGGTGATCTGAAGAGCTTTATGGCGAATACGGTCGCAGTCACTGAACAGAAGTCTTCTTTCGACAGCGAAGGAGCGAACGCCGGCAGACCCGCCTTTGACGGGGATAGAACGCAGGCATCCGTGTCTGCGTTTTACGGAGAAGCGGCGTCCCATGATGCGGCTGCCTTCGACGGCGATGCTACACAGCCCGGCGTATCTGCGTTTTACGGAGAAGCGGCGTCCCATGACGCGGCTGCCTTCGACGGCGATGCAACGCAGCCCGGAGGATCTGCATTTTACGGAGAAGCGGCGGCACACGGCGCGGCTGCCTTCGACGGAGAAAGAACGCAGGCGGACGGACCTGCATATCATGAAGATGCGGCGAAGACAGGCAGTTCTGCCGGCGGATTCTTCTCCGGAAGCACAGCCGGTTCACCAAATCCCGCAGCATCCTTTAACCGGTCCGGAGACCTCGTCGGGTATCCGGGCGAGGAGGACGCTCTCCCGGGCAAAGAAAAATCAGGAAAGGATCCGGTAAAGAAATCAGCCGGGAAAAGAGTGCGGATCTTTACGGGGATCGTACTGGGAGTCCTGGTCGCGGGAATTGTCGGGTTCGGTCTGGGACGTATATTCCCGAGATCCGACCGCACGGGGACAGGCGATGGGAAGGCGGCAGAGGATGTTGTGGAATCTGCTGCAGTGACCGTAACGCCTGTGTCGGAGCAGAGCTCCTCCGGAGAGGAGAATGAGCAGAATGAATCCGGAAGCAGCGTCACGTACGATACGAGATCTGCGGTCTTGGAAGCAGTCGCAGACACAGCGGGCGTCGAAGCCGGAACCGCTGAGAATATTGAAGAGAAAAATGTGAACGGGCCGAACATCGGCGGTGATATCCCGGTGGAAACGGGAAGCGTTCCTGCGGAAGGACCGGTCGTATAAGAACCGCATTCCGGAACGGAGGGTGTACGATATGGCACAGGAGAAAGAGAGAGGTCTTTTTGCTTTGCTCTCGCAGAGCCTCTTTACTGCTCAGGATAAGGTGAAGGACTGCGGTGAGGACAGTTATCTGATCGGGTTCCACGAGAATGCCGGCGTCTGCGCTGTCTTTGACGGGCTTGGCGGGAGCGGCAGCCGTCAGTATAAAGAGTATGGCGATAAGACCGGAGCGTATGTTGCCTCCAGGGCCGTCTCGGAGGAGCTGTACAACTGGTTCCTGACATTTTCAGAGGATCAGGACCGACTGGCAGCCCCCAGGATCGCGGATGCCCTGCATGAGAGGATCGACAGGAGACTGGCGTCCACAAGGATCGCCGAGGCAAAAAAGAGTTCGCTGAAGAGCAGCATGACGCGGGACTTTCCGACGACGCTGTCCATGCTGGTGTTCCGACCGGACGGGCAGGGAAGTGTCAGCGCAAATGTGATCTGGGCAGGCGATTCAAGGAGCTACTGGCTGGACGGCGGCGGACTGCATCAGCTCACACTGGATCATACGTCAAAGCAGGATGCCTACGAAGCGCTCTATAAGGATGCCGCCATGAACAATGTGATCAGCGCGTCGGAGCCCTACACGCTCTCAGAGTATATTCTGGACGGGCTCAGCAGGGGAATCGCATTTTCAGCGACGGACGGATGCTTCGGGTATCTGCAGTCGCCGATGCACTTTGAATATCTGCTCCTCGACAGTCTGCTGGGGGCGGAGAGCCTTTCTGAGATGGAGAAGTCTCTGCATGAGCGTCTTGTCAAGATCGCAGGCGATGATTTCACACTGACGGGTGCGATCTTCGGATTCGAGAGCTTTGAGCAGATGAAGGCATACTACAGGAAACGGTACGATGTGCTCTTCCCGAAATATATCGAGCACTTCCGGGAGAGCGACAGGGAACAGCGGCTTGGTCTGTGGAAGGAATATCGCGGCGGCTATGAGAAGTATCTGCCCGCGAAAAAATGATGAGGGGCAGGAGAATTGGCTGATCAGAATTTAAAATTAGGAGAGTACGAACTTGTAAGACCGCTCCGGTCCGAGAACGCAGGCTTTTCAGAATGGGGATTCGGCAAAAAGGACGGACAGACGTATTTTATCAAGAAATTCCTCTCGCCCGTCTATCCGCCGGAGAACGGGAGGCTCGGAAAGAGGATCGTCGAGAAGAAGAAGGCGATGTGCGCCCGATATGAAGCGGAAAAAAGGGAGCTGTTCTGGAACATCAACGAGGTCTCGGACGGGAATCTCCTGAGGATCCATGAGTTTTTCCGGTGCGGGACTCATTATTACATTTCCACGGAGAAGGTGGATGCGATCGACTTTGAGAAGGAAGTCCTGCGGCTGAGTATGGACGAGAAGGTCGTCCTTATGAAGGTCCTCTGCCATGCTCTGAATTCGCTGCACAATGCGGGGCTTATTCACGGGGATATCAAGCTGAGCAACGTCCTGTTCTACCGGACGGAGAAGAATACGGTCTCGGCAAGGATCATCGACATCGATTCCTGCTTCCGAAAGGACAGGCCCCCGAAGAATACGGATGAACTCGTAGGGGATTTCGTGTATCTGTCCCCGGATTATTACAGGTTCATGTCGGGACAGACGACCACCGTTCTGGATCAGATCGATATTTTTTCGATGGGGCTCGTCTTCCATGAGCTCCTTACCGGAAAGCTGCCGGATTATGATCATGAGAAGTACAGGTATCTGTACGAGAGTGTCCTGGCCGGGCACAAGCCGGTGCCGGACCCGTCGATCCCTCCGCAGCTCCGGAACTTTATTCAGTCAATGCTCTGGTGCACGCAGGAAGTCTATCCCTCCGCACTGAGCCTCCTGCAGGAGCTCCGGCTCATGACGCAGGGAACGGTCAGACCGACGCCGCAGAGAAGAAGCAATACGTATATTCCGGCTCCGCCTCCGGTCTATAAAGAGCCGGTGCCGAAGAAGCCGAAGTACAGTGAGGACCCGGAGGACTGGTTCCACGCGGCCGGGGACCTGTAGGGACGGCCCTCGAACCGAGGGATATTTAGCCGACTGGTTCCACGCGGCCGGGGATCTGCAGCGACAGCCCTCGAATCGAGGGATATTTTGCCGACTGGTTCCACGCGGCCGGGATCTGCAGGGAACAGTACGGCAAAATCCCGCTGCGGCCATCAGAATCGAATGTAAATGTTTTTACATAAAGCTGGTAAATGAGAAAGTCTGTGCTTCATACATTATGTTCCGCGCAGAGCTTCGCAAACGTCTGTTACATGAAGGAGAAAAAGGATGGAAGGATTTAACCAGAATGATTACAGAATGACCTACAATGTCGATATCGCGCTCTGCATCGATATCACGGGCAGCATGCGTCCAATCCTTGATACGGTCAAGAACAATGCGCTCAATCTGTGTGACGATATCAAGAACACCATGATCAGGAAAGGGAAGGAAATCGACAAGCTTCGGATCCGCATCGTCGCCTTCCGCGATTATGATGCGGACGGGGATGAGGCAATGCTGGTCACGGATTTCTTTAATATGCCGGAGCAGGGAGCTATCTTCGAGAAGTGCGTCCGCGGTCTGAAGCCGAAGGGAGGCGGAGATATTCCGGAAGACGGTCTGGAGGCGCTTGCCTACGGCATTAAGAGCAAGTGGGACAAGACCGGCATGAAGAGCCGTCATATCATTATCGTGTGGACGGACGCCCCGACGCATGATCTCGGATACGGAAGATCGAATCCGTCCTATCCGCGCAATATGGCTGCTGACTTTGACGAGCTCACCGAATGGTGGGGAGATTCCCAGCTTCCGGGCGTCATGGATCAGAACGCAAAGAGACTTCTTCTTTTCGCGCCGGATTCCCACTGGTGGAGCGATGTTTCCGACTGCTGGGATCAGGTAATTCATTTCCCGTCCAAGGCAGGCAGAGGTCTTGAAGAGGTCGACTATGAGACGATCGTCAGCTCGATCTGCAACTCGATCTGATAATTGTTTTCTCTCAGGAGGAGTCATATGGCTGGAATCAGATATTGTGAAAGCTGCGGGGCGGTCCTGCAGGCGGATTATCGTTTTTGTGAGACCTGCGGTGCTCCTGTCCGCGTGCTTGCCTCCGGTCCTTCGGGGGCTTCGGCAGGGAACGTCTTTGAAGTCACAGCGCCGGGATACGGGAGTGTTCCGGAATTTAACGGCGGTTATGGCGGATATGAGTCCGGTGTTCCCGGACGGGTGACAGGAGGAAATGAGGCTTTTGTCGGTGCCGTCCCGCCTCCCGGAGGAAACGCCGGTTTTTATCCGGGAGAGACAAAGACGGAGATCCTCGGCAGAGGGCCGGGTAATCGTCCTACCGAGGATTTTCGGGAGGGATGGTATAACGGATATTCGGGCCCCGGGGATTCAGGGGCGGGATATGACAGGTATCCGGGGGATGTTCCGCCCGGCGAGAGTTCTGTTCCGGAAGGCTTTGAGCGCGGATGGGCAGGCGGTATTTCCGCGGATCCGGGCAGTTCCTATGAGGTGCCGGCCGAAAAGCCGAAGCTCAAGAATTCGATGGGTCCCGCGTCGGCGAAGGCGAAGGGGGAATCCGTCTCCGATGAGGCAAAACCGTATTTTCGGGAGGGAGGAGACCTCTGAAAGACCTATATGGTTCTTTCCCGGCATGCGGTGTCTCCCGGTATGAGCTGGAAGAGCCTGAGAGCGTCCGGGACATGCTCCGGCATCCGCAGACCGCTCAGGAAGAAGGTGTGCAGCCGGGAGGACGGTTTTTATTTGCAGGAAGTCGACAAGTTTTTTTTGGTTGTGCTATAATGTGAAGCAGAGATGGTCTGGTTCCCTGCCGCCTGTGCAGGTCCGGATCCCGTGCTTTTAACCTTGGAGCAGATCGTGAACGGCCGGGCCGTGCGTATCAGCAGCGCCGGTCTGTGAGCCATAAAGAAGAAGGCAGGTGACCCATAATTATGAAGAAGACAGTTGTTACAATACTCCTTTCAGCTTCCATTCTGGCGCTCTCGGCGTGCGGGTCCTCCGCAAAGAAAGCGGACTCGTCTGCGGCGGGGACGGACAGCACGGCAAGTGCGCAGTCTGTGGCGGAGACTCCGGCACCGACAGCTGCACCTTCCGCTGCACCGGCTGCTCCGGCCGCTCCGGCCGGCGGGACTGTGCTCCCGGCCTATCGGTATACCGGATCGGATCCGTTCCGCGACGAGGCATGCAATGTGATCCTTGCGGATGCGGCGCAGAATTATGAGCCGGCGGATGTGACGATTCCGGTTCCCTGCATTTTCCTGGTAGACGGGTCCGATGAGGAGGACATCCGTGTGTGGGGTTCGTTCCAGGTATATAACTATAAGCTTGAGGGCACAACACTTGCAGTGGTCAACGGCGGAAATACGCCCGGCCTCATGCATATGATGGCGACGCCGGACGGGTATGCGTGCACTTCCTGGGAACAGCTCCTGACGGAAGATGAGGAAGAGCTGGACCGGATCACCGGCGGAAGCGAGGAGATCAAATCCCTCTTCTCAGGCTACAGTGATCAGGCAGAGCTTCTCCGCCTGTCCCTGATCAAGGAATATGTGGATGCGAACGGCCTTGCGATCGACAGTGTCCGCAATATGGACGGCGAGGTCATCCTTCTCGACAGCGTCAATTTTGACGGGGAAGAGGCGGCTCCGGAAGCGGCGGACAGTGAGTTCACACCGGACGGTCGTTTTGAAAATGCCGAAGGCAACGCGATCTATATGGAGTATGACGAGTCCGACGGGCTCTATGACGTCTATCTTGAGCTTGCGGGAGAGTCTCTCGAGGCAGCAGGATATTATGAGAACGGACGCATGGATGTCGACGGAACAGATCCGTACGGCGATCCGATCTATATGCAGGTCATCTCCAATGGCGAGAATCTGGTCCTTACCGTGACGGAATCGTCCTGGGACGGAGCACCGTCAGGGACTCAGTATGTGATGAGTGCGTCTTCTGAGGCATAAAATTACACAGGCTCGGATCCCGGCCTTCCGGGAAATTCGGAACAAAGGCTGGAATTCATCAATCTCTGAGCAGATTTTGCGGCAGGAAACGCGGGAGCGGGTCCTGCCTTTTTATTCTTCATCGCGCAATACCTGTGAATGGATTCATGAGATACGCGCGCAGGGAAGTAAATGGAGAAGGAGAACGGGCGATGGTCGAGGTGGAGGTAAAGATCCCTGTCGGGGATTTGAATGAGGTGAGAGTTTATCTTCAGAAGGCGGGCTTTGTCCATGCGGGGAACCGGATCGAAAAGGATACGTACTTTGACGGAGGCATAAACGGCATCAGGAAGAGCGGACAGGCCCTTCGGGTGCGGCAGATCCTTGACTGCGATACGGGAGAGAAAAAAGCGGAGATCAATTTCAAGGGGAAGAAGATAGATTCGGTCTCGATGTCCCGCCCGGAGTATGAGACGACGGTCGGGGACGGGGAAATTGCCGGAAAGATTCTTCTTGAGGCTGGTTTCTTCCCGGTGAAGCCCTCAGTCATCAAGAAAAGGGAAATGCTCGTCTGCGGGGAGATGACGGCCTGCCTGGATGAGGTGGAAGGGCTCGGAACATTTCTCGAACTGGAGATCCTGGCGGACGATGAGAGCGGCAGGGCTCCTGCGCTTCGGAAGATTGAGGCGATCCTTACGGGGATGGGCTGTACGATGGAGGATACGACGAGGGTGTCGTACCTTACCCAGCTCTCGAGGATGGAGGAGAGAAGACCGGACTGACGGATGGAAAGATCGGGATGCATGTACAAGGAAAATGTTTCCCGTGCCTGGAATCTGCGGCATTCAGAGGGGCTTTGGGAAATTTACTGCACCACAGCAATAAAACTGTGCTATAATGAAGTATCTTTTTGTGAAAGGGGAAGCAACATTATGGAAGGTACTTTTTGGGCACTGGTCCCTCCGATCATCGCGATCGCACTCGCGCTCATCACGAAGGAAGTTTACAGCTCACTGTTCGTGGGTATTCTCGTAGGTTCCGCCTTCGTCGCGAACTTCAACTTTATGGGCACGCTGAACACGATCTTCACAGACGGTATCGTGGCACAGGTCGCCGACTCCTATAACGTCGGTATCCTTGTGTTCCTGGTATTTCTGGGAGTCATCGTCAGCCTTATGAACAAGGCCGGCGGTTCCGCGGCATTCGGGGAATGGGCGTCAACGAAGATCAAGACACGTATCGGGGCACAGCTGGCGACTGTGGCTCTCGGTGTTCTCATTTTCATCGACGACTACTTCAACTGCCTTACAGTAGGTTCGGTCATGCGTCCGGTCGCCGACCGTCATCAGGTATCCCGCGCAAAGCTTGCATACCTCATCGACGCTACAGCCGCTCCGGTCTGCATCATCGCGCCGATCTCCTCCTGGGCAGCTGCTGTCACGAGCTACGCTCCGGAAGGAACGAACGGCCTTCTTCTGTTCATCCGCGCGATTCCTTATAACTACTATGCGCTGCTGACCATCCTCATGATGGTCCTGATCACGGTCCTCCGTGTGGATTACGGCCCGATGGCAAAGCATGAGGCAAACGCTGCAAAGGGCGATCTCTTCACAGTTCCCGCTCCGCCTTACGGAGACGATGAGGTGAAGGGCAACGGAACGGTCATTGATCTGGTGCTGCCGATCATTTCCCTGATCATCTGCTGCGTATTCGGAATGATCTACTCCGGCGGTTTCTTTGACGGCGCAGGATTCGTCGAAGCCTTCGCGAACAGCGACGCGTCCGTCGGCCTTGTACTCGGATCCTTCCTTGCACTGATCATCACGCTCGTCGTCTACAGGCTGAGAAGAGTCCTCAAGTTCAAGGAGTGCATGGAAAGCCTGACGGAAGGCTTCAAGGCGATGGTCCCGGCCATCATGATCCTTATCCTTGCATGGACGCTGAAGTCTGTCACACTGTCTCTCGGAGCGGACACATACGTTGCGAATCTGGTATCCGGCAGCGCGGAGTCTTTCCAGAATTTCCTTCCGGCGATCGTATTCGTGATCGCGGTAGCTCTCGCGTTTGCGACAGGAACTTCCTGGGGAACCTTCGGAATCCTTATTCCGATCTGCCTGAATGCGTTCCCGCTCGAGGGCGGCAACCCGCTCTCGATTATCTGCGTATCCGCCTGCATGGCCGGCGCGGTCTGCGGCGACCACTGCTCTCCGATCTCCGATACGACGATCATGTCCTCTGCCGGCGCGCAGTGTGACCATATCGCCCACGTATCGACGCAGATGCCCTACGCGATGACGGCGGCTGCGATCTCGTTCATCACATATATCGTCGCAGGCTTCGTGAAGAACTGGATCGTAAGTCTGATCGTCGGTATCGTGGTCATGATCGGCGCGATTTTTATGATGCACTATGTGATGGGCAAAACTGACGATAAGGAGCCGGAGAAGGGCGCGGCCTGACGGATGCCGGGAAGACGGGATGTGTAAAAGCCGGTCCGTAAGGTGTCAGTGGACGCCGGCCCGGTTCCCGTGTCAGATCTCGCGGGTGAGACCTGAATTCAACAAATGACACGAGGATTCTCCTGCCTGTGCAGGCGGGGAAGAACAATTCGTTAAGAAAAGAGCCCCTGTGTGAAGAGGTCTGTGAGGATCTCTCCATGCAGGGGATTCTTTTTCTTCATCATGCAATTTGGAGGGACTTCATACCGTGCGCGGCAAGACGCATTTCCCGGCGAATCTGAGAGACTTCTATGCGATTGGTCCTTTACGACTCCCTGTACGGCACGGAAAGCCGCCGGGACGTTCCTGAAGAACGTGTATAAAAGAATTATAAAGTGCAGCAGATATCCGTGACAAATTTTGTTCGGTGCGTTAGAATGAATCGACGAAAATACAAAGCCTGGTTTGACCGACCGGTTTAGAGATAAGGAGTGCTCATGAACGAAAAAATCATAAGAGATGTCTGTGCTGTCGGTTCTGATGTACTGGGCTCCAGATACTTTGCGGAAGCGATGCAGCAGAAACATCACGGACGGACAACAGTCGGTGAGCACAGCATGCGCGTAGCCTGTACAGGCCTTCAGATATCCAGACTGCTCGAGAAAATGCATGTCGAAGTCGATGAGAAAGCAGTGATTCGATCCGGTCTCTGCCATGACCTCGGGATCCTGGGAAGAAGTGAAAAATTCAGGAACAATCGGGAGTGCTGCTGGAGGCACCCGATCGACTCGGTCGATGTCGCAAATTATATTCTGCAGGATCTGACGGAGAAGGAAGCGGACGGGATCTCCAATCACATGTGGCCGCTGACCGGGAAGAGACCGACGTATCTTGAAGGCATGATCCTCACAATTGCGGATAAGTACAGTTCCATGCTGGATACTGTGAAGCCGAAGATGTACCGGAAAGGTGCCGGGAACCAGAATACAGAGCAGCAGGCTGACCATAGAGCAGGCTGACGTGCCATAAAGACGTTCCATGGAATTACACAGGGCCGTCGTCCGATTCGGACGGCGGTCTTTTCTTTTTTGCCGCGCAATTCGGAAACGCTCCGCATCCTGCACGGCACGGCGGGAACGCCGGGCATTCCTGAATTTCCGCAGCACGGGAAGAGGTGCATAAAGGAACGCCGGACCCTTCTGAATCCGCCGACGATCTCGCATAAAATATTGCTTCACAGGAAGATATGCATTAAAATAAATATGTTGACGTATCGCGCTTATATTGAAAGCGCAGGCTTTCCATAAGGAGCAGACAGGCAATTGCGGCACTCTGCGCGAGGGAGGATCGTGTGAAGCATTTCTCGTGAGCGCTCAGTTTCGCGAACGCATGATAAGGAGTAAAAAGTAAGGGGAGCGGATTATGGGATTTTTCGATTTTTTCAAAAAGAAGAACAAAAGTGAAGAGATAGAGGAAACGCAGGGCGCAGACAGCCAGGCGGCTGCCCGGGAAATCGCTGCAGATGAGGAATCTGAAGTGAGCAGTGCTGCGGAAGAGACAGTTCAGGAAGCTGTTGAGACAGCTGAAGAGAAGGCTGATGAGGCAGCGGAAGATGTGCATGCTGCCGAGGCGGAAGCGCCTGCTCCGCAGACAGTGCCGAATCCTGTTAGACAGCCCCTTACACCCGAGCAGCAGGCTGAGCTTAAGAAAAAGCGCGAGGAAGAAGAGCGGAAGCGTGAGGAAGAGGGAAAGGTCCTTTCATTTCTCATTGACCGCCACAACGATCAGAGGTCCGCGGAGAGCCTTCAGACCTGCATCAAAGCTCTGTCGACCAGCTGGCTCTGGGTCCCGATGCGTATGCAGATGAGCAATGAGGATGCGGAGGCGATCCGCAATGCCGGAAAGGGCGTGAAGGTCCGCCCGAAGGATCCCGTCAAGCTTCGTCCGGAGCTCCTCAAGAATAAGGAGGGCAGGGTCTTTATGCCGACTTTTGCGACGAAGGAAGAAGTGCCGGAGGATATGCGCAAGAGGTTCGTGTGGGTGCAGATGCCGTCCGGGCAGTGCGGACTGTACGTGCTGCAGAACCAGCAGGTGGGAGCGCTGATCGTCAATCCGTTCTCAAAGGGACTGGTGCTTCAGCGGGAGCTTCTCTCCAAGATCTTAAAGCCGGTCAATCAGGAGCAGAAAGAGATCACACCGGATGCCATCACGTCATAAGCGGACGGGATCGGCGGCCGGCATAAGAAACTGGACTTGAATAAAAATCAGGGAGAACGGACATGAGGAAATCACGAGAGAGAATCGGAAGACTCTGGACCGTTCTCTTTTTGTGCCTTGCGCTCATCCTGCCTGCGGTCCCGGCCCGGGCAGAGCCGGGGCAGACCGGGACCGAAAGCGGATCGGCAGCGGTCGAATCTGGTGCAGAGAATCCCGAAACGGCCGCTCATGAGGCGACGGCGGCGATCCCTCTCACTGAGCATACGCAGGCGGAAGCTGTCGAGTGGCTGCACAGTATGGTCGGTACGGGGATCGACTATGACGGTGCTTACGGTGCGCAGTGCGTCGACTTCATTAAGGCCTATTACGACTGGCTCGGTGTGGAGGCCGCGCACGGAGACGCGCAGGACTACCGCACGAACCGGCTGCCGGACGGATTTCTCCGTATTGAAAATGCAGAACCCATGCCAGGGGACGTCCTGATCTATACAGGCGGAAAGTATGGGCATGTCGGCATCTTCGAAGCGGAGCACGCGACCTATCATCAGAACTGGGGACAGCCGTACGTGAGGCAACTCACGGCCCGCTATGACGCAATCTCGGATTCCCGCTTCTACTGGGGTGTGATCCGGCCTTGTTTTCCGGAGTATGTGGATCCGGTCCTCGACGGATGGACGACGCCGGACGGCATGAAAGAAGGGCAGACATATCATCCCGGCGGAATCGTGACCTGCCCTGTCGACATTGTATCCGTGACCATTGAGGTCCTCGCTCCGAACGGGAAGGCAGTCTGCTCCCGGACGATCGGGGGAGAGGGGAAGACGCTCGATCTATCAAAAAAAGCGGATCTCGATGTCACAAAACTTGTGCCCGGCATTTACGAGTATGTGATCTCGGCGAAGACGGCGGTGAAGGAGGTCGAACTTCTTCGTATATATTGTGCGATATACGCAGATACGGATAAAAACTGTGCGATTCAGGGCGGGAAAGAGGCCATGCGGAGTGCCTGTGACGCGGCGAACCGTATACAGGTGGGGGCTGCATGAGGCTGCATTTCCGGGTGCCATGCGGAGTGCATGCGACGCGGCGAACCGCATCCAGGTGGGTGTTGCATGAAGCTGCATTTTCCCGGATGCGGAAGAATGAATTTGATTTGGAGGATCTTATGGCAGAAATTTTGAAAGGAGCACCGGTGGCGAAGGCCATGACGGAGCGCTTCAGACAGGAAGCGGAGATACTGAGAGAGCAGGGCGTGAATCCGACTCTGGCCATCGTGCGTGTCGGCGAGCGGGCGGACGACCTTTCCTATGAGAGGGGTGCAATGAAGCGCGCAGATTCCATGGGGATCGATGTGAAGCAGGTCGTTCTTCCCGAGGATGTGGACAGCGAGACGTTCTTTGCGGAGCTTGAACGCGTGAACCGGGATGCGGATGTACACGGAATCCTTCTGTTCAGACCGCTGCCCAGGCACCTTGACGGGGAGCGGGCAAGGCAGATGATCGACCCTGCGAAGGACGTGGACGGCAGTACGGACGGGTCTCTTGCGGGAGTTTTCACCAATACGAAGCTCGGATTTTCACCCTGCACGGCTCAGGCGGCCATGGAGATCCTGCTTTTTTACGGGATCGATGTCAAGGGAAAGCGCGCGGCAGTCATCGGCCGATCCCTCGTGATCGGACGGCCTGTCGCGATGATGCTGATGCATGAAAATGCGACCGTTACCGTCTGCCATACAAGGACAGTCGACGTCCCGGCAATCACCCGCGAGGCGGATATCGTGATCGCCGCTTCCGGTCAGATGGAGAGCGTCGGTGCGGAGTATCTGAGGGAGGGCCAGGTCGTGATCGATGTCGGAATCGGCTGGAACGAGGAAAAGCAGAAGCTCTGCGGGGACGTGAAGTTCGAGGAGGCGGAGGCGATCGTTTCTGCCCTCACGCCGGTGCCGGGCGGAGTTGGCAGCGTGACGACCGCGGTGCTCTGCAGCCATGTGATCGAGGCGGCAAAGCGGGCTTTTGCGCAGAGGAGCATCTGATGGCTGAGAATACGGAAGAGAGCAATGTCCGATCCTCAATGAGAGAAGAGAGTGCGGAGCAGGGCAAAGTCCGGTGCCCGATCGGGGAAGAGAATATGGAGCAGAGCAAGGCCCTGCTCCGGCGGGAGAAGATAAAGGCCCGCGACGCCATCCCGCCCTCCGAGCGGGACGAACGGTCGGAGGCGATCGTCGACCGGATCCTTGAAAGTGAGAGCTTCAGGAGGGCGGAAGTCGTGATGATCTACCGCGCGGTCCGGGGGGAAGTCCGGCTGGACCTTCTGCCTGTCAGGGCTCCGGAAAAGAAGTATGTTTATCCGCTCTGTATGGAGAACAATGCAATGCGGGCGCTGCTCCCCGGCTCACCCGACTGCTGGCGTCCCGGCCCATTCCGTATACCGGAGCCGGATCCGGAGCTGTCGGAGGAAATTCCGCCGGAGAGGATCGACCTTGTTCTCTGTCCCTGCACGGCATTCGACGCAGAGTGCAATCGGCTGGGGATGGGCGGAGGCTACTATGACAGGTTCCTTCCGAAGTGCCGGAACGCGGAGGTCTACGGCGCTGCATATGAGGTGCAGCGGGCAGAGCGTGTTCCCCACGACCTGCTGGACCGGCCGATGGACGGTGTGTTCACCGAGAAGGAGAGAATTGTTGCCAGAAGTTCCGTAAGGAACTCCCGATAAAAGACCTGCGATCCGCCGGGTCTGCTTCCGCATATGAGGTGCGAAAAGGGCTGCCGATCCGGCAGCCCTTTTCGTATGGACTCAGATATGTTTTCAGGGGTCATTTTACAGAGCAGCTCTGTAGATCCCCTCGATATCTTCCGCAGTCAGCGGCACGAAGGAGCCCTTGCTCCCTGCTGCTGCCTTCTTTGCCATTTCCTTAAAGTTCTTATCGTCCTCGATTCCGACCTCGTGGAGCGATCCCGGAATATGCAGCTCTTTGGTGAAGAATTCGGCAGTCCGGTCGATCGCCGCATTTGCGACTTCATAGTCATCGCCCCCGAAAATTCCCCAGACATTGCGCCCGTAGTTGGCGAATCTTGTGACGGTGCTGTCATTTAACGCAAAGCGCATCCAGTGCGGCGTCATGATCGCAAGGCCTTCGCCGTGGGTGATGTCGTAGAATGCGGACAGCTCGTGCTCAATCGGATGGACGCACCACGCAACGCCCGTTCCTGCGTTCAGAATGCCGTTGCTCGCGTTGCTGGAAGCCCACATGAGGGCAGCTCTTGCCTCGTAATCCTTCGGATTTTCGAGTGCGGCCGGGCCGTACTTGATGCAGGTCATGAGGACGCTCTCGCAGAATTTTTCCTGCATGAATCCGCCCTCGACAGTCGTGAAATAGTTCTCGAACGTATGGCTCATGATATCCGCAGTGCCGGCTGCCGTCTGCTTTGCGGAGACCGTATAGGTGTATTCCGGATCGCAGATGGACATCCTGGGCTTGAAGTACGGAGAATAGGTCCCCCACTTTTCATGGGCTTTGAGGTCGGAAATGACCGCGTTGCCGTTCATCTCCGAACCGGTGGCTGACATCGTGAGGACGGTGTAGAGCGGCAGGGCTTTCAGGATGTACTGCGGATGGATGACCAGGCTCCAGGGATCGCCGCCGTAGACTGCGCCGCCGGCGATGACTTTGGCCGCGTCGATGACGGAACCGCCGCCGACCGCGAGGACCATGTCGATCTTGTTCTCCTTGCAGATCTGCACGCCCTTGCGAACGGACTCGATCTTTGGATTCGGCTCGATGCCCGGAAGCTCATAGATCCTGAGACCGACCTTGTGGAGCAGGGCCATCACTGTGTTGTAGAGGCCGAGCTTCTTGATGCTTCCCCCGCCGTAGACGAGCAGGACTTTGCTGCCGCTCTCTTTGATCTCGGTAAGGTGCGAGATCTGGCCTTTGCCGAAATACACTTTTGTCGGGACATAATAGGTGAAATTGTTCATAAATACCTCTCTGATTTATTGAAATGTGGACCGCGGGGAAGGCGGTCTGTCATAAAGTTTCAAATGAAAAGAATCTGTCTTCTGCACTCAGGTCCGTAGGGATTTTCCGGAGGACCCTGCATCGCAAAATGCCGCAGAGCTCTGCGGTCTGACGCCTGCAGGAGATACAGCTTCATTGTACCATACGCAGAGGATGCCCTTCAACTTCGACATTCGGGAATTGCGGAGCGGCGCAAAAGCCCTCTCAGTTATTCCCCCCGCTCTCTGCGAGGATATCCTCGAAATCCCACTTCATCGCCATGAGCCGCCGCTGGGCTACGTCTGCCGCCCGGTCGTACTCCACGAGATCGAAGAGCTGCTTTAAGAGGTAGGGCGACCGGATGATGTGATCGAGCATGGTGGTCTCGGTCCTTCCCGGGGCTTTTATATAAATGCAGGTAAATTCCCCCTCCCGCATATCCTCCTTCAGCATGCGGATCCCCCGGATCCAGTGCAGGAGGGCATCCATGTCAGGCTTTCCGCCTGTATAAAGGTACTTCTTTTCCAGCTCGCGGCTTATATTGCGCCGGAAATCCAGCTCGTCGTCGCATCTGTCCGGTCCGATGCAGCGGAGGATCTCCAGATGGCGGATCGTCTCGGGCATTCGGAAGACGGGCCGGCGGATGTATGCATTTTCAAAGGGGGCTCCGGACGGGTCATTCACCTCGATGAGCCCGATGCGCTTTGCGGTGCGGAAGATCCGTTCGGCTGCATGGCCGAAGCCTGTCGCCTCCGGATCAAGGCTGTAGGGGACCGGGGGAGGGAGCGTGAGGAAGCTGTGCGCCTCCCCTTCATCAAGAAGGATCCCGGGAATGTCGGTCCGGTCGAATTCGCTTTTCAGCTGCGCGAACTGACTGAGCCCATAGGGCGAGATTCCTCCGTAGAAGCGGATCACACGGACCCTGTCGGAGACGGGGGCCTCCTGCAGGACATAGTCCGGCTTTCCGGCGCACAGTCTCTCCGCTGCCGACCGGATATCCCTGAGACGGGCCGGGCAGGAGAGCAGAAGCGGCTTGACGAGCGGTTCCGTCCGAAAAGCGGCTGTGAACCGGATGTCCGGCTTTGCTGTCCGGATCATCGGGGAAAAGAACCTGTCTGCGATCACCCGGTCTCTCTCGTACCAGTTGGGTCCGGACAGATATTCCTCGTAACTCTTTTTTGTGATCGAATCGATCTCGAAGCCGTAGAGGTCGAGGACAAATTTTCCGATCATGGAGCGGATCCGGAGCTCGTCCCCGGAGAGCCATTCGTTATCATATGCGAGAAAATGAAGGACCAGCTGCCGTACCGTCGCCTCCGCCTTCAGGTCTTCTGTCAGCCAGTCGAGCTCGGGAAGGATGAGGCGCAGATCGATGAGAGGACCCTCCGGCCGGGAATGGGAAGACTGCCGGTATCCGGACAGCCTGCCCGGTACCTGACCCTCCGGTGTCCGGGAATCTGCCGGGGAGAGCGCGTTGAACCAGCGGGTGTTGTCTGCGAAGGATTCGCGAAGATTGACCAGCATCTGCTTCAGATATTCAAAATAACCGGTATACAGGCCGCGGATCCTGACCGACAGGGTGCGGAGCAGATCCTCCGCCGCCGAGGCGACGTCGAGATCCAGCTGACTTTTGTACCAGATGAGAAGCTTTTCGCGATAAAGATCGTAGGCTTCATCGACAGCGCGGGGCTTTGTGATCGTGTTCCGGGAGGCGCAGAAGGACTGCTTTGCGCTCTCTGCCATGTTCCGGCAGCGGTCTGTCCTGCTCCGAAGCTCTTCGACGTGATCGCCTGCTTCCTCCGTGAGACGGTCCGCTGCGGCGATCAGATTCGGACCGGTCCCCGACACGAGGCAGGAGGCAAAGTAGGGACCGCATGCGGGGTCCAGCATGACCCGTTTCAGCTCCCGGAAGAGGTTCCCGATGATGGAATCCGGATTCCGCTCGCCATCCTCGTCGACGAAGAAGGACAGGAGGGACGCGGAGTTTTTCTCTATGGTCTCGTGCTCGCGGGCGAACCAGTCGTTGATCGGTCCGATGATGAGCGGGGCGTGGCCGAAAGGCTCGTTGTAGCGCTTGACGGAGACCGGGTCAGGCCGCGGAACAGCGTGATTTGTGAAGATTCCGCGCCGGAGGGCAGCCTCGATCCCGGAGAGGTCCGCCAGAATGGTGCGGGACAGGAAGCGCTCGAGATCCTGCTCGAGGGGCTCCCTGTAGAGCAGCGGGGCCAGGCGATTGAAAAGACTTCCCGCGACATAGGTAGCCGCGTGCCGGGAGATGAGTTCGCTCCCGCCTATGCCGAATACCGAGAATGCGCAGCTTGCCCCGCGGGTGACCGGGAGAGTCCGGACACGCAGGGTCATTTTCTTCAGTGTGGAGGGCAGGGAGGTCTCCGCAGCCTGATCCTCCTCCGTGATCCATGCGAAAAGGTATTCTGACAGAAGGTCGATCGCCGCATCCCGGGGAAGCAGATCGGGACTGCTTCCGCTGTGTCTGTCTGCGGCCGGAGCCTGCAGGAGAAAGCAGGCATCCGCCGGCGTATTCCGGCTCCGGATCTCTCCGAAGCGGTAGGTCTGGCGGAACTCCGCGCGGTTCTCCCGCATGCTCATGAGATAATCCATTTCCTTGAGGGCGGCGTAGCTGTTGCGCTCGAGGGTCGGGACAAGATATGTATTTGCAAGCTCCCCCCCGGAGGTCAGGATATCGGGAAGGAACAGGTAAGTGTACAGCCGGTCAAAGCCGGGTTCTGCCTCTTCCAGAATGTGCCGTACCATATAGCAGATGTCGGCCAGCGCGCCGCCCATTCCGCCCGCGAGGCCGGAAAGGATGTGGACGGAGAGCATCTTCTTCGTCTCTTCCCCCGACTCCCCGGAGGATTCGCCGGATACATGCGCAAGGAGCTCCGTGAGAATTGATCTGAGACGTGCATAGACAGTCTGTGAGGAATCGATCAGGAAAAATCGTCCGAGCTGACGGGTGCTGCCGGCTCCGTAGAGCGGAGAGGGGAGATGGGGAGTCTCCTCCGACAGCCAGCCAAAGAGGGGAGTGCTTCTGTTCTTCTTTCGCAGATCGACGTCTGAGAAGGAAGAGACAGCGTTCTCGGTCTCGATATTCAGGGATTCGATGCCATCCGGGAAGTCCGGCGTGCCCTCCCAGTCGGCGTGGGCGTCGATCGCGAGGAGGCGGACGGAGCCGGATGAAGATCCTGAGGCACTTGATGAGAAGTAAGCGGCACCTGGAAAGGAACCTGCGGTACCTGACGAAGAATCTGCGGTATCTGACGAGGAATCTGCGGTGAACCCTTCATCCATGTCGGAAGAGAAGCCCTCTTTGTGATCCGGGACCATGCGGACGTTCATTTTCCTCCTGAGCGCACGCAAAGCGTCCGCACCGAGGCCGCCCAGCCCGATGATCAGGGCCGGATTTCCCGCAGTGCGGATGAGGTCGCTTTCTTTCACGATGCCGCCGCCGGAGCGGATCAGCAGAGAGTCGTACATGGCATCTCCCGTACTTATAGGAATGGGATTGCGAAACGGTGTACGCAGCGGATCTGTGTGAACAGTTCACATGGAGTACGGCGTTTCGCGGTTCATTAATAGGAATCGACGAATTCGAGTGCAATGACTGTAAGGACCGCGTACACGACTGCGAAGAGCAGCAGGATCCCCCACTGATGAAGGAGATTTGCGGCGGTCGCCTCCAGTTCCTTATTGTAGGCGAAGAAGGTCATGCTGTTCACGTCCGCGCTGACGCAGAGCGCATTGAGTCCGAAGCGGCTGATGGTGAGCTTCGAGACCTTCTCCGGGATGCCCGTGAGCTCAAACACCATGCCGGACATGATGAGCTGTATGATCAGGGCGAAGGGCATGACGGTCATCGCGGTGTTCTCATCCTTCACGACTGCGGAGATGACGAGCGCGAGCGCGTCCGCACTGAACGTGATCAGGAAGAAGGAGATGAAAAGCTCAAGCGTCGGAGTCAAAAGGACACCTTGTTTTATAAAATGTCCTGAGTTTACGATCCGCACGATGATCGTGACGGGAACGGCCTCGACTGCACAGAGGCAGGCTTCGAAGAGCCATCTGGCTGCGACGTAGGAGGACATGTGCAGACCGGTCCGGTGCTCCCGCTTCAGGATCTCCCGCTCCCGGCAGATCACTCTGATCGAATTGAAGATCCCGATCCAGATGCATGCGCAGACCAGGGCGAAGGAGCCGCTCCGGGTCTTGTCGTAGTCTGTGAACATTTTCTCTCCGGTCACTGAGCAGATGAGCAGGGTGATGAGAACGACGGAGAGGAGGAGCTTCCATCCTTTATCATTGAAAAATCCTCTTCTGTTCCGTCCGAAGTAGATACCCGTCTGCTGGAAGCGGGACGTATGTTTTTTTGCCATTTCATCTTACCTTTCTAAGTGCCTTTGCTTTATGTCTTTCCCTGCATCCGCTCATACTTCTCAAGGAAATGGTCCGCCAGCCCGTCTCCGTTCTCCGATTTCCGGTTGATCCGGCGGATGATGCCCTCGAGGGAGTCAGTCCCGAAGAAGGCTTTTGCATTTTCCGGAGTCCCGAAATACAGGAGATGGCCGACGTTGTCCTTCTCCGTCTTGCCGAGCACGATGACCTTCTTGAAGAGGTCGATGGACCGGTCCGGACTGTGGGTGATGATCAGCACGATCTTGCCGAGGTCCGCGATCTTCCGGAGACTTTCCATGAGATCCCTGGACATCGGTCCGTCGAGTCCCGAATCCGGCTCGTCGAGGAAGAAGAGGGACGGATTTCCGACAAGCTCCGTCGCAATGCTGAGACGCTTCAGCTGCCCGCCCGAGATCATACTGGCCATGTTGTTCCGCTCGTCCGTAAGGCCGAGAAGAGACATCGCCCATTCCGTCTGCCGGACATGATCCGCGGCGGAGGCCGATGCCGGCATGCGCATCTGTGCCGCTGCCAGCAGGGTGTTATAGACCGTGTCGTTCAGCCGGACGAGGTCCTTCTGGGGAACGTACCCGATCTCGTACTTTACTTCCTCGTATTCGCGGTAGACATCCAGATCACCGTAAAGGATGGTGCCCTCCGCCTGATTGTAGCCCATGACGGCTTTCAGGAAGGTGGACTTGCCTGCACCGGATCCGCCGAGAATGAGGACGAAATCTCCGGGATCGATCGTCAGTTTGATGTCGGAGAGAAGCGTGCGCTTCCGGAAATTGTGCCAGACATCGCGCTTCCGGATATCGATCATAAGGCTCTTTCCGCCCGCTTCATCCGCCGCTGCGGCTGCCTCTGCGCGGACGCTGTCTTCGATCCGATTGATGCGGTCATCTGCACCGGGCTCTCTGCGGTTCCCGAAAGGAGGATTCGATTCGGGCGCTGCCGGCGGGATTTCTTCTCCGAAATGCTTCTCATGAGCGCCGTCGGACGACTTCTCGACCGTCATACCGTGCACGGTCCCGTCGAGAGAAGTTCCCGAAGCCGTGACCGGGACGCCGGCTGTTCCGAAGCAGAGCGCTCTGCCGGTAAAATAGAACCAGGTCGCGCCGATCTGAACGATATCCCCGGGGACGAGCTTTGACGCACCGTTGATCCTCCGCGTGTTGACGTATACCCCGTTCGTGCTTTTCAGGTCGATGACGGTCCATCCCTGCGCGCTGTTGAAGAAGGTCGCATGTCTCGTCGAGACATAAGGATCCTCCAGCCGGAAGGATCCCTCGCCCCGTCCGACCAGAATCTCGCGGATGTCCGAACTGAGCGGGACGGTGCGCCATGTCAGCGGATAGTGCTTTAAGAAAACGGGGATCATGCGGAAGACGGCGGGGCCTTCGGTCCTGTTCTTCGGATAGAAGGTAAAGATGTCACCCGGCATGATCTCTTTGATCGATGTGCAGGGCTGGCCGTTTATATAGGTCCCGTTGGTGCTTCCCGTGTCCCGGTACATGATCCTTCCCTGAACGATGCCGAATTCGCCGTGCCGGCCGGAAATGTAGGGAGACGGGACCGCAAGATCCGCTCCGCGTCCTGCCCGGCCGAAGGTCTGCCGGCCCTTCAGGGGAAAGTCACAGGCGTGTCCGTCCGGGAGAAAGCAGAGAAGGAACGGGACAGAGTTCTTATCGTGCCGGAATAACAGGGTCTTATCCATAGTGTACCTCGCGAAACGTAAAAAGTATGTTGGGTTCCTGCCTTGATGTATCAGGAATGCAGCGGCTTTCGTTATACAGCGGTCATGTTTGGTTTTGCACGCTGCAGGGCACCGGCTTTATTCTGCGGCTGCCCCGCTCTCCGCAGGGCTGCCATCCGATTCGGAAGCTGCCCCGCTCTCCGCGGAGCTCTCAGCCGGGGTTGCTGCAGTTCCGCTCTCCGCGGAGCTTCCGTCCGATCCGGATTCCTCTTCATCTGACGATTCGCCGTTGACCTCGTCCCGCAGATCTGCCCGCCAGGCGGCCAGCTCGGCATCTGCCTCCTCCTCCGAGAGGTAGGTGGGCTTTATGGGAATGTTGGTTGCAGGCTTTTCGTCATGCCCTTCCTTGACGGCGACTTCGATCGCTCCCCGTTTATCGAGAGGGGAGATAACATGCATTTCCTGCGCAAAAGCAGTCATTCCGAGCTGTTTCATGTCCGCATTTTCATTCCAGGAAATGTACAGCTTATCTGAAATAGTGTTGACGTCCTTGAACTCAGTAAGCTTTGTGAAATCAGAGACCGGATTCCCGTAGAGGACGAGCGCATTGTAGCGCAGACCGTCCGGAAGCGGGCTGAGATCGGAAATCCCATTCTTCTCCGCAAGCAGTACGACTTTTTTCTCTGATAATTCGGTGAGGGGGCCGATATCCGTGATGTTATTGCAGCCGATGTCGAGATAGTGGAGCTTCTTTACGCTGCCCTCGAGGCCCGTGAGGCTCGTGATCTCATTGTGATCGACCATGACTGCGTAGAGCCCGGGCTTTCCCGAGAGCCCGGTCAGGTCCGTGAGCGCATTGCTGCCTGCCATGACGGCAGAGAGGTTTGCGCATCCCTCGAGCGGTGAAAGGCTCTTTATCGCATTGCTGTCCGCGTTCAGGACTTCAAGCGCAATGCACGTGGAGAGCGGGCTGATATCAGAAATCAGATTGTCGGAGATATTCAGGTTCTTCAGAGAAGAAAAAGCATTCTGAAGCGGAGAGATGTCCGTGATCTTGTTGCTTCTTACATCCAGAATCTCCATCCCGCTGCTGTTTATGATCCCTTCAATATCCGGAAGTGCATTTCTCGCAGCCTCGAATTTTTTGAGTCGGATCATCTGCTCGCAGCCGGTCAAAGATGTCAGAAGATTATCGGAGACTGTCATATACGACATGGTGCCGTTGGCGGAGAGCGGAGAGAGGTCCGCGATCAGATTTCCGTCCGCGTACAGGTTCGTGAGCGGAAGGGACTCCACTCCGGAGAGGCTGTCGACCTGCGCGTTCCTGCAGTTGAGCTCGGTCAGCTTTATGCAGCCTGCAAGCGGCGAGAGGCTCTTCACGTAGGTATTGTCGATAATGAGTGTTTTGAGATTTTCGTGACCGTCAAGACCATCGAGCTGTGCCAGCGGATTTTTGCCGAGATTCACGCTGTAAAGCTTCTCGCACCCGGAAAGAGGAAGAACACTTTCAATCCTGTGGTCCCTGAGGGAGAGATATTGCAGACTCTTGTGGTCAGCAAGCGGGGTCAGGTCAGACACCTGCCCGTTATCTGCCTGCAGTACGCTGAGATCCGCGCATTCAGCTGCCCACTTAAGATCGTTCAGATTTGCGTCCTCTGCCCTGAAGGTGACAAGCTTCGGGTGTCCGTAGAGATAATCCGCTTCACTGCCGCCGAGATCAAGATAATCCGATCCTTCTGATGCTGAATCGTAGAGATAGAGATTTACAAGATCCGGCATACTGGTAATGCAGGCAATCGAATAAGGCTGCCAGAGCGAGACAGATAGTGTCTCCAGATTCGGAAAATGTCTGAGACACTCTGTTCCTCCGTCGATCACGCTGCTTATGATCGAAAGCTCTGTGATATTCGTAAGATCCCGGGTAAAAAGCTTTGTGCCGTCCAGGTTGGAGGATCCTTCCGTATACTTGTTGTAGTACTGCTGCCCGATCTCCAGTTTTTTGAGAGCGGGAGCATCCGCAAGAGGATCGAGGGTCGTGAAGCCGGTGCATTTTTCGATCCTGAGTGTTTCAATGTGCGTGAGCCGGCTGATTTCCGTGACCATTTCGTCAGAGAGCGTACTGTATCCGATCGTCAGATTTGTGATCCGCTCGTCCTTCTCGATTGCCTTCAGCTGGGCTGCCGTGACCGTCGTCTTTTCGACCCGGGCATACTCCGGGGAGGATGACTGTGTATAGGGCTTTGTGCTTCCGCCCCGGAAAATGAAGAACACGACTCCGAACGCAGCTGCAATGAGTGCAATCAGGGCGATCAGGGTCTTCTTGGGCAGTCTGCCGCGCCGTTTTCCCGCCCTTCCGGAATCCGGAGATTTCGGGCTTTTCTTTTTCTCCGGTTCATCGACTTTAGACGCTTCGGAACTCCGGCCCGCCTGCACGTTGTATTCCGGTGCGGCATAGCCTGAAGCAGCGTGATCCGGTGCGGCATAGCCGTTTGCCGGCTGATTGTAAGGGCCGTATCCCTGTGCGGCCTGCCCTGCAGATGCATAGTTTGGCGGAGCGTACCCCTG
>CAMOXU010000026.1 GCA_946629525.1 uncultured Clostridia bacterium
GGTACGCACGGTGGTGTGAGAGGACGGGGGCTAATCACCCCCTCCTACTCGATCTCAAAATACGTTCTTACGTCGTCTCGTAGAGGGCCGCGAACTCCTTGAGGTGCTCACGGATCGGGATATGCTGCGGGCAGTTCTTCTCGCAGAGCCCGCACTGCAGGCACTCGGAGGCCTTGCCGTGATTCATGGAGAAGCGCTCGTAGTACATATTGGATTTCTTACCCGTTACGGCATGCAGATTCAGCAGTCCGAAATAGTCCGGGATCCGCGCGATGGGGACGGGTTCCGTCAGCACAGCGCGCTTTTGTGCTCGAGCGCATGGACCATGCGGACGATACACTTCTGCACCGGGACGGACTGGCCGTGCTTTTCGGCCGTCCGTACGACGTGGCCGCTGATGAAATCGACCTCAGTCTTCCGCCCGTTCTTAAGATCCGCGTAGAGGCTCGTGTATCCGCCGGGTGCGTTCTCAAGATGTTTACGGATCCGTTCGATCTGTTCTTCCTCGTCGAATCTGCATCCTGCAAGGGCCGCTGCCCTGCAGATCTCCCGGATAAGGTCCTGGCAGATCTCCCAGCTCGACGGATCCGAGACAACATAGCCCTGGTTCGTGCCGAGCACGCCGGAAAGGATGCTCGAAGATGCATTGATCATCAGTTTGTTCCAGACGGTGAAGCGGATATCCTGACTGACCGAGCACGGGAATCCGGCGGCGGAGAACAGGGAGCATATGGCTTCGCAGCGGGATTTATTTCCCGTAAGGGAGCCGATCGTCGTCTCCCCCAGTCCGCTGTGCACGATGACGCTCACACTCTCACGGTAGCTTCCCTGGTTCGTGGTGCCGAGGAGGATCCGGTCCCGGGAAACGAATTCCTGAAGGATCTCCTCGTGGCCGGCTCCGTTCTGCAGGGTGAGGATCAGCGTGTCCGGGCCGATCAGCTGCGCATTTGCCTCGAGGGCCTGCCGCGTGACATAGGCCTTCGTGAAAAGGATGATGAGATCGACCGGGCCATCCGCCGCGCCGTTTGTAAATGCAGGCACTTTGTAAGTCTCATCCTGTCCGTCCCGTTTGATCGTGACCTGATTGCGGTTGATCTCACGGATATGTTCCGCATTGTTCCCTATGAGGATGACTTCTGTGTTCCGGGAAAGTTTTCCTCCGAAGAGGAGGCCCATCGAGCCGGGGCCGATGACAGCAGTTTTCATGACATCCCTCCGTGTTTTGATCTCTGACGCCGGGTTCTCGTGATCATATTCAGGCCTGCTTCGCAGGCCTTTTTATCGGGAGTTCCTTGCGGAACTTTCGATAAGATCTATCCTGAGATGATTGCGCCAAATGAAATATATTGCATTCAATATTTATTATTTTGAGTATAAAACATATCACTTTTTCTGTATAGTAGTATTCTCCATCGTACCATGCCCGTGACTCGGTTCCTTTCCTGTATGAGGTTTTTTCTGGACTTGCATTTGGACATGCGTTAAAATAAAAACGGTAGGCACTTAAACGATTTCGTTCATTCCGCGGCCTGCGGCAATGGAGGAAAAATTTTTGGAACGAGGTAAAGTGTATGAGTTTTACAGATGCCATTCAGTCATGTTTTAACAATTATGCGAATTTTAACGGACGTGCAAGGCGGAGTGAATACTGGTACTTTTTTCTCTTTTACGCTGTCATAAGCATAGTGCTCTCAGCGCTCGCCAGAAATTCCAGTATATTTTCATTTATCAGCGGCATTGTTTCGCTTGCGCTGCTCATTCCGAACCTCGCTGTGTCGGTTCGGCGGCTTCATGATATCGGCAGATCCGGCTGGTATTATCTGATCTCCTTTATTCCGGTCGTCGGACAGATCATTATGATTGTCTGGTTCTGCCAGGACAGCGTTCCGGGAACGAATATGTATGGTATGAACCCGAAGGGTATCGGAGGCGGAGGCGCATTTCTTTAATGAAGCTTATCGGAAGCAGTGACGCTGCTGACGATAATTCGAATCCCGCGCCAGGTCTCGCGAGCGAGACTTGAAGTAAATGAGATTCGCGGAGCACCCGCCGACCGGCGCGGCTGCGATCCGCAGAACCGGATAATTTTATTGAGTGACCGGAAGGGCCGCTGTCGGAAAGTACGACAGCGGCCCTTCTGTTGCTTTTATTTTTCATCGCGCAGATTCATGCAGTATTGGATCAGTCTGAACCGGTCGATCCCTGGAAGATTGCGGAATATTTCAAGAAGCACGTACTCTTCTCCTGAGAGAGGATGAGATTCGCGTTGATTATCAGCTGAAAGACAGGAAGTCCCGGCAGGGTCTTCCGATGAGAGATGAGTGGATGGGTCCTGCGTGCAGGCTGCGGGCCCGGGGACTGCTCCGTTCCCGGAAAGTCTGTCGTCAGAGGGACTGCCGGCCGGGGCGCCGCCGGAAGTTAGAGATATTTCATTTTTTGACCCGCAGTCATCCGTCAGGCACAGCAGATAATCCGATGACACATGAAAGAATTTCGACAGCTTTACAATGTTGTCCAGGCTTGGTTTTCCCTTGCCCTTTTTCCATTGAGAAATGCTTGAATTCGCCAGTCCTGCACCAATCTCCACGTCCCTGTTCGTCAGATTCCTTTCCTCTTTCAAAGTCAGTATCCGATCAATAACAGTCAAGTGAAATCCTCCTGATGATGCGTTAGAGAAATTTCAGTTTATCTTATTGACAATGAGAGATATTTCACATATACTAAACTCACAGCTGATAAACTGTTGGATTTGAGCTGGAACATAGTATCTAAGAAGATACTGGTTCGGGTTATTTTTTTGGGTTTATTTATAATTAAGAGTGGTGCCTTTATTATATATCCAAAGAATATCAAATTCAACAAGACAGAATGCCGGTTCCGGAATTTACAGCGGAATGTACGGAGTTCTGTTATAGAAATATGATGAAAAGGAGAAGTGGTTATGAGACTCAATAAGAAACTTGCAGCACTGACGGTTTCTGTCGTCATGGTTGCATCGAATACCGCGCCTGTCACGGTCTTCGCTTCGGGCATCCAGACAGAAGTGCAGGAAGCCGGTATTGTCGGCGCAACGGAGTGGACGCTGCAGGGAGAGCCGGTATTCATTGGCGACGATGCAACGAAGACCGTTAAGGTGAAGTATACTCTCGAGAACAACGAGACTGGCGAGACGCAGGATTTCGAGGAAAATGCCGCGATCATTAAGAAAACGGACGCAACTTATAAGAACGGCACGATGGTCGATGCCAAAGTGACGATCCAGGGACAGGATTATGTCGGCACCATCGAGTTCAATGACAAACTGACTTCCAAAAACTGGAAGAAGGGCATCAGCGTTGTCACAAAGGCCGCTACCTGTGAAGAGACCGGTCTGAAGAACATCGTTGATTACCTTCTGGTCCCGGGCGCTGAGCTCAATGCGGACAACACGGCGAAGGAAGAAGACGTGATCGAGATGGAGATCGTGGAGGCGGACGTTGAGATCCCGGCTCTCGGACATGAGTTCGGCGAAGCGGTGATCACATACGAAGCCGGCGAGAACACAGAGATCAAGGACGGCAAGCCGGTCCTCATCGATGAGGAGCAGAACGGCAAATATACAGAGATCAGCACGAAGACATGCTCGATCTGCGGCGAAGAGGAAGTGACCCGTGAGGAGAAGACTCTCAGCACGGAAGTCGTTGATCCGACGACAGCGAAGGTCACAGCTTCCGAGAACATTGCCTATGTCCTTGTAAAGGAAGGCGATGAGGAAGTTCAGAAGTCCATCGATGGACTTGACGCAGACAAGATCCCGAGCGACGAGAGCAAGTTCGTTCTGATCGACTGCAGCAAAGAAGGCTCCTACACGGTGACGACCTATACGACGGCCGGTGAGGTCTCCTTCAATACGACAAAGAAGGTCGCTGCACATCATCATGCAGTCAAGAGCATTGAGCTCAAGGATAAGGCTGACAAGGATCTCTGCACGATCGATGAGGAGAAGCTTACAGTCAAGAGCAATGTCTGCAATAAGGACATCGTATATTACATCGTAACGAACTGCGACTGCGAGAAGCACGGAAAGAAGACTGAGCTCAGCCGTGAAGAGAAGACTGCTGAGGCTTCCACAGTACACAACATCAACAAGGAGCTCAAGGAAAAGCTTACAAAAGAAGGCTTCGCTCTCGATCAGGAAGCTTATGAAGAGCTGAAGGACGAAAAGAACGCGAAGGCACAGGGCATCAAGGTTGGCAAGAGCACAGCTACATGCCAGGCTGACGGCGAAGCTGAAGTGACATTCCTCTGCAACGTATGCGGCAAGGAAGTTGAGACCATCAAGGTCAAGGTCCTCAAGCATGAAGCAGTGGCAGGCACTCCGGAGCTTGTTACGATCAAGGAAGCTACATGCCAGGAAGAAGGTCTTGCGAAGAGGATCGTTAAGTGCACGATTTGCGGAACAGAGCTCTCCAGCACGGACGTTCCGATCAAGAAGCTTGCACATACGAACGAAGACGGCAAGGATGTAGGCGCTGAGCTCGAGATAGTTGCAGATGAGATCCTTATCGGAAAGACAACAATCGAGAAGGATGACTTTGTATACCCGAATGATTTCGAGACAGGTTATAGACCCACTGCACGTGCTTATACAACATGCAGCAGATGCGGCGAAAAGAAATATATCGCGACCGGTCTCTGGAGTACAGATGTTCCCATGAAGGTCCTCAACGTAGAGAAGGAGTCCGAGGACGGCAAGGCCGGCTCCATCACTCTTGAGGCCACATATGAGACGAAGGATGAGAAGGAATCCAGAACTCTGACAAAAGAGATCACTGTTCCGTACTACAGCAACTTCATCGCTTACCTTGATCGTGTGAACGAGAAGGAGCAGCCGGAAGAAGAACTCAAGGACGGTCTTGTAAAGGATGCTGACGATAAGTGGCGTCTCTACAAGGATGGTGTCTTCCAGGAGAACTTCACAGGCATCACAGAGTACAAGGGCGGCGAGTTCTTCATCGCGAACGGCGAGCTTTGCGACGGAGCGAACGGACTGAACCTCTTCGACGGAACATGGTACTTCCTGTCTCAGGGACAGATCCAGCGCGGCTATGACGGCTTTGCAGAGTACGACGGACATTGGTTCATGATCCAGAACGGCGAGCTCAACGAGAACGCTAACGGACTCTATGATTACAACGGCGGAAAGTTCCTGTTCGCAGCAGGCAAGCTCCGCGACGATGTCAACGGCCTCTGGCAGGATGCTGACGGCACATGGTGGTTCCTTGCGAACGGCCAGGTACAGACACAGCACACAGGCGTTGCTGAATATGACGGCAAGTTCTTCTATGTAGTAGACGGCAAGCTTGCAACGGACTTCAACGGCACAGTCGAATATGACGGCGCAAAGTTCAGAGTTGCAGCAGGCCAACTTTATGAGCAGGTCGCATAATCACATTATTCGCATATAGCACCACAAAGTTGATAAGAGATTATTGACTGACCTTTGGGACTGCTGTCGGTAAGTCTGACAGCAGTCCCTTATTTCTGAAAGAGAGAAATGAATTCTTTGAGAATACTTGCGATCGTTCCGGCTTATAACGAGGCCGAAATCATTGCACATACCGTGAAAGAAATACAGGACAAGGCACCGGGTGTGGATGTCCTTGTCGTGAACGACGGATCCTCCGACAGTACGATGGATGTACTCGAAGAGATGGAAGTGAACTGCCTCAACCTGAGGACCAATCTCGGAATCGGAGGGGCGGTACAGAGCGGTTATATATACGCAAAAGAAAACGGATATGATTATACCGTACAGATCGACGGAGACGGTCAGCATGATCCGGCCTATATTCTTCCCATTATAGAAATGATGGAGGCGGAAGGCCAGGAGTACGTGATCGGATCCAGATTTATTGAAAAACGGGGATTCCAGTCCAGCAGGACGAGAAGAGTGGGAATCCGTTTTTTGAGTATGTTAATTCGAGTGATCAGCGGCGCGGACATAAAAGATGTGACCAGTGGCTACAGAGTCACGAGCAGCCGCTTAATAGATATATTTGCAAAAGACTACAGCGACGATTATCCGGAGCCGGACGCAATTCTGACTGCGGCTTCTCACCATGGAAGGATCGCCGAATATCCGGTGGTCATGAAAGAGAGGCTGACGGGGGTCTCTTCGATCGGGCCGGGGAAAGCTGTCTATTACATGACGAAAGTCAGCCTGTCCATTCTCATGCACAGACTGATGCGGAGCGGGAGAAGATGATGGGAATTCAGCTGCAGGTGATTCTGCTTGTAAGCGCAGTAATTTATTTGGCTGCAATTATTCATTTCATCAGGACAAAGGGGATGGATCTGTACCGTTCGATCATCTGGTTCCTGCAGGCAGCAGTCCTTCTCATCATGGCGGCGTTTCCCTCCTTTGTGAAAACGCTGTCATCCCTTGTGAGGATAGAGACCCCTTCGAACTTTGTGTTTTTGCTCCTCATCGCGTTCCTGCTGTTCAACTGTCTGTCCATGTCGGCTTCACTTTCACGCCAGCATGAGCGGATCAAGCATACGGTGCAGAGCATCGCAATTCTGGAGAACCGCCTTCTCAGGCTTGAGAAGGAGATGCAGGAGCTCCGCGAGGGTCTCCCGGAGACCGGATCAGGCGAAGAATAAAGTTTTTGGAGGAGGATCCTTGTTGACGAACAGACGAGACCGCAGGAGATTGTTTGGAATACAGTGCGCTTTGATATTCGCGGCACTTTCGCTTTGCCTTCTTACGTCTTTCATTGACGGGATGCGCATGAAGAACCCGGTCTCGTCAAGATTTTACCGGGATATGGCCATGCCGGACGACAGCATAGCCGTGCAGGACGATCTGATTTACTTCTGCTATAACAGCAGCATCGAAGATCTGAAAGTGACCTACATGGATCCGGATGCCCAGCTCTTCATGCGGTTCGAGGACGGAAAGAGCTATCGCCTTCGCTGCGTAGAATTCGTTCTTGCGGAGAGCTTCGCATATGACGTGCGGTGCGAGTTTTATTATCCCAATGCGGAAAGCGAATATGACGAGCTTCTCAAAGAATATTATCTCCTGAGGAAAGGGGAGAAGGAGATCTTCTTCGTCATACCGGACAATATAGACTATCCAATGTATCGCATGCGTCTGGATATCGACGACAATTACACCCTCTCCGAGATCCTGATTTCGGAGAGTCCGATCGTGGACGACTATATTCTTCCGTCCGGACATTCCGCCCGGGCGTCCCTGATTGCTTTTCTCGCCTACGCTTTTCTGCTTGAGACGGCATTCTTTTTCCGGGAACGGCTGCGATGGCTCGCCGGCGTGATCCACAAGAATCTGAAAAAGATCCTTCTCTGCGCTGCAGGTACGGTCCTTTATACGACCGTTGTTCTGCTCGGGCCGTCACTCTTCGGCCGCGCAATCGGAAGGGAGATCTCCGACTGGTGGATCGTGACGCTCGGCTTTTTCTTTGCGGTCGTCCTCGTTGAGCTCTTCTTTCTCGTAAAGCCCGTCGGGAAAGAGATCGCCGGGAGCCGGACGGGAAATCCGGGGAAGGTGCTTCTCTACTGGAGCGTCCTGCTGATCTTCGGTCTCTTCATGGTCTTTCTGTGGAGAGAGGGGATCGTCAGCGAGGACGGAAGCGTTGCAGAAAATGCCGCTCTCGTCCGCTTCATTATCCCTCCGATGGCACTGATGATCGAGACGGTGCTTCTCGGCTTACTCTATCAGAAATACATATTGAACCGCAGACAGGAGGAGATTTCTTTCCGGAAGGTCTACCTGATCACGATATTCATCCTGTGCATCGGATATATGGTGATCTTTCTGCCCTACGTCTCTCCGGATGAGACCTCGCACTATACATCGGCCTACAGGGTATCCAATCTTCTGCTCGGAAAGGTCAGTTTCCTGGGGGACAAGAGACTTCTTATGCGGCAGGAAGATTATTACTTCTACAGAACGGCGAGAAAGATTCTGGCTCCGGATTACTATAAGCTCATGATGGGAAATATGCATATAGGTATGCAGCGGAGCGGGATGATCCTTGCGGACTGCCCAATGGTAACGAATGCGATGTTTGCGTATTTTTCCACAGGCGTCGGCATAGCGATCGGGCGGGTACTCGGACTGGGCGCCGAGCTTACATTTTACATGGGAAGATTTACCAACATCCTCTTCTTTGTCGCGTCGATGAATTATCTGATGAAGAAGATACCGTTCGGAAGGTCCGCGCTTTTTGCGATCTCTGTCATGCCGATGACGCTCCACATGGTGGCGTCCTACTCCTATGACGTGACGATTTTCTGTCTGGTCTCCTTCTTTGTGACCCAGATCATGGACGTGATCTGCAGGAAAGAGCGGATCAGTGACCGGGAGTACCGCCTGTGCGTGTTCTTCGCGATCCTCATGGCACCCTCGAAGCTGGTATATGTTCCGCTTCTCTTCATGTGCCTTCTGATTCCCAACGCCAATCTCTCCGACACGAAGAGAGGGGCATATAGAAGGAAGGCCGTGATGATCGGGGCGGGCATCCTGTCGGCGGTCGTCATCATGCTCCTTGTAAACGTTCTGGGAGCGGACGCCGCGCTTCGGGAAATGATCAAAGAGAGCAGTGCGGGAAATTATCTGGCTTCAACACATACAGAGGGTTATACGATCGGCTGGATCCTTAAGAACCCGGTCGAGTATCTCTTCATGTGCATGAGGACCTGCGTCAAGATGACCGATCACTATCTGTACACGATGATCGGGAGCAAGCTGGGCTGGCTGGATATCAGTATTCCGCTCACCTATTGCCTGATCAGTTTTGTCCTGTATCTGCTCGCGCTCAATATCCGCGATGACGCGTCGAAGGATGTCCATGTCGGAACGGGATCGAAGGTGTTCCTTGTCATTCTCTGCCTCGGGACCGTCCTTCTCACATTCCTGGCGATCACGCTGGATTTTACGCCGATGCGCATTCATTTTGTGCACGGTGTGCAGGGGCGTTATTTTACGCCGCTCCTTCCGCTTGCAGTGTGGATACTGAGAAGCGACATGATCCATGTAGAGAACGGGATCCGAAAAAGGATCGTTCTTACTGCGGGACTTCTGAATATATGGATCCTTGTATATCTTTTTGAATACGGTATTCTGGCTGTTCCGACCTGAGAAGGGGAGACAGCATTCCGGAGAAGAAATGCACTATACACCACGTGACCATACCTTTGCGGTCTGTGCGTACGGAGAGAGTCCTTATCTGGAAGAATGTATCCGGTCTCTGGAAAATCAGAGACGGAAGGGAAAGATCATTCTCTGTACCTCCACACCGAATCCTTACATTGAGGCAATTGCAGAGAAACATCATCTGCAGCTGTATATAAATAAGGGCCCTGCCGGGATCGCCCATGACTGGAATTATGCGTTCCTGGCGGCAGACACTCCCCTGCTGACCCTGGCTCATCAGGATGACATCTACGAACCTGAGTATCTTCTGACTATGCTGAGGAAGATCAACAGGTCACACGATCCCCAAATCTCCTTTTCTGATTACTATGAAATCAGAAACCGAATACGTGTGAAATCTGGCAGCAACCTGAATCTTCTGGTGAAGAAAGCGGCGCTTATGCCTCTGCGATTGCCTTTTCTTCAAAATGTCCGCTTTGTAAAACGGATCATTCTGGCGTTCTGCGACCCGATCTGCTGCCCGTCCGTCCTGTATGTGAAAAAAAATCTGCCGGTCCCGCTCTTTGAAACGCAGTTTCTCGCGGATCTGGACTGGCAGGCCTGGGAGAAGCTTTCGGGACGGAACGGAAGCTTTGTCTACGTGCCTTCGGAGCTTATGGGCCATCGGATACACTCCGGGTCGACGACTACGAAGGTGATCGGAAGTAAAGACAGCCGGTCAGGGGAAGATCTCGAAATGTTCAAAAAGTTCTGGCCGTCCGGGATCGCGCACATCCTGAACCGGCTGTATGCAGTGAGCCAGAAGAGCAATGATCTTAAAAAAAAGTGACAGGAAGGCGGCGCACAGCGGAGGGCGCTTTGTGCCCTGCCCGTTAAGAATGCAGGGACTTTTCTGACACTGGCATGGAACGGAGATGGAGAAGGACAGACTCGTCAAAAACAGAGAGGGTCAGCCGGATAGGATGTCAAGGCCGCTCATGAAGAGGACACAAGCTTCAGGCTTTCTGTGGTTTACCGCCGGCAGTTCCATGCAGGCGGGCTCGACTGTGCTCATGACGATGCTGACCGGACATTTTCTTGATCTGGCCAGCGTGGGAGTATTCAGCTTTGCGCTGGTGATCTCTCAGCTGCTCTACACGGTCGGACTGTTCGGAGCCAATGACCTGCAGATGACGGATTTCGACCACAGATACAGGTTCGGAGACTATTTCAAAGTGAAAATTGTGAGCAACTCTGCCGCGATGCTCATCTGCTGCATTCTTCAGGTGGTTCTTGGCCTGCATGGGCAGAAGGCTGCCTGTCTGTATCTTCTGACCGCCTATATGCTGGTCAATTCAGCAGCGGAGCTTTATCAAAGTATGCTCTTTCAGGCACAGAGACTGGATCTCTCCGGGAAAATGCTCTCCATGAGAACGGCGGTTTCTCTGGTCGGATTTGCGGCCGGGATCCTGGCCGGACGTTCTCTTCTTAAGGCATGTGCCGGAGCCCTGGCGGCGAATCTGGCGATCACATGTCTTTCTGTAAGGCACTGGTGCGGGGGATACAGGGACTCCGATTATATTCTGAAGGACGGAGAGGAAAAAAAGCTTCTTCTTGCGTCCCTTCCGCTGTGCCTTTCTCTTCTCGGCTTTCTGCTGAATATCAACGCGCCCAAATTTCTGATCAATTATTATCTGACGGACGAGGTGCAGGGGATCTACACGATCCTGTTCATGCCGGTCTATGCGGTCAATCTGGTAAGTCAGTTCATTTTCAAGCCGTCTCTCAAAAACTACGCAGACCATCTTGAGAAGAAAGACGGAGGTTTCGGGAAAATGTTCCTCATGCAGTCTCTTCTCATCGCACTCTGCACTGCCGTGGCGGCTTTCGGAATGCGGCTTCTCGGCCCCTGGCTTCTGCGGCTTCTTTTCTCCGAGGACCTCTCTGCATACAGAGGGGGGATGGGCCTCTTTATGGTCTCCGGCGGGATCATGGCGCTGAATCAGCTCTGCTATTATCTCCTGGTGCTCCTTAAGAGGCAGAGATCGATTCTTGTGAACTACTCTGTGGGGATCGCCGTGTCGTTTCTTGCGGGCGCGGCTGTGATCCCGCGTGCCGGGATCATGGGAGCATGGCTGTCCTTCACGCTCGGGCAGACGGCGCTTCTTGCGGGCTATGGGCTGACGCTCGGAAGGGAAATGAAGATACAATAGTTTCGCAATTACTTATCTACATGGTTCGATCAGGAGGGCGTATCCGGATGGGAGAGCAGAGGAGCGAAAATCATCGCGGGAGGGAGAAAGCAGGGATGACCGCGAACAAATCCAATAATTTCTCCGCACTTCGCCTGTGCGCGGCATGTTTTGTATTCGCCGGGCACATGGGGATGCTCCTCGGAGGAAAGACCCCTGTGTTTACCGGCTTCAGTCTTCACTGGCTGGGAGTCAGCATGCTCTTTCTGATCGGCGGTTATCTGGTCTCCTGGAGCTGGATCAAGGACCCGCATCCCCTGCGGTACGGAATAAAGCGGTTCATGAGACTCTGGCCGCCCTTCGCCGTCATGGTTCTCCTTATGACCTATATCGCAGGACCTCTGGTCTCTGATCTCGGGGCAGGCGGCTACTTCGGCAGCTGGTATAAGCTGTATCTGCTCAATCTCAGATTCTATATCGTATATGCGCAGCCGGGCGTCTTCCCGGACAATCCGATCCCGATGTCGACGAACGGATCCCTCTGGACCATGCCCGTGGAGGCGGCGCTCTATGTGCTGACTCCGTTCCTGCTCACCCTTTTCGGGATGAGAAAGAAGAACGGTTTCGGGGAAGCAGCGGCGAAGACTTCCGGGGAGAACGAAAGGAACCGACGGCTTTTTGTCATCCATGCCGTATTCATTGCGCTTCTCTGTCTCGGGGACGTTCTGCTCAGAATCTTCGCGGCGGACAGACAGGTCATCTTCTACGGGACGGATCTGGTCTATGCCTATCATCTGGTCGTAATGTATATGATCGGAATGTTCTTTGTGAGAGAAGAGCTGCAGAGATCGCTCAATCTTCAGAGGGCGGTCCTTCTGACTGCAGTTCTGTTCCTTACGGAGTATGCGGGTGAGCCGCTTCACTTCGCGGCGCTCTACATCGTCTTTCCGTATCTTATATTTTCCCTCGCGCTCACGAAGGAGCCGGCATTTGCCCGCGTCGGGAGCAGAGTGGATCTGTCCTACGGGATTTATCTTTACGGGTATTTTTTCCAGCAGCTGGTCATTCAGCGCATGTGCAGGGCCGGACATCCGCCGGGATATCTGACGGCGCTTGCTCTGTCCGGGATCCTGACGATCCCGGCCGCATTTCTGTCCTGGTATCTCACGGAGAAGCCCTCGATAGCGATCGGAAAGCTTCTGTGCAGGCTCTTTCGAAGATCCTGAGCGATAATCGGCTTCGCAGCGCTTCTGAAAGAGGTTTGTGCAAAAAAAGCACCACTGTATCCGGCAGGGACCTGACGATCCCGTTTGCTGTACACAGTGGTGTTTTTGTTTCCTCGTCTGCGAAGAATCATTGTGGTGAAAGTCTGAATCCGACCGGGCTCCTCTTCCTGAGGAGAAGAGCCTGAAGACCTGCCGGGCTTCTTATCGTAAGAGCAGGTCTTAAGACCTTAGCGGGCTTCTTATCGTAAGGGCAGGTCTTAAGACTTTAGCGGGCTCCTCATCTTAAGGAGAAGGTCAAGCCAACGAAAGGCCTTCTTCAGCCCCTTTATGCTGAGATAATCTCTTTTCAGGGATGTCACCGATGACTCTGCAAGGGAGGTGATTTCTTTGTCCGGTTCGTCTCCACGGTAGCGGATCCGGTACCACCCATCGATCAGGCGGCTGAGGTCGGCTCTCAGTCTGCCTTCAGGAAGCGCCTCCGGATAGGCCGAGAGCGGCGCATTCGTCCAGTCTCCGGGGAAGCTTTTCTGAATCAGATAGAAGCAGTCCCGGAGCTGCAGGCGTATCCTGTCCTTTGAGGATGCTCTCCGATAGCGGACCCCGCGGATCAGCCGGAAGAGCACGAGGATCAGGAGCAGATACAGCGGGGAGATGACGGCAGCAGTCAGGGCGATGCGGAGAAAAGTCCTCCTTCCCTGAGAAGCGGAGATGCCTTCGGCCGTCAGGCTCTCGTCGGGAGCGGGAGTCGGAACGGAGGCCGAGACGCCGGGGGTGTACCCGGAAGCGTTGCCGTCGTCTGTTCCTTCGCTTGCAGCACCCGGATCGGATTCCGCATTCGTCCAGCTCACCTCCTGCCGGGTGTAATATCCGGCGGTCGGCTCGAAACGCATCCATCCGTAACCCGGGATCCATGCCTCCGGCCAGGCGTGCGCGCTTCCCGCAGACACCAGATAAAAACCGTCCTCACGGAGCCCGTAGCGGCAGAGAAAGCCTTCGGCATATCTGGCCGGAATTCCGGAAAGCCGGAGGAGAAGGACCATGGCGGAGGCGTAGTGCGTACACCAGCCTTCCTGGACGTCGAAGAGGAATGCGTCGGTGATATTTTCCTTCTTCGAATAATCCGCCTCGGTGTTATAGCGAAACTGGCGGAGGAAGGCTTCGATCGCGAGGCACTTTTCGTAGTCGCTGTCCAGAGAAATCGTGATGGTCTCGGCAAGCTCCCTCATCCGGTCAGAGACTCCGTCCGTATTCAGATAGACAGGGGAGGGCCCGTCCTGATTTTTCGCTGCCCATGAGGAGTAGTCTGCCTCTGAAAGAATATCAGACGCCATGACGCCCGGCAGCATGTCGAGGATCCCCGCGAGCTCTTCGTAGGACGGGATCTTTTGCGCATTGGGTTCGCAGAGACGGATCATTTCGTCAAAGGAATCCGATCCGGTGTCCACATCGATCCAGGAAGCGTCATAGTACGTTCCTTTGCCCTGTGCCCTTCTGAAGCGGAGAGATCCGGAGGAGTTTTCCGTGAGCGAGGGATCGCTCAGGTGGACCTCATAGGTATATTCCGGGAAGATCACATCCCGCGTGTGCAGATACCAGTATTCGATTCTTGTATTTCCTGTGGTCAGGAAGGCAGGCGGGGCGTCTCCGCTTTGTCCGGACCGCCAGAGCGCTGCGGCCAGATTGATGAGATCCTCACCCGGGATCGTCTCATTTTCCCTCTCTGTCCATCCCCGATTCCCCGGTACAGTGTAACGGGCCCCTGCGAGGTATGTGCGGGGGGCTTTGTTTTTCCTGCTGATCCTGAGCTGGATCCGGTCTGCATTCCCATTCGGGGCAGCGAAAAAGCCCATCCCGTTATAGGCAGCGCCCCTGTCGTCTCCGGGAACCCATGAGAATCGATAGCTTATGTCCTCAAAGAGATACTCGATGCGGGAGAGAGCCCGCTGGCCTGCTCTGACGGCGAAAGACCAGTCGAGGGGATCCGCCGATCTGGGAAATGAAAGGCACACGCCCTCGAACATCATCAGAAGGATAAAGTACCTCTGCGCGGAAGGGTTGACCAGAGCGAGGATCTCGAAGAGGACCAGTGCGAGGACGGAAGCGGTCGTGACGGCGGAGAGGGACCTGTCAAAGAAGAAGCCGCAGAGGAGCCCTGTGAGCAGGACGGCGGTGAGAAGGCTGCTTCCTGCGTTTCCCTGTGAACGGAGACCGGATCGTTTCCGGGAGTGAGAAAAGGGTCCTTCAGGGGAAGAAGAGACGGCTTCTTCACGGGAATCAGGGTCGGTCCCTTTTGGGAGGCGTGATCCTGTCCTTTCCGGGAAGGAAAGACTGTCCCGATTCCGGGAAGCAGAATCGCTTCCCTCCGCAGTCAGGAAGGCGATGCACAGGAAGACTCCTCCGGCAAGAAGTATGCTTTCCGGAGCAGCAGCGGGTTCTCCGCTGCCGGACCACCGTGTAAAGAGAAAGAAGACGAAAAGCGTGAGAACGGCGCCGGAGGAGAGTCCGAGGAGCGGCCTCCCGGAGAGCTCGCCGGCAAGCAGCGATGCGGCCGGAAGGAGAAGGAATGGGAGCTTCATGGAAAAGGAGCAGCCGAAAAAGACCTCCAGCATTTCAAGGGCTGCAAGAGCCGCCAGAAGTCTCGTGACGAAACGAACTGCCGCAGGTTCGGTCAGTATGCGGAAAAACCTGCGTGCGTGATCCATACGGTGTACCTCTTCAATCTTTCCTGCATGTTGTTCCATTTATATCTCAGCGGCAGTTTACGATTCCCACTGAGATGAACGATCTGCACAGGGATTCGGTCCGGAATGCAGTTGCGAAAAATCCTGCTTCCCCGAGAAGGACTCCTCAGACACCGTGAGGAGCAGGGATTTCCCACGCTGCTCTCGGAGTTTTTGCGGATCGGGTGCAGTGTTCGATGTGTAGATACCGTCTGCAAGAATCCGGTAAAATGCGTTGAAAGCCGGAGCGCTGTCGATGACCGTGGAATGCCATCCGCCTTTTTCGTACCAGATCCGGATCTGTTTCCCCATCCGAACAAAATACCACACGAGGGAGACGACATAGGTGTAAAAGCGGTCCCTCCGGACGATCCCCTCGAAAGTGAGAGGAGACGCGGACGCCATGAGGAGCAGGCAGACTTCCTGCATTTCATTTTCACCGGGAAGCCGGGAGAGAAGCTCGCCCTGCCGGGCGGAGGCCTTCCAGTGGATCCTGTTCAGGCGGTCTCCCGGGATGTAGCGGCGGAGATCATTGCCGTAAACGACGTCTTCCCTGTACGCTTTTGAGCGGTCTGAAGCCAGCGCTTCCCGGATCTTCTCCATATCGGCGGACTCCTCTATGACCGGGCGGACGCACATCCGGAGTGTAACCGGCATGCGGAAACGGAAATGTGCGATGCCGAAAAGTCCTGTTATCCGGATATACAGGATGCCTGCCGGATAGGTTCCCGCATACAGACAGCGGAGAGTTCCGACGAGCGTCTGCTTCTCACCCGGCTTCAGGGAAAAACGCCCATGGATGGGGAGCTCCGAATAGGAGGCGAGGCGCTCTTCCCACTCGAAGGAGAGGTCTCCCATGGGAAGAATACCCGTGTTTTCGAGCTGGATCTCGAGTGGGACGGCATTTCCCTTCGTGCAGAAGACGTCCGGCGTGCCCTGATATATGCGGAGCGTCAGATAGATGATCAGCACATAGAGGAACCAGGCCGGGAGAGAGAGGAGGACCGTGTAAAAGACGAGGTAGGGGAGGGGGCTGCCGTAGAAGCTTACCCACAGGGTGGCAGAAAGCAGGGCACCCGCGTACAGGAGGAGATAATACGGCCGATCCGGCTTTCCTGTGATATTCATGATGCCGGGCTTTTTGCCCGGAGTCCGGCTGATTGATTCTTTGCCGGCAGTCCGGCTGTCATGACTTCTTCGGAATATTTTCTTCATGGACAGGACTACCTCCGGGATCTGCTTGATCGGGTGCAGGGATGAGGGAAGAATCTCCGGGATCTGCTTATTCGGGCATGGAGACTTCGAGGAGCGCCCGGTCGATGATCTTCTCTCCGTTCAGGGACCGCATCATGGCCTCCGGGGACATGATCAGGCGGTGGGCAAGCACGGGCTTTGCATTTTTTCGGATATCCTCCGGGGTGCAGAAGTCACGGCCGTCCAGAAAGGCCAGTGCTCTCGATGCCTGCAGAAGATCGAGAAAGGCTCTGGGACTTGCCCCGCAGAGGACGTCGCCGCTCCGTCTCGTGAATTCCACCAGGGAGGCTGCGTAGTCGATCAGGTCTTCATGGACAGAGACTTTCAGCACGACCTGTTTGGCTTCAAGAATCTCACTTTCCGTCAGGACCGGTCTGGTCTCCTCATGAAGGCTTCCGTCCAGAAACCGGCGGGCCATATCACGGCTGACTGCCGGCGAGGGGTAGCCGAGAGAGATTTTCATCATAAAGCGGTCCATCTGGGCTTCGGGCAGGGCGTATGTCCCGATCGACTCCACCGGGTTCTGCGTGGCAGCGACCATGAAGGGCTCGGGAAGCGGCAGTGTCTCTCCGTCTACCGTCACACAGTGCTCTTCCATCGCTTCGAGAAGGGCTGCCTGGGTGCGCGCGGACGTGCGGTTGATCTCGTCCGCGAGGAGGATCTGATGCATGATGGGACCGGGAATGAATCGGAATGTGCCGGAGGGCATGTCATAGAGGTTGAGCCCCGTGATGTCGGAGGGGAGGGTATCCGGCGTGAACTGGATACGGCTCACGGAGAGTGCCAGGGAGTCGGCCAGAGCGCGGATGAGAGAGGTCTTGCCGACCCCGGGGACGTCCTCGATCAGGATGTGCCCGCCGGAGAGCAGGCAGACGAGGACCGCATCGATCGCCTTGTCTGCGCCGAGGATCCGCTGCGCGATATTGTCGTGAAGACGATTCATGGGGGAGTTGTTCATGGCGTACGCTCCAATTCCGTTCTTCATCGCGCTTTTCCCCACGATTTGAAACGTGAGCTGTGTGCGCAAAGTGAAAAGGCCTGTGAAGCAGGCCGGATTATTCCTGAATGTTCGCTGGATGCAATGTATTGGTTATTTTTATTGTGAAGAGATTCTTCTGAGATGTCAAGCGGGATGGAAGCCCGGCGGGCGGTACTTTTCCGCAGTCATTCCGCTTTGCGCACATCTGTGGAGTTTATGGGGAATCGTCCGGGAAGATCTGAATTATACGGATTATCGACCGGAAATCTCACAAGGTTTTTGACCTGATGCAATTGCCTGTGTTATAGTGGAAAAAATCAATCTGGGGAGAGTCCTGTAAAATGCAAATCAACTCAAAAGAAGAGCGGCCGAAAACGTATGGACTGGTCGTCCTTACGTGCGTAGCGGCTGCGCTCATTCTCTACCTTGTATTTTTTGCGAAGGAAGTGCATCCGATCGCGGCCTGTACGGTCGCCATCGTATATTTTTCTATCCTTATGGTCAGTTTTGTTCTCGCGTTCTTCCGGCAGATCCGGTTCAATCTGTATTCCTACAACACGATTTTTTATGTAGGTTTTGCGCTGTTTTCGCTGTCACTCGTTATGACATTTGCCATGGTGATGCGATGGCTCCTTTCAGAGCCGGAGCTCTTCGGGGCAGACTACATACTGTGGATCCTGAGCGATTCGGCGAAGAACTATATGTTCGTCTCCTTCCCGTTTGTTCTGCTGTTCTCGGGCGGGCTGTGTGTATCGAACATTTCCCTCATCCGTCACGAAGGAAGGCGCTTCGTCAACTTCGTTGGCATCTTCCTGTCCGTCCTCATGCTGGGCGGCGCGATCTTTCTGTATGCAGTGGATTATTATGCGACGGGAAGCCAGATGGAGGTCATGATCCACGACCTTCTGACCAATATTTATGCCTCGGTCTATCTCTATTTTGAGTGCATGCTCATCGGGACGATCGTGGCGGGAGTGATCGCTGCGCGCTACGAGCCCGAGACGGATAAGGATTTTCTGATCATTCTGGGCTGCGGGATCCGGAAGGACGGGACGCCGACTCCGATCCTTAAGAGCAGGATCGACAGAGCCCTTTCGTTCTACAGAAAGCAGAAGGCGGAGACCGGGAAGGAACTTGTCTTTGTCACGTCCGGCGGTCAGGGACCGAGGGAGGTGACGACGGAGAGCTCATCGATGAAGCGGTACCTGCTTGAACAGGGTATTCCGGAGACGCAGATCATTGAAGAAGATAAATCCACCAGTACTTTTGAAAATATGAAGTACTCGAAGGCGAAGATCTTCGAGGTGGACCCGGAGGCAAAAATCGCGTTCTCGACATCCAATTATCACGTGTTCCGAAGCGGAACCCTTTCCAGAAAAGCGAAAATGCGCTCGGTCGGCATGGGTGCCCCGACAAAGTGGTATTTCTGGCCGAACGCCGCGGTGCGGGAGTTCGCCGGGCTTGTTGCGAATCATAAGGGAAAGCAGGCACTGATCCTCGGAGGGATTATTGTGGTCTACCTGATTCTGACGATTTTGTCCTACCGATGAAGACGGGCCTCACGAAACAAGTTGTTTCGCAAATGCACATTCGCACACATTTTCGTTCGCACACATTAAGTAGGCTCTTGCGAAACTCAGTGCGGAATGAAATTGTATGAACAATTCAAACAATCTGCACAAGCCTTAGAACTTCTTCATGAGCGCAAGATGCGAAATGAACAAAAAGCGTGCTGTCTGAGCGAAGCGAGTTTACGCTTTTTGTGAATGCTCCTTCGCAGCTTGCACGAATGATCAGAAGTTCAAGGCGCGGAAGCCGTTTGAATGTTCATACAATATTCATGCAGCACACAGTTTCGCAATTGCCTGACATACATTAAGAAGAGACAGGAGATTTAGACATGGATTACGCAAAAGAGTCTTTAAAGAAGCATTATGAGTGGAGAGGAAAGCTTGAGATGGTGCCGCGCGCCGCAGTTGATTCGTCGGAAGCGCTGTCGCTTGCCTATACGCCCGGCGTTGCCGAGCCCTGCCTTGAGATCCAGAAGGATGTCACGAAGAGCTATGAGCTGACCAGGCGCTGGAATACGGTGGCGGTCGTCACGGACGGCACGGCTGTTCTCGGCCTCGGCGATATCGGCCCGGAAGCCGGCATGCCGGTCATGGAGGGAAAATGCGTCCTGTTCAAAGCCTTCGGCGGCGTCGACGCGATCCCGCTCTGCATCCGGAGCAAGGATGTGGACACGATCGTGGAGACGGTCGCGCTCCTTGCGGGCTCCTTCGGAGGGGTCAACCTGGAGGATATCTCCGCACCGCGCTGCTTTGAGATCGAGCGGAAGCTGAAGGAGCGCTGCGACATTCCGATTTTCCACGATGATCAGCACGGGACGGCGGTCATTACGCTTGCCGGGCTTACCAACGCCCTGAAGATCGTCGGCAAGAAGATGGAGGAGATCCGCATCGTCGTCAACGGGGCAGGCTCCGCGGCGATCGCCATCACGAAGCTTCTCATTTCCGCGGGGGCGAAGGATGTTACGCTATGCGACCGGAAGGGCGCGATCTATGAGGGCCGTAAGGAAGGCATGAACCCCGTGAAGGAGGAAATGTCAAAGATCACGAACCCGCAGAAGAAAGCGGGATCCCTCGCGGATATGATGGTCGGCGCGGACGTCTTTATCGGCGTGTCTGCTCCCGGTGTCGTCACGACGGACATGATTCGGACCATGAATAAGGACGCCATCGTCTTTGCCTGCGCGAATCCGACGCCGGAGATCTTCCCCGACGACGCGAAGGCGGGCGGAGCGAGGATCGTCTCCACAGGGCGGAGCGATTTCCCGAACCAGATCAATAACGTCCTTGCTTTCCCGGGCATTTTCCGCGGAGCGCTGGACGCGAGAGCCTCCGATATCAACGACGAGATGAAGATCGCTGCATCCCGGGCACTGGCTGGTCTGATCGCCGATGAGGATCTGAATGAGAATTATATCATTCCGGCAGCCTTTGATCCGCGGGTGAAGGATACGGTCGCGAAGGCGGTCTATGAGGCTGCAAAGAAATCGGGAGTGGCGAGGATCTGAGCGGAGTGCGGTAAGATTCGGAAAAGTCCCGGAAAACAAGGGCAGATTGGACGGATCAGGTTAAAAAAGGAGAGATTTGTGACTTCTGCGCGGACAGGAATCCGCGCATCCGTGTCCTGCACACTGAGAATGCGGGATTGTCGGTTGCCCGGAACCGCGGACTTGACACTGCGTCGGGAGAGTTCATTTCCTTTGTGGGTGGGAAATGTTGACAGATATGACTTTGCAGCTGCGAAGAAAGATACAGGTGATCCATGAAAACGATTATTGAACTCTACGACGAGCGCCCCATCGAGAACGTCCTCGGCGCCGAAATGTTCCGTCCGAGGGAACTGGTCATCCTCTGCCCGGCGGAGCTCGAGTCAACGCACACACTCTCGAGATCTCTAAAGAAATATTTTGAACACCGCGGCTGCCCCATCAAGGTCACCGTCGTGCCGGTGAGCCTCCTGGATGCCCGGAAGGTCGAAAAGCAGCTCCGGCGTGTGATCGAGACCCATGAGGACTGCGTGATCGACATCTCGGGAGGAACGGACGCGGCACTCTTTGCTGCAGGCTGCGTGAATCCGGAGGTGCCCGTGATTACCTACAGCCGCAAGAAGAATACATTTTTCGAGATACGGAACGCGCCCTACGCAAGGAACCTCCCCTGCAACATTCATCTCGACGCGGAATCCTGCTTCCTCATGGCGGGCGGGACGATGCTTCCGGGCCGCGAGAACAATGAAGCGCTCAGAGGCCGGATCGATGACATCGACCGTCTCTTCTCTGTCTTCAAAAAGTACCGCAGGATCTGGAACCGGCAGATCTCCTATATCCAGCAGATCTCCTCGTCGGAGCCCGGAGAGCTCGCGGCGGAAGGTGCGTACACGGTGAAGTCCGGCCGGGGAAGTGTCACGGTGGAGAGGGAGCTGCTTCTTGATCTCGCAGAGGAAGACCTCATACGGGACCTTGTCCTGACAGACCGGTCAGTCTCCTTCCGCTTCCCGGACGAGATGATCCGCTTCTGGCTCAGGGATATCGGCTCGGTGCTCGAGCTGCAGGTCTACCGGGCAGCAGTGTTGGCCGGATGTTTTGACGACGTGGTCCTGAGCGCCGTCGTGAACTGGGAGGGAGGAACGAACCAGCGGGACGCGGTCACCAATGAGATCGATGTCGTGGCGGTTCGCGGAGTATCTCCTGTATTTATCAGCTGCAAGACGAGTGAGATCAGGACGGAAGCCCTGAACGAGCTGGCAGTCCTCCGGGACCGGTTCGGCGGAAAGGGATCCCGGGCGATCATTGTCACGTCCGCGAATCCGTCAAGAGGCAGGGCACTCATGCGCATGCGGGCGACGGAGCTCGATATCGAGGTCGTAGAGTGGGGCGACGTGCAGACGGAGAGACTTGTGACAAGGCTGCAGATGAAGATGTGAAATCACGCAAAAGAAGACACTTTTTTGCACAAAAGAAACCCTTTTCAGAGCAGAGGCAAAGCTTTATAATCGAGTTAGTGGGGTGAATATAGAACGTCATTCCCTGAGCAATTCCGGCGGCGGAGACTTCCGCCATGACATTGACCGGAAAACTAAGGAGGTAGAGACTATGGCAGTAAATCGTTTCGTCCTGAACGGAATTTCCTATCACGGACACGGCGCAATCAAGGAGATCCCGGGCCTCATCAAGTCCAGAGGCTTCAAGAAGGCTTTCGTGGCTTCCGATCCGGACCTTGTAAAGTTTGGTGTTACGGCAAATGTCACAAATCTTCTGGAGGAGAACGGCATCGAGTACACACTGTATTCCGATATCAAGCCGAATCCGACAATTGAGAATATTCAGCACGGCGTTGAGGCTTACAAAGAGTCCGGCGCTGACATGATGATCACGATCGGCGGCGGCTCTTCCATGGATACAGGCAAGGGCATCGGCATCATCATCAACAACCCGGAATTCGCGGATGTCCGCTCCCTTGAGGGCGTAGCTCCGACAAAGAAGCGCACGGTCTTCACGATCGCTGTCCCGACGACAGGCGGCACAGGCGCTGAGTCCACGATCAACTACGTCGTGACAGACGTCGAGAGAAAGAGAAAGTTCGTCTGCGTAGACCCTAACGATATCCCGGATATCGCAGTCGTTGACCCGGATATGATGTCCTCCATGCCGAGAGGCCTCACAGCTTCCACAGGTATGGACGCTCTGACACATGCGATCGAGGGCTATACAACAGCTGCTGCATGGGAGCTGTCTGACTGCCTCGACCTCGAGGCGATCAAGCTGATCGGCAAGAACCTCCGCAAGGCTGTCGCCAATGATCCGGACGGCCGCGAAGGCATGGCTCTTGCACAGTATGTGACGGCGATGGCTTATTCCAACGTCGGCCTCGGAATCGCTCATTCCATGGCACACACGCTGGGTGCTGTCTATGACACACCGCACGGCGTCGCATGCGCGATGATGCTCCCGATCGTTATGGAGTTCAACGCAGAGTGCACAGGCACGAAGTTCAAGGATATCGCCGAGGCGCTCGGCGTCGACACGACAGGCATGGATCAGGAAGCTTACAGGAAGGCAGCAGTCGACGCAGTTCGCCAGCTTTCCATCGATGTAGGAATTCCGACAAAGCTCGAGAAGCTCAAGGAAGAGGATCTTCCATTCCTCTGCGAGTCCGCAGCTGCAGATGCATGCGCACCGGGCAACCCGAAGCATGCAACGCTTGAGGACTTCGAGAAGATGTTCAGAAAGCTTATGTAATTTCTGAAAGAATGCACGTTCCGGGGACAGGAGACTTCCCGACAAAAGAAGCCGTATAGAAGATAGATGGATCTGGAACGGTGAAAAACGGGTGTTTGCGATGCACTGGGGGATCCCCTGCACACGCAGCACCCGTTTTTTATCTCTGAAACTATTGAAAAAGCGGTCCGTTTGTGCCAATATAAATATATATATGTTTGAGGCAATCTTGAGATATGATACAGCGTTTTAACAGACGCTGTTTTTTTTCTCATAAGAAATCCCTTCGGATTTCCTGTGAGAAAAAAGCACTCCGTGCAGGATGCCCGTCCGCACGTACGGAAGAGGCTGTTGCGCGACTATGTTCGGCTCACATAGTAAAAATCTAAATTATTGGGCAGATCAGACATCGAATTCTGCAGGATCATTCTGCGGAATCTGGTCTGTGCCGGCGGGGGGAAAATATGGGGACACGAACAGTCGGCCTTACAAAATCATGGAATTTCACAGCTCTTGAAGATTTGAACAATTCTGATTCGATCGGAATCATATCCGGTCTGAACCTTGATTATTGCGGCACGGAGATCTGCGATCCGGGACACTCTTACGGACCGGCTGTAAGAGAATCCTATCTGATCCATGTGATCCGCGAGGGTACAGGAATATTTCGGTCGCATGGACAGGAGTTCCATCTGCATAAGAACCAGGCATTTCTGATCCGCCCTGAGGAAGAGAGCTTTTATGAGGCGGATTCCGAGGATCCGTGGCAGTATATGTGGGTCGGATTTCACGGATATGCGGCTGAAAAACTGGTCGAGAAAATAGGTTTTTCGGAAGAGTCTCCGGTCGTTACTTTCGAGAGCGTGGAGGGGCTTTACTCCATCATGATGGAAATCCTGGAAGCTTCCCAGCTTACGTACTCCGGCTATCTTATCCGCCTCGGAGAATTTTTCCGTTTCGTCGGACGCATGATAGAGCTGGGAGGAAAGCCCGGAGACAGAGAGCAGCTCGAGTATTCCCAGGGGGTCTACGTAAAGCAGGCGATGCTCCATATCATGTACAATTATCCGGAAAAGATCAAGATCGATGAGCTGGCATCTCAGATCGGCATCACCAGAAATTATCTGACGAAGAGCTTTCAGAAGGAGCTGGGAGTATCTCCGCAGGAATTCCTGATCAATGTGCGGATGGAGCGGGCTGCTGAACTCCTCACTTCGACAGGTCTTCCCGTGAACGAGGTCGCCGCAAAGGTCGGCTATCCGGATGCGCTGGCCTTCTCCAAGAAATTCAAGGAAAAGTACAAGCTGAGTCCGAAAACGTACAGAGAGACAAAGCCTGAGATTTCCCAGTCTTCCGCGAAGGGCGGTTATGATCCGGGATTGCTGTGATCTGACGGATCTGCCGTGGAATTGGCGTTTCTCCAGTTTCTCGGGGAGACACCGTAGACAGCTTTAAAAGCCCGTGAGAAATGCAGCTGGTTGGGGTAACCGACAGCGGTCCCTATCTGGCTGACGGAATAGCGGGTCAGCTTCAGCAGCTCAGCCGCTTTGATCATACGATAACTGATCAGGAACTCCTGGGGGGATTTGCCGACGGCGTTCCGGAATATTTTTCCGAAATAGCTTCTGTTGAGGCCGGATCTTTCGGCGATGTCCTCCACGGAAATGTTGTTCATGTAGTTGTTTTCAATATAAGCCAGTGCTTCCTTGATATAGAGGTCTTTGACGTTCCCCTCGGAGGGCTGGTAATCTCTGACGGATCTTGTCAGTGCGTCAATGAAGAGATAGAGGTGTCCGATCAGATGGAGGGGCGCCTCTTTTTTATTGAGCACGATGTAGAGCATCTCATCGCGCATTTTCTCTGCGAACTCCCGGTGGACAGGTCTGTAGATCGGCTGGTTGATGCCGAGACCGGTGATTTCCACAGTCTCTCTGGCCCGCAGGCCGTCAAACTCCAGCCAGCAGTAAGTCCAGGGAATTCGTTCATCCGCGATATAGGTCGTGATCTGCTGCGGGGAGATCATAAATCCCTGTCCGGCCTTGAGCACGGCCGTGTTCTCGCGGCCTTTCCGGTCCTGCCACATAAAGGTGCCCTTTCCGCTCAGAATGTAATGGAAGAGGTAGTGATTGCGGATCGCGGGACCGAAGGAGTGAGCCGGATCGCAGTCTTCTCTGCCAAACTGGTACAATCCCAGATCCACAAAGTTCATACTTGGAAATATGGTGAAATCCTGTGACATAGGAACATTCCTTTCGCGAACATCTTAAAAATGTACATGCAATTGCAAAGCGCTTTTCTTTATCAAACTCCATTCCGCACAGAGTTTCCGGGGCGTCTGTCATCCGGAATATACCATAATGCGATGCAATATATAAAAACCGATACAAAAGCGGCAAAATGATATAAAAACAGCCCTATAAGGCTATTATAAGTCGAATTCTGTTATATTACAATAAAAGTATAATGGAAGTACAGGCAGAAAACGTACGAAAGTAAGCTTATTGAAAGCGTTTCGGCAAGAGGGCATGATATGGATGAGCAAAGAAAAGCGGGGATAAACGGCGGCAGGACAGACTTCTCTTACTCCGAATACGCGGTCAGGTATATCAACGAACATTTCGCTGAAAAAATACGGATCCAGGATCTGGCAGAACACATCGGTATATCAAGAAGCTATCTGGGAAAGCTCGTGAGGAAAGAGACGGGAATGTCTCCGCAGGAATATCTGATCGAAGTAAGGATGAAGAAAGCCGCAGATCTCCTTGGCAGATCCAATGATCTGGTGCAGTCCATAGCATCGGCATGCGGATATGACGATCCGATGGCGTTCTCTAAAGTATTCAAATCCAGATTCGGCATCAATCCGCGTGATTATCGAAAACAGCACAACGAAACAGCTTCGGAGCAGTAAAAAATCACAGGCTGAAAGGAGAATGTTTATGCCAATCATTTATCATGAGAAATCAAGGGTATTTCATCTCACCAATGAATATGTCAGCTACATCCTCTATGTGATGGAGAACGATCAGCTGGAAAATCTGTATTACGGGAAAAGGATCCATGACAGAGAGGACTTCTCTTACCTGCATGAGACGACGTGGAGATCGCAGATGACGCTCTCCATGCCGGATCCGTCCAACCTCTCCCTGCACTATGTGCGCCAGGAGTACCCGTTCTTCGGATCCGGTGACTACCGCTCCCCTGCGGGAGAGATCCTTCAGGCGGACGGGAGCCGTGTGTCCGACTTCAAGTTCAGGAGCTATAAGATCTTTGCGGGAAAGCCGGCTCTTCAGGGTCTGCCCGCGACCTACGTGGAGTCGGAGGACGAGGCGGAGACGCTTGAGATCACCCTCACCGATGAGGTGAGCGGGACAGACCTCACGCTGTCCTATACGCTGTTCCGTGATTATCCGGTCATCACTCGCCACAGCCGTTTTACCCAGAACGGGGAGAAGCCGGTCACGCTCCTGAAAGCGCTCTCTGCCAGCGTCGAGTTCCTCGATATGGATTATGAGATGCTGCAGCTGTCCGGAGCGTGGGGAAGGGAGCGCCATCCCCATACGCGCAGGCTGGAACGCGGGATCCAGGCAATTCAGGGCCTTGCCGGAACGACCGGCGGAGCGGAGCAGAATCCGTTCATTGCGCTCATGCGGCCCGGTACAACGGAGAAGAGCGGGGAGGTCTACGGTTTTTCGCTGGTGTACAGCGGGAATCATCTGGAGCAGGTCGAGGTGTCGACTTTTGACATGACGCGTGTCCTGCTCGGCATCAATCCGCAGAACTTCGCATGGAAGCTTTGCAGGGGAGAGAGCTTTACGACGCCGGAAGCAGTCCTTGTCTACTCGGACGAGGGACTCGGCGGGATGAGCCGGACGTACCATGACCTCTACAGGACACGCCTGGCGCGCGGAGAGTGGAGAGATAAGGCGCGTCCGATCCTTCTCAATAACTGGGAGGGTACGTATTTTGATTTCAACGAGGAAAAGCTCCTCGCGATGGCCGGGAAGGCCAAAGAACTCGGTGTGGAGCTCTTCGTGCTCGATGACGGATGGTTCGGTAAGAGAAATGATGACACGTCGGGACTCGGAGACTGGTTCTGCAATCTTGAAAAGATTCCGTCAGGCATCGACGGGCTTTCCCGGAAGATGGAAGAGATCGGCCTGAAGTTCGGCCTCTGGGTCGAGCTCGAGATGGTCAATAAGGACAGCGACCTGTACCGCGCGCATCCGGACTGGATGATCCAGGCACCAGGGCGTTATCACTGCCAGGCAAGGCACCAGCATGTGCTCGATTTTTCAAGGCAGGAGGTCGTCGACCATATCCATGATATGATCGCGAAGATTCTCGCTGCATCAAAGATTTCTTACGTAAAATGGGATATGAACCGCTACATGACGGCAGCATTCAGTCAGGATCTTCCGGCGGACCGCCAGGGAGAGATGATGCACCGCTATATCCTGGGCGTCTACAGTCTGTATGAGCGTCTGATCCGCGAGTTCCCGCATATCCTGTTCGAATCGTGCGCGAGCGGCGGAGCCCGTTTTGATCCGGGCATGCTTTATTACGCGCCGCAGGCCTGGACGAGTGACGACACGGATGCGTATGAGAGATGCAGGATCCAGTACGGCACGTCCTTCGTTTACCCGCTCTCCATGATGGGAGCGCATGTGTCTGCCGTTCCGAATCATCAGCTCGGCCGGACGACACCGCTTTCTACCCGTGGAAATGTCGCGATGTTCGGCACCTTCGGCTATGAGCTCGATGTCCTGAAGATGACGGAGGAGGAGCTCGCAGTCGTGAGGGAGCAGATCCTTCGGATGAAGAAGTACCGGGAAATGATCCAGACCGACAGCGATTTCTACCGTCTGCTGGATCCCTACAAGGGCAACGAGACGGGCTGGATCTGTGTATCGAAGGATAAGAGAAGCGCGCTGGCTCTTTACTGCCAGACGCTCAACCGGGTCAATGAATCCTGGATCCGCTTTAAACTGGACGGCCTTTGCGGGGATGTCTCCTACACGGTGCGGTACAGCATCGGGGAGGAGATTCGTGAATATCCAGCCTGGGGAGATGAACTCATGCGGATCGGCATTCCGGTCAAACGCAATGACCTGAGCGCTATGGGAGGAGACTTCGTTTCGATCCTCTATGAACTGCAGGCAGAGTGAGAAAATGAAAGCTCCCGGCAGATCGAAGCCGCGCAAACGGGCAGGTGCTTCACGCCCTGTGCAGGCAGGATCACCGGGACCTTCCGCAGTCAGAGATGCTCCACACCCTGTACAGGCAGGATCGCCGGGCTCCAACAGTCAGAGATTAAAAAGAACCCTCCGGACATCGCACGGACGATGCCCGGAGGATTCTTTGCGTACACAGTCTTTTTTGCTCTGTCACAGCCGATCACGAATCACAGCTTTTTGACGAGCTTCAGAATATTCTGGCCATCCTTATATTCGTAGATCATATCGTCCACGGATTTCTTGACCATGAAGATGCCGAGACCGCCGATCTGCCTGTCTTCGGCCGCAAGCGTGACGTCCGGATCCACCTTTTCAAGCGGATTATACGGAATCCCGTTGTCTGAGAGGGTGATGGTGCAGATTCCGTCGTCGATACTGATGTCGATCACGGCATTGCCGGTCCCGGATCCGTATGCATAGCTCGCAATGTTGACGAAAATCTCCTCAACAGCCAGATCGAGCTGCATCTGGGCTTTCATCGGACAGCCGGCTTCTTCCAGCGCATTGTCGACAAAAGCGAGGACAGAATCGAGATTTTCTACTTTTGCAGGAATTGTCATCGTTTTCCCTCTCTTCCGTAGTAGCGGATACAAAGCATGGTGATGTCGTCGAACGGCGGGGCGTTCCCGATATAGATACATTCTAGCAGAGATGCGGTGGAATTGCCACAAATCGGCTCATTTTTTGAGCGGGAACAGCACCGGGAGTACTGTTATCCCCGCACAACGATACAATCATAGCGGATCGCTTTGCCCTTTATGGAGTAGGCAGGCTTTACATCCGCGAGAAACGGTCCCTTGAGGGGACGCTTGACCACGATCCTTCTCGGATTTGCTTCGATGGCCGCGGAGAGAAGGGCCGCTTCCTCCGCGCAGGGGCTCTCCAGCATCTGCAGTATCTGGAGCTTCTTGGTGATGAGCCCGCTCTTTTTGCGTTCCGGGAACATCGGATCCAGATAAATGAGATCCGGCGCAGCGGGAAGTCCGCGGAGGGCGGAGAGGGCGGCGAGACTGTCCTCCCTGTGCAGGATCATGCGGGAGGCTGCGTCGGCGAGGACTGCAGTGCCTTCAGAAGACCGGGCTTTTCTGAGCGAATCTTCCAGAAGTTCGGCTGTAACGGGATCGTGTTCGAAGAGATGGACCGTATAGCCCATCGCGGCGAGCAGCAGGGAATCCTCGCCGAGCCCGGCTGTACAGTCGATCGCGACAGGGGCGGGTCCCGGATTTTTCAGCTTTGCAGCGCGGACGAGGAGCTCTGCGGACAGCTTTCCCGGCATCAGGCGGGGAAGCATGTGCGTGAGATCTCCGTGGAGGGTCATTTTCCCGTCGAAGAGGGAGAGCCCGTCCGTATCCAGAAGGATCGCGAGGTCAAAGGTCTGCCCGACCTCGCCGGGATCCCTGCAGACGGGAAGATCCAGGCGCGCGGAGAGCTGCCCGGCTCTGTCCCGGAAGGCGGGATCCGGAGCCAGGATGCAGACAGTGGTGCTGTGATCCCCGGGGCGGGTGGATAAGTTCTTTTTTCTCATTGTTTTTCCTTGCAGTCTTGCAATTTGGAAGCCGCGGAGCGGCTTTCGGTAAGTATTCAAGGACAGTATACAGTATTTATGCGGAGGGGTCAAAAGTGCGCGAGTTTCCGGAACCGGCGACCGACAGGCGGCGCAAGCGCCGACAAGCGGACAACGTGTTCGCTCTCATGCTCTGTGCCGTGAGCGCAGGGAGATTCTTGACGCATACGCATTGGGCGGAATGCTTGACTCGACCGTTTCGAACGAATATACTGTAATCATGCTTGAATCTGGCGCAGAAGCCTGTGTTAAGGGGAGGCGGCCGACCGCCGCTCCCGAATGGAACAGGACTCGAAATACAGGGAAATCTGGATGGGAACGAAACTGAAAAGGTGGCAGAGAATCGCGCTCGCAGGAGCTCTCCCGACGGTGGTTATCGCCGTTTGCGTGCTGTTGTACACGGGACTCTGGAATTTTCCGTGTCTGTTCTTTAAGCTGACAGGCCTTTACTGTCCGGGCTGCGGAACAGGACGTGCACTGAAGGCCTTCGTACACGGGCGATTCGGTGAGGCCTTCCGATATAACAGTATGCTGTTCATTCTGGGGCTGCCTTTCCTGGGGATCTTCCTTCATGAATATCTGAGAATGGTCTTTCCAAAGATGGGCCTTCGCCCGGTCTATATCGGACAAAAGGCAGGGATCACGATCTTTATCGTGATCGTCCTCTACTGGGTCCTTCGGAATATTCCGGTGTTTTCATTTCTCGCGCCGTAAAAGGGAAAGAGTTCGCAGAGCGATGCAGGGCGGAAGAGCCTGCGCCTATAGAGGCCGGTACCGGAACGCGGAACGTTCCTCACGGCGGAAGATGATTTTTCACTCGCAAGAGTTTGAAAAATAAGTAAACAGTGTGCGGAATAGGCCGCATACGAATCCTGGAGCAGGGAGGAAAAATTATGGCAAATTGTAAGAACTGCGGAGCAGAGATTTCTCCGGCCGCAAAGGTGTGCCCGTACTGCGGAATGCCGCAGCAGGTGCAGGCGGACGATCCGTTCGACCAGACACAGGCATATATTCCGAAGCCGGGTCAGCCTGAGAACGGCGGCTATAACGGGCAGCCTGCTGGGAACGGCTATAATCAGCCGGTCAACAGCTATAATAACCAGCCGGCAAACAGCTACAATAATCAGCCGGTCAGCAATTATAACGGCCAGCCGGGTGATGGCTACAACGGCCAGCCGGGCGGCGGTTACAACGGTCAGCAGGGCGGCTACAACGGTCAGCCTGCAGGCGGCTATAACATGAACCCATACGGGGGCGGGATGGAGCAGAAGCCTGCGCCGATGCCGATCGGCGGTTTGATCGCGCTCTCCATCGTTGCGATCCTGTTCTGCACGATCCCCGGCATCGTAACGCTCGTAAAGACTCTGAATATCAACAGCGCGCTGACCTACGCGGATCAGCAGGCGAGATACGCCTCCGCAAAGAAGTGGGCCATTGTCACCATCATAGTCGGTGCTGTCATTGCGGTCCTCTCATTTATCGGCGGGCTGGCACAGAGCGGCGCGATCTGAGGACAGGCAGGCACATTGAAGTGATCCTGAAGCTGAGCTTCTTAAGTCACAGGAGCAGCGGAGTAAAATCCGCAGGCAGGGCTGCCAGAGCGACCCTTGCGAGGATCTCCGGCGAGGTCTTCATATCCTCGTGCAGCCACCAGAGAAAAGCGTTGAAGATGCCGCCGACGTGATAGTAAAAGTGAATTTCTGACCGCACCGGAGAATTGTTCTTCCGGGCGAAGAAATAGGCATTCATAATTTCAAGAAGAAGGAAAGAGAGGTTGTTTTTGTCCAGAAGGAGCAGCCTCTCTTTTTCTTTCTTAAAGATCCGGAAAATGAGGCAGAGATATTCCTCATTATCCGGTTCTTTCTCGTGGGCTTCCGTAAAGCAGCTCTCAAGGAGCCGCTGATAGAAGAGCCGGGTGATGTCCTGCCTGCTGTGAAAATGCCGGTAAAAGGTCGAGCGGTTCACGCCCGCGAGCTTTGCGATCTCGCAGATCCGGATGTCCTCGAAGGATTTCTCTTTGAGGAGAAGGAACATGGCTTCGATGATGTAGCCGCACAGCATGTCGGAGGTGGTGTTTTTTATTCTCAAGGCGGATCCTTTCTGTGTGAGACACCGGCAGCCGGGATATAACGCAGGAGGCTGCCGGTCAAAGAAAGAGGCATTCGTTCTTTTTTGTCGATAAAAGCGCGCGGGATGTGAATTTCCTTGTCCCGCGGACTTTCGTTATTTATAATGATTATATTAAACAACATTTGATGCTTTTTCGCAATCACACTGCGGAGGAGCAGCACGATCGCAGCGGATATTATGAGAACTGCTCTGTGGTTCTCATAATCATAATTCGGCCCGCTTCGCAGGCCTTTTTATCGTCAGCTGCCTGCGCAGCTTCCGATAAGATACATAGGTAATTGCGAAACTATGTGCGAAATGGAAATGTGTGAGCAATTCAAACAATCTGCACA
>CAMOXU010000027.1 GCA_946629525.1 uncultured Clostridia bacterium
TCACGTGGCATCTTCCGTATTCGAAGGATATAATGAGGCCATAAGGATCTGATCATGAAAATAAAAAACACTGCATAAACTCCTTAAGGGAACTTGAACAGGTGATTGCGACACTTTGTACGGAACGGAATTGCGGGAACGATGAACATGCATCGCAGCGTTCTGCAGTCGTCTGAGAGAACTTAAGAGGTGAAAGGATTTTGAAAGATGGAACAAAAAGAATTATATGATCTTCTTCAGAACGTGAAGTCCGGTGAGCTCTCCGTTGAGGACGCCGTCCATAAGATCCGGCTCATGCCTTTCGAGGATATCGGCTACGCCAAGATCGATCACCACCGGGCAGTCCGGCAGGGCGTCGGCGAAGTGATCTACGGGGCGGGAAAGACCCCGGAGCAGATAGAGGGCATCGCGCGCGCCATGCAGGAGCGCGGGCAGAAGACGATCCTGATCACCCGCCTTGACGAGGAGAAAGCTGCCCGGCTCGACCTCCCGGGCCTCCGGTACGAAGCCCTGCCGAAGCTCGGGCTGCTCGGCCCGCTCCCGGAGCCGGACGGGATCGGAACGATCGTCGTCGCGACCGGCGGCACCAGCGATATCGCCGTCGCGGAGGAGGCCGCACTGACCGCGGAAGTTCTCGGAAATAAGGTGAAGCGTCTCTACGATGTCGGCGTCGCAGGCATTCACCGCCTCTTCGCCTGCAGAGAAGATATCATAGGCGCGGAAGTGATCATCGCCATCGCAGGGATGGAGGGTGCTCTCGCATCCGTCATCGGAGGTCTTGCGGACTGCCCGGTGATCGCCGTGCCGACCAGTGTGGGCTACGGCGCTTCCTTCGGAGGACTCTCAGCCCTTCTGTCCATGCTGAATTCCTGCGCAAGCGGAGTCAGCGTCGTCAATATCGATAACGGCTTCGGCGCCGGATACCTGGCAGGCATGATCAACCACAGGCGTATCTGACGCTTCTGTGTCTCCACGCAAAAAACTTTAATCGGACCCCCGCTGAGACGAGTCGGTCATGACCCGCCGCCAAAAAAGCGGGGTCTTCTCACACTGAGATAAAACCGTATGAACATGCAGCACACATTTTCGCAAGAGCCTGATTTATAGAGTTCTAATACGTAAACTTCTCCGCCAGGATCAGCGAGAACCTCTCCGCCGTCTCCTCGTACATGTGCCCGTCCCAGTCGGCAAAGAGATCGGGATCCGTCAGATCTTCATTTTCCGAAAGAAGCTCTCCCGACGTGAAGTCCAGATATTCAAAGCCGTATGTCTCCGCAAGAGACCGCATCTCCTCCGATGCAGCGGCATAGCTGTCGGCACACGCACGAAGCGTCTCATCCGGGACCGGCGTCGTCACGACGACGAACTCGATCTTCATCCTCCTGCAGTATTCCGCCATCATCACAAAATATCTGCGCGCGTCCTTCTGCAGCATCGCCTCCGACCATTCGCGGGGCACGATCGAATCGTTCCATTTTCCGGGGTGGATCGCCATAAAGCCGTCATACTCGACCGTCTGTGTATCCGTATTGAAATTCTCGACGCCATAGTCCCTGTACACTTCGCTTCTCTTCACATCGAGATTTTCGGGGATCAGGCTCCACTGCTCCCGGTAAAAGTACCAGGGCGCGCAGAACGTTCTGAAATCCACCTTCCACATCTTCGCGAAGAAGTACTGGACCTTTGTCCACGACATGCGCATCTCGCCGAAGAGGCCCGAGAACGTGCTGTCCACTTCCTGCGCGGTGATCCAGTAATTCGGGTCGAACTCATAGATCACCCTGGTCGGAGCATGGCCCGCAGTCACGGCATCCTTCAGAAAGAAGTAGCTGTCGACCGGGAATTCCTCCCCCTGCGCGGCGTTGAACGCGCTCCTGCCCGTCACGTAAGCAACATAGGCAGGGTCGATATTGGTCGCCCCGTGGGAGGAGCCGAGGATCAGATCGTCAAAGGTCTCATTTTCGATCTTGTGAAGCTTATACCTCGTAAACGTGTAGGGGATCAGCAGATAGTTGAAGAGCGCGTTCGTTCCCATAAGAATCGCCAGAAAGAGAATGGGGACCGCGGCCCGTTTAAAAATTCGCATAGATGAAACCTCCCTGCGAAAGCGGTTCGCTGCCGATCAGTACAAGTGAGAGAACGAGAAGAAGAAGGACGGCGAACCGTACCGGAAGAGGCTTTTGGCGAAGCACCTCCCCCACGTCCGTGCCCCTCTCCTCCATGATACTGTGAAGGAAGAGGACCGCGCATCCGAAGATGATCGCTGCGAACGTGACTGCGGGAGATCCGGACCAGCACGCGCCCGCATCGACCACGTTGATGCTGAACGAAAAGCGCAGAATGCTGTCCCGCATCATCATAAGGGCCTGTCCCACACTGCCTGCCCGGTCGAAATACCAGCTGATATTCACGAGCGCGAACGTGCGCAGGATCTGGAAAATGAAGAACCATCTGCTGTCCTTCCCGATCCCGAGCCGCTTCCTTATGTCGCGGTAGTTCTTTGCAAGAAGTCCCGAAACGCCGATGATGACACCATTGTAGAGTCCGTACGCGATATTGTGCCAGGCGGGTCCGTGCCAGACACCGACGACCAGGAACACGATCACGTTGGCAGCGCAGATCGGCATCGTACGGCCGACGCTTTTGCCCATGTGCTTTTTGCACCATTTTCCGAACCGCCCCATCCATCCGGAGAGCGAGATCGGGTAAAAAAGGTAGTCCTTCATCCAGGTCCCGAGCGTGATGTGCCAGCGGTGCCAGAAATCCGTGATGGAGACTGCGAAGAAGGGCTGCCTGAAATTTTCGTCCAGCGTGATCCCGAGCATTTCCGCGATGCCGCAGACGACATCGATCCCGCCGGAGAAATCCCCGTAAAGCTGTGCGCTGTACATGAGGACTCCCAGGAGCCCGTAGCCCCGGAGGGTCGCGTACTGATCAAAGATCGTATTGACATAGAGCGCCGCGTTGTCGGCGATCACGATCTTCTTGAAAAAGCCCCAGACGATCCTGTACATTCCGCGCAGGATCCGGTCCATGTCAAACTCCCGTTCCGCGTAAAGCGAGTCGGCGAGCCTGCTGTAACGTCCGATCGGTCCCTGCAGAATCTGGGGAAAGAAAGAAAGAAAAAGTGCGAACCGGAAGGGGTTCCGCTCAGCCCGTATCCTCTTCCAGTGAACGTCCAGAAGATATCCTGTCGCCTGAAAGGTATAGAAGGAGATACCCAGGGGGAGCAGGAGCTTCATTTCCCGGATCTCAGTGCCGAAGAGCCCGTTCAGGTTGCCGATCATAAAGTTCGTATACTTGACCGCCGCGAGCATGCCGAAATCGAGAAGAAGGGTGACAGGCACGGCAGCCTTCGATCCGTTCTCCGCCCAGAGGCCGCCGAGATAAGTAACGACTGTCGCGAAAAGAATAAAGAAAATGTACTGCGGTCCCTGAGCAAGATAATATATGTATGAAAAAATCAGCAGCCAGACCCACTGACACCTTTTGGGAATCAGATAGTATCCGGCTGTACAGATCGCAGTGAACGCTAAAAATTCTACTGATACAAATGACATAAGAACCTCTATGCGGCGCCTTTACGCGCGCTGCATATCACGAAATCTCATCCCTGAAGGCGCTGCACCATCTCATAAAGTGCCTTCGCGGAATTAAAGTTCTCCGGAATGATCTCCGCCGGTGTGATGCGGATATCGTATGCGTCCTCGAGCTCGCTCACGATGGAGAGAATCGCGAAGGAATCCAGAATTCCGTCGTCGATCAGTGTCGTACAGGTCTCATAATCAGCGTCCGGCTGAATATCCTCAAGGATCTCGATCAATTCATCCATAGTTAAAGTCCTCCGTAAAAATCTGTTTTCTTGCTTCTTTTATATCCCCGCCGCAGCGAAGATATACGCGGGGCAGATCCCGGCTCAGGAAGAGACTGATTCCCTCCGTGACCGAATATGCTCCGGTGCAGTCAAACACAAGTATATCACCCGGCTCCGGGTTATGCAACGGAACCTCTTTGACAATTACGTCGCTGACCGTGCAGAGGGATCCGCAGACAGAATACTTCTCGTCCGTCTCCGACGGAAGGGGCACGTCCCCGTCCTTCGACCGCATAAAGGGCAGCTTCATGGCCATCATCTGACCATAGTAATTCACCTGGTGGATCCCGCCGTCGCAGATCAGATAATTAACGCCCCGGTTGGTCTTCCGGTCCATGATCCGGGTAACGTAGGATCCGCAGCAGGCCGCGAAAAAGCGTCCCATCTCAAGGGAGATCCTCCCTTTGAAGTTCATTCCGTCGAGAAGATCGTTGAGCGAACGAAGGAGCTCATCCTCTTCCACGGGCTTTTCCTTCCGGAAATAATTGACGGGCAGCCCGGGACCGTACTCGAGCTCCTCCGCCCGGAATCCGCATTCTTCATCGAGCCTGGAAAGAAGTGCATCCAGATATGCGATCTCCTTCTCAATATTGCGCAGCTTTTTCTGCGTTCCCGAGTAAAGCTGGATCCCGATAAAATGAAGGCACGGATACTTTTCCCGCTCCTTAAGGACCCGTACGATCTCCTCCTCGTCCATCCCGAACTGATTGCCGGAGGTCACGCGGAGAAGGACGTCGACAGGGGCATTTTCACCCAGGACCGCCCCGGCCGCCCTACCCAGGATCTCAATATGGTGCATGGACTCCGCCGTATAGACCGGGCGGGCTCCCGTATCTCCCGCGCCTGCATATTCCATGATCCGGCGGAAATCCGCCTCCTCCTTGTTGACGCCGGAGAGGACCATCTGCCGGGCGGGGATCCCCGCCTTCTCGCAGATCCGCTCCTCTCCCGGAGAGCAGATCTCGAACGCATCGACAAGACCCGAGACAGCCCCGACGATGAACGGGTTGGCCTTCATCGCATAGACGATGCGCTTTCCCGGAAGGTGCTTTCGAAGGTACTCTGTGCGCGCCTTCAGAATATCAATATCAAAAATGTAGGACGGAGTCTTAAGCTCCGCGTTCCCGTTGTCGTTCCCGTACAGGGACAGGAATTCTTCTATCTTCATCATCCGCATTCTCAGACACAGCCCGGCCGCCTCTGCCGGCGGGCGGGCCGAAGTGCTCCTTTCTGCACTGTATCATTTTCTTCCCGCAAGCGCCTTCCTGTCGATCTTCCCGTTCTTTGTGAGCGGCATCTCGTCCACCTGCACAAAACGGTTCGGGATCATATATTTCGGAATGCGCAGAGCGAGCTTCGCCGCGAGCTCCTTCTTATCGATCCCGCCGACATAGAATGCCATGATCTTGTTCTTCTCAAAGATACAGCATGCCCGTTCGACCTCTTCGACCGCGTCGAGCGCCCGGTCGATCTCTCCGAGCTCGATCCGGTGTCCCATATGCTTGATCTGGAAATCCTTCCTCGACGCAAAGCACAGGAGCCCGTTCTCATCATAGTGGGCAAGGTCTCCCGTCCTGTAGATCGTCTCAAGGTACTTTTTATTCAGCGGGTTCTGCACGAAGGCTTTTGCGGTCTGCCCGGGATTATTATAATATCCGAGCGCCAGCGCTGTTCCCGACACACAGATCTCTCCGTCCACCCCCGGCTCCGTGACGAGACGGTCCTCCTCGTCGAGGAGAAAGACCTTCTCATTGGGGAAGGGCACGCCGCTCGGGATCGACTCCCCGCGCTCGTACATCCGGTCGATCACATAGTACGTGCAGTTGCAGGTGATCTCCGTCGGCCCGTAGAGGTTCACGAATTTCACGTCCGGCAGTGCCTTCTGCCACTCGGTCAGGTGACGGATCGGCATGACCTCGCCCGAGAAGAGTACCTTTTTGACTTCGGACGGAACTTTATAGTCAAATCCGTGCAGCTGTGAGATGACGCACATGGCCGAGACCGCCCAGATGAGCGTCGTCACGTGCCGCTCCACAAGAAAATCGAGAAGCGTCGTCGGGATCGAGAAATATTTCGTCGGAATGATCTGCATCGTAGCGCCGACAGCGATCGTCGAGTAGATGTCCTTGACGGACACGTCAAAATCGAACGGGGCCTGGTTGCCGATCACGTCGTCCTCCGTGATGTCGAAGAGCTCTGTGAAGCAGTCAATAAAGTCGATGACAGAGCGGTGTCCTACGAGGACTCCCTTCGGGACGCCGGTAGAGCCCGACGTAAAATTGCAGTAGAGCGGGTCAATATCGAGGCTCTGCCTGCGGATCCTGTCGAGAAGGACCGGATCCTCCTCCGTTTTCCCGAGATCCTCCAGATAATAAATTGTTCCCTCGAAGCCGAAAGCGGCAAGGTCCTCGTCGTACGCGTGGCTCGTGATGACGAAATCCCGCTCCAGGGTCCCGAGGATGTCGAGCAGTCTCATTTTCGGCTGTTTCGTGTCGAGCAGCGTATAGAAGCAGCCTGCACAGACCGTGCCGAAAAACACCTCGATCGTATCCACGCCCTTCCCCATGAACACGGGGACAGGGCTTCCCGGCTCCGCGAAGGATGCGATCGCCGTCCCGATCCGCCGTGCGCGGGCAAGAAGGCCTGCGTACGTGACCTCGGATTCCGGGTCGGCAAAACTAATCCTGTCCGGAAATCTCCGGGCAGATCTTTCAAGATATTCCAGTATATTTTTCATTGGACCTCCTATGCCCCGGTAAGCCTCCGCAGGCCGCCTTATCGGTTGATATGATGAGACAGCATGGCCAGCGAAGAGGCAAGATTTTCATTTTGCACGAGAACGCCTTCCGGCACGTCAAGCCGGAGAAGCGCAAAGTTCCAGATCGCACGGACCCCTGCGTCCACCAGCACATCTGCGACCCTCTGGGCTGCTTCCATCGGCGTTGTGATAATACCGATCAGGATCCCGTTATCCCTGCAGTAGCTTCCGAGGTCTTCAAAGGACAGGACCCGAATGCCGCTGATCGACGTTCCGATCAGTTCTTCCCTGGTGTCAAAGGCAGCCGAGATACTGAGACCGTACTGTTCAAATTCGCTGTTGCCGAGAAGCGCACGTCCGAGTGAACCGGCCCCGACGATGACAGCGTCCTTCCGATCGTTATAACCCATATACTCCTTGATATCGCGGATCAGCCCCCCGACCTGAAAGCCCGACTTCGGCTTTCCCTGTGTGGAGGAGACCGCAGCTATGTCCTTTCGCACAAGCACATCATTCAACTTGAGTTCATTGGCGATGGATGTGGCGGAAATCGTCTGTATTCCTTCCTCCTCGGCTTTTTCCAGACAGTGCAGGTAATACGGCATCCGCTGGAGTGCCTGAATAGTCAGAAGAACCTCTTTCTCACTTGTTTTTTTCATCTTGTTTTCCTGCCTTATGTTTCTGTCAGGAACGCTCCGGCGCTCCCGACGCGATGTGCGCATCTGAATCAGACGTTAAAAAACATAGTTTAGTATACCATAGAAGACCGCTCTTATGAACAAAAAACTTCGACCGCCCTCCCCGGAGTCTCCGCCCGTAAATACATCCCTCCTCTGGACATACCGCCTCCGACTTTGTTATGATATGAAGATGGACAGACGCGGGGACAGGGAAACCGCAGGCAGCAGCTCTTCCGCCCGTTTTCCCGCAGGATGGACCCGCTCCCAAAAGAAGGCATACCGGGAAGACGATTTCACGGAAGAAGAGGTATTAATATATGGAAACAAATAATCCGGTCGAACAGGGAACCTCCCGCCTTACAAAGGCACAGAAGGCAGCCCGAAAAAAAGAGCGGCACCGCCGCATGATGATCCGAACGATCACGACGCTGGTCATTTTTTTCATTATCGCGGCTGCTGTGATCCTTGTGGGGACGAGTATTCTGCGAAAGCGCCGCGAGCGTGCTGCAAAGAACGCTGAGCGGGAAGCCCGCATCACGGCGGAGGAGGCAGCCCTCGCCGCCCGGCGCGAGAAGATCCGGGAAGCCGATACGCTCGCCCTCTCCTACGATTACGACGGGGCGATCGCACTTCTTCAGGCACTCCCGAACTACGACAGAGACTCGGATCTTGTCAACGCGATCGCAGGCTACACGGCGACGAAGTCCACGCTGGAAGCCAAGGATGTGACGAAGATCCCGCACATTTTCTATCACTCGCTCATCGTTGATCCGGGAAGAGCTTTCGATACGACGTTGTGGGATCCCGACACGCTGGCCGGCGTCAACGCCTGGATGACGACCGTCGACGAATTCGACAAGATCACGCAGCAGATGTATGACAGAGGGTGGGTACTGGTCCGTATGCGGGATCTGGTCACCCAGAAGACCGACGAGAACGGCAATGTCACGTTCGAGAAGAACAAGAGCCTTCTTCTCCCGGAGAACAAGCAGCCCTTCGTCCTCTCCGTCGATGACTGGAGCTACTATCATTCCTATGACGGGAAGGGCTACGCTGACAAAGCGGTCGTCGATGAGAACGGCAAGGTCAAGTGCCAGTATACGGATGCGGCCGGAAACGTTTCAGTCGGGGACTATGATGTCGTTCCCAGACTCAATACGTTCCTTGAAGCCCACCCGGACGGAGCCTATAAGGGGGCGCGCGGTCTGATCGCCATGACCGGCTATAACGGAGTCTTCGGTTACCGGACCGACACGGCCTACCTGACAGGGGAACGGCTGCAGGCAGACCAGAGGATCTTCCTCGAGTCTCATCCGGATTTCAACTGGGAACAGGATGTGGCGGATGCGACAAGAGTCGCGGAAGCGGTCAAGGCGAGCGGCTGGGAGTTCGCCTGCCATACCTGGGGACACCTGAGCGTCACGGGAAAGCCCGTAGAGACGCTGGCAACGGATCAGGAAAAATGGCAGAACACGGTCGCCAATATCACCGGTCCGACTGATACGATCATTTTCGCGCACGGCGCTGACATCGGCACCTGGCGCGATTACGACGAGGCGACAAATGACGTCTTTGCCTACTTCAAGAGCATGGGCTACAACTTCTACGCAAATGTCGACGCGTCGAGTGAATACTGGGTCCAGATCCGCTCGAATTACTGCCGCCAGGGCCGTATCGACTGTGACGGACTGCAGATGTGGCGTTCGATCTCCGGCGCGGCCAAGACCAATGTCTTCGAGAATCTCTTCGATGTGAATTCCGTGTTCGACGAGAGAAGGCCCACACCGGTAAGCGCGACCGGAAAGTCCTGAGACTGAAAGAACAAAGCAGGCAAGCCTGCATCAACTCCCCTGCCCCTCACTCTTGAGGGGCTTGACTGCTTTGTGCGCCGAGCACGACCGCGCAGCGGTATCTTCCGTGCGTGCGAGTGCGCATCCTGCACGGAGTGCTTTTTGTCTCATAGGAAATCCGGAGGAATTTCCTATGAGATAAAAAAGATCTGACGCTGGTCAGATCTTTTTTACTGTATCGCGTTCGACGAGGCTTACCGGGAGCATCACTTCCTTCTCCCCGTCGTATTTTTCCTCTATCATCTGTACGAGAATATTGCCGGCCAGAACGCCTTTCATTTCCGTATCCTGATGGATCGTCGTGATGGCCGGCCTGTACAGTCTGCCGAGCAGGCTGTCGTCAAATCCGATGATCGACAGGTCCTCCGGGATCCGTCTTCCCCGCGCGCGCACCGCATTGGCGAGCTGCACCGCATACAGATCCGACACACAGAAGACCGCCGTATACTCTTCACTTCGCGCCGCAAGATCGCTGAAGCATTCTTCCGCTCCCTTTTCCAGAAGCATGAGCTTCAGGAAGTCCCGCTCGCAAAACGAAATTCCGGCCTCCTGCAGTCCTCTTCGGAACCCCGCGAACCGCTCCCTGTCCACCCCGTGACAGTTGTCAGACAGAAAAGCGATCCTCCTGTGACCTTTCCGGACAAGATGTCGAACGGCCAGATACGCTCCCTCCTCATCCCTGAGCCCGATATTTACGACGTTTTTTCTCTCTGTCACGTCAAAACAGTCGATCGAGACGATTGGATTCTTATATCGCTCTCCGACCTTTTTCCAGGTATCCCCCATGAGCCCGAAGAGAATGACGCCGTCCGCATTCCATGAGGAGATCTGCTGAATGATGCCTCCGATCTCATCCGCTATATAGATCATCATATAGTATCCGTTTTCCCTGATCGTCCGTTCCAGGGCGCTGATCATCTCCGAGATAAAGGGATCCGTCAGCAGATTCGGGTACTTGTCCGGCCTTGCAAGGAGCGCTACTCCTATAATTTTTGATTTGTTCCTGGCCAGATTGCTGGCGTTGATATTCGGAACATACTCATATTCGTCAAGGGCCTCCCGCACCCGCTCGATCGTTGCTCCGGACACTTCTTTTGTCTTGCCGTGAATAACATTCGATACCGTTGTTGTACTCAGATTCAGGATCTCTGCCAATTCTTTTATCGTGACCATTCCCTACACCAGCCTCCGGAACCGTTCATCTCAGCGGGGATGGCGTCCCGTCTCTGAGATGAGTTTTTTGCAGACAGCTGCACACTGTCAGATCTGCAAAGCCCGGCAGATCACAGCAGCGCTTTTGATTAAATATCTTTAATCATAGCATGTTTGCTTTCGGAATGAAATCCCCTGTACCGTCAAAGCTTGCCGGAGGCATTGAGAACCGGCCCGGCAGGCCGCAGATTTCCGCTTTTTAAGGACGGGTCAAATCTTCTTGCTTTGCCTCCCGAATCATGATAGTATTTAGCTTAGCGAAAATTTAGTTCGGAGGATTTGAACATGAGTACGTTCTGGAAAGTATTACTGATCATTCTGGTCGTCCTTATTATCGCTCTGGTCGTCCTGTATTTTGTCGGACGCAGGCTTGAGCGGAAGCAGGCTGAACAGCAGGTGCAGATCGAGGCGGCAAAGCAGAATGTCACGCTGCTTATCATTGACAAGAAGCGGGTCCCGCTGAAAGACGCCGGTCTTCCGGACGCAGTCCTTGAAAACACGCCCAAACTCCTCAGAAGAAGCAAGATGCCGATCGTCAAGGTCAAGTACGGACCGAAGGTCATGAACATGGTCGCGGACGAGAAGATCTTCGATATGATCCCGGTCAAGAAGGAAGTCCGCGCGACCGTATCGGGCATCTACATCACGGATGTCAAGGGCCTGCACGGATCGCTCGAGGTCCCTCAGACCCCGAAGAAGAAAGGCCTCTTCTCCCGTCTCAGAGGGAAGGCTGTCGAGGAGAGAGACAAGCAGCTCGAGTCGGCAAAGCAGGAGATCCAGGCATCCTCGAACTCCTCCCAGGGCGTACAGAACGCAAAGGTGAAGAGTGCCACAAAGAAAAAATACAGACCGAAGAAAAAGAAAAAGTGATCCATAAAGAAAAAAGAAAGAAGAAAAGACATCCCGGCGGATGTCTTTTCTTCTTTCTTTTTCTCTCTGCCGGCGGATCACAGCCGCGCAGACGGGAGTGTGCTCCGCACCCCGCGCGGCGCAGAAGGAACGCAGAGGCGTTCCTGAATCGCACGGCATCACCGCAGAGCTTCACACGGTCTCAGAAGCAGGCTCGCTTTCCTGTGAAGATCTCGGCTCCACGACGATCTCGAGCATACAGTCCGCCACGAATTCCCCGTTCATTGACAGAGAATAATCCGCCCGGATCTCAAAAATATCTCCGGCATTCTTCACGTTGAGCCCCATCGTGGATATGCCCATATCAAGGACCCCGTAGGGGGTCTCATAGTAGGCGATGTTCATTTTCCCGGGCTCAAAGACCATATCGACATTTACCAGTCCCGTCTTGTGGACTGTAAGTGAGTGGTCCGTAAATTCCACAACATTTTTTGTCGGCATCTCAAGGACCTCGTCCATGATCTCCTCGTACGTCAGTCTGTGGGTCTCATCATCCGCCTCATGTGTTCCCGGCGTGACCAGCTCAACAGGCTCCTCGGATGCGTTCCTTCCTTCCAGGGACTGAATGCCCCTCACTTTAATCAGAACTTCCCGCTTCATCTGCCTCCTCTGAAAAAATTCGGTCGATAAATCCGCCTTTTTATCGGGAGCTGCTTCGCAGCTTCCGAAATCAGATAGTTTCTATCCAGTCAATACTCCTCGATCGGCACGATCTTTGCGGTCTTCACATCGACCGGAAGGATCGAATTGGCAAAGCTTGTAAATTTCTCCGGATCGTCACTCACAAAAAATTTATACGGGTACGGTTCGCCCGCCTCGATGGTCCCGGTACTTTCCAGCCCCTGGCAGGTGAGCATCCTCCCAAGCTCCTTCGCCGTCTCATACGCGGGGTTGATGAGCGTGATCTCATCCCCCACCAGCTTGCGGATCTCGCTCCGGAGGAGCGGATAATGAGTGCATCCGAGGATCAGGGTATCGATCCCGTGCTCCAGCAGATCGTCAAGATAGCGCATGATGATCTCATCTGTCACACGGTCATGCACCCACCCTTCCTCTACGAGCGGAACGAGGAGTGCGCCCGCCTGGCTGTACACCCGAATATCCGGATTGATGCGGCGGATCGCACTGGAGTATGCGTGCGTATGGATCGTAGCCCTCGTCGCGATCACACCGACTTTTCCGTTCCGGGTCGACTCGGCTGCCATTCTCGCTCCCGGTTCAATTACGCCGATCACCGGCATTCCCGCCTCCTCGCTGACCTCATCGATCGCAAGCGCGGTCGCCGTATTGCAGGCGATCACGATCGCCTTGATATCCTGTGTCTTCAGGAACCGCACGATCTGCCGGGAATAGCGCACGATCGTGTTCTTGGACTTGCTGCCATAAGGGACCCGGGCCGTATCTCCGAAATATACGATCCGCTCATTGGGGAGATTTCTCATGATCTCTCTTGCAACAGTGAGCCCTCCGAGACCGGAGTCGAACACTCCGATCGGCATACTTCCTGTCTTCTCCATCAGATCTCTCCTTCCATTGAAGCGATGCCCGCATGGATCACTTTCTGCTGATTGTCAATATGATCTCCGATCAGTTCTGCGGCGAGCTCACTGTCCCGGGCGGCTACCGCCCTCATGATCTCCTCATGCTCCGAAATCAGAGATTCTCTGATGCTCGCATCCTTCATATATTCAAATCGGAACCGGTACATCTGCTCCCGCAGATTCTCGAGGATCTGGATCAGCCTTCTGTTCCCCGTTCCGGAATATATGGTATCATGGAAAGCTACATCCGCCTCCGTGAGCGCTGTCAGGTCACAGCCGGGATCCAGGGCAAGCTTCCTGAACTCTTCCGCGGCGTCCCGCATCGCTGTCATATCTTCCTCGGTCATGCGCTCGCAGGCCTTCGACGCGGCAAGCATCTCAAGACTTTTTCGAACTTCAAGGACGTCGTTCAGCTCCTGTTCCGTGATCTTTGCGACCTGGGCTCCGCGGCGGGGTTTCATGACGACAAGTCCCTCATGCTCCAGCATGCGGATCGCTTCGCGGACGGGTGTTCTCGACACTCCCAGTCTGTTCGCAAGAGCGATCTCCATGAGCCTTTCTCCCGGCTGCAGTTCACCCTTTAAGATTGCTTTTCTAAGCGTCAGAAAAACCACTTCCCGAAGAGGGAGAAATTCATCGATCTCGTTGTCCCTGCTCACTGCTGTCATCCCCTTTCTGCTGCGGCCTCGTCAGGAAGATCCTGGCCCCGGAGTACTTTCTCCGCATCTCATCCCTGCATTTCATCGCTTTTTTGCTGTCCTCGAAAAGGCCGAATACAGTCGGACCGCTGCCGCTCATGATCGCTGCAATGGCTCCCGCCTCCTTCATCTCCGATTCATATTCCCTGATGACCGGATGATTCGGCGCAGTCACATCCTCCAGCACATTCTCCGCACGCTCAGCGATCCCCCGAAGGTCTCCCTCCCGGATCGCGAGGATCATGCCGTCGATATCCGGATGCTTCACGATCTCATCTGCTTTGAGCGCCCCGTAGACCTCCTTTGTGGAGACGTTGATCGGCGGCTTTGCGAGAAGGATGCTGCAGGACGGCATATCCGGAAGCGGCGTCAGAATTTCACCGATCCCTTCTGCCAGAGCGGTCCCCTGCAGAATGCAGTACGGGACATCCGCCCCGATCTTTACGCCCCGGTCCATGAGCTCCTTTTCTGACAGTCCGAGCCTGAAGATCTCATTTACTCCGGTCAGGACCGCTGCCGCGTCTGTACTGCCGCCGGCAAGACCTGCCGCTACCGGAATAAATTTCTCCAGGCGTATGGAAAGCCCGTCCGTCACGCCGAATTCTTCCATCAGGAGCGCTGCCGCCCTGTAAGCCAGATTCCGCTGGTCGGCGGGGATATACGGAAGATTTGTCTGCAGCCTTATTCCGTGTCCGCCCGGGATCGCCCGCAGTGAGATCCGGTCGTACATTCCGGTCATCTGCATGATCATACGAAGATCATGATAACCGTCCGGACGTTTTCTTTGGACGTCAAGTCCGAGATTGATTTTTGCAAAAGCCCTAAGATCCATGTCCACTCCAGTCTTCTTTTGTATACAAAGATATTATAGCGAACTTTTCCTTATCTGCAAGATTTTCTTATGTTTACTCTTTTCCGGACCTTCCTCATGAAGACCGGTCCGCACCGGGCAGCCGGGACGCTCCGGCCGGCCCTGAAAACGAACTTGTTTTTTCCAATAATTTATGTATACTATTTCTAGCCGATATGCGCCCTGCAGGCGCAGAGCATTAAGCTCCGGCCAGCTTAGCAGCCGTGCAAATGGGAAGGTGCTTCGCACCCGCTGCGCGGCAGGAACGCCCGTGCGTTCCTTGTCGAAAGCTGCTGCGCAGCTTCCGATAAGCTCTATCCCTCCAGCAAGGAGACAAAATGATCAGATTTATTTTTATTGCTTTATTCCTAATCCTGTATCTCATTCTTTCCTGCCCGGTCATGCTGATCCTGCTCCTCGTGCGCAGGTTCAACGCAAAGAAGGCAGACTTTATCATGCAGCGCATCGTACAGGGAGCACTCAGCATCGTCTGGCACATGGCGGGAGTGAAGGTCACGACCATCGGACTTGAGAACGTCCCGGAGGATCAGGCCGTCCTCTTCGTCGGAAACCATCAGAGCTTCTTCGACGTGATCATAAGCTACAGCCAGATGAAGCGGCAGACAGCCTACATCGCGAAAAAATCCTTCCGGAAATGGCCGATCCTCTCCTGGAACATGATGTTCCTGCACTGTCTGTTCCTGGACCGGGAAAATATGCGCCAGGGCGTAAAAACGATCATGACCGCCGCGGAAATGGCGAGAGACGAGGACATCTCGATCTTCATTTTCCCGGAGGGGACGCGAAACAAGGGCGATGAGACCGAGCTTGCCCCCTTCCATGACGGCAGCTTCAAGGTCGCGCAGAGAGGAAAAGTCCCGATCATTCCGGTCTCATTCAACAACACCGCCGCGGTCTTCGAGAAGCATCTGCCGAAGATCACGCCGCAGCACGTCGTCATCGAATACGGAGAACCGATTTACTGGGATGCGCTCACGAAGGAAGAGAGAAAGTACGTGGGCGAACATTTCAGAGGAATTCTCACAGAGATGGTCAAAAAGAATAAAGAGCTTGTATAAACGCAGGCTGCCGCACCTGTAAGCGAAAGAGCACCGTATCCGGCGAACATCCCTCAGATGTTCCGGCCCGGCAATGCCTTTCCTTTACGGGTGCGGCAGCCTTATTCATTGTTTTGTTAATTTGATTCAAAAGATTTCTTTCAGTTCCGAAACGATCCGGTCGAACTTCATAAAATGCGATGCCTTGACAAGTACCGCATCCCCTTCGCGGACGAGCGCGGAAAGCTCCGGGAGCAGCGCATCGACCGTGTCGAAGTGCCTTACATCGGCATCCGGCCTCGTCTCGAGGATCCCGGCATCGATATTGCGGGAAAGGGCGCCGACCGTCACGAAACGGTCGATCCTGCATCCGCCGATGAACGTGCCGACCTCGCGGTGAAGCGCTTCCTCCTCCCCGCCGAGCTCGCCCATATCTCCGAGGATCGCGACCGTCCCGTTGTCGATCGTATCAAGGATACTGCAGGATGCTTTCATGGACATCGGATTTGCGTTATAGCAGTCATCGATGACCGTGATCCTGCCGGTCTCCGTCACTTTAAAGCGGCCGTCGAGCGAGCCGACTTTCTCAATTCCCGCCCTGATCTCCTCATCCGTGAGACCGTAAAGCGAACCGACCGTGGCCGCCGCAAGCGCGTTCAGGACCATGTGCTCACCCGGCACCGGGATCGTCACGTCAAAGGACCGGTCGTCCATATTGATCGTGCAGGCTGTCCCGGCAAAGCCCAGCGGGCGGATATTGTCTGCGTAGACCCGCTTTCCCGGGTCCAGACCGTAGAAGATCGGAGCGCGGCCATGTACCTGGTCTACACGGGAGAGCTTGTCATCTTCCCCGTTCAGCACGACCGTTCCGTCATAACTCACATACTCGAAGCACTCTGTCTTGGCTTCAAAGACCCCGTCCCGGTCCCGGAGGAACTCCAGATGGCACGTCCCTATATTGGTGATGACCATTGTATCCGGTCTCGCGGTTCTGGCAAGGTCCGTCATTTCCCCGAAATGGCTGATCCCCATCTCGAGCACCGCGATCTCGTCCTCCGGAGTCATCCTGAAGATCGTGAGCGGAAGTCCGAGATTGTTGTTGAAATTGCCGAGCGTCTTGAGCGTCCTGTACTTTTGTGCAAGGACGGAGGCGATCATTTCCTTCGTGCTCGTTTTCCCCACAGATCCGGTGATCCCGACGACCGGGATGTTCATCTCTTTCCGGTAGAATTCCGCGATGCGCTGAATGGCAATTCTGGTCTTCGTGACTTTAATGTACGGACCGTCCCCCGCCGCGTCCTTTTTCTCCGTCAGGACGAGCAGGGCACCGGCTTCCTGCACCTTTCCGATAAAATCATGTCCGTCGAAGGTCTCTCCCCTGATCGGGATATAGAGGCATCCGGGCGTGACCGTCCGGCTGTCCGTTGTGACGGCAGTGATCTCCGTGTCCATGATCGATTCGCAGTTTACCGGCTTTCCGCCGCAGGCCGCGGCGATATTGCGCGGTGTCATATTCTTCATAATAGCATTCCTCATTTTTTCGTATATTTCGCAAGCGAGACCTCGATGATCCGCTCGCAGAAAGCAGGATAGTCCATTCCGATGGCTGCGGCTTCCTGCGGCATCAGGGACATCGGCGTCATTCCCGGAAGCGTGTTGGCCTCCAGACAGTACATATCGCCGTCATCCTTCATGATAAAGTCGAAGCGTGCGTATGCCTCCATAAAGAGCGCATGGTAGCAGGCCTCGGCATAATGCTGCATTTTTCTGGTGAGCGGCTCGGATATATCCGCCGGACAGATCTCATCCGTCATCCCCGCCGTGTATTTGCTCCTGTAATCATAGAACCCCGACTTCGGCCGGATCTCGATGACCGGAAGGGCTTTGCCGTCGATCACCCCGACGGAGAATTCCCGTCCGCTGATATACTCCTCGACCAGTACCTCATCCTCGAGCTCAAAGGCCAGATCGAGTGAGTGCAGATACTCCTCCTCACTGTTCACGATGTACACGCCTACGGACGATCCGCCGCAGGCGACCTTCACGACCAGAGGAAATGTGAGACCCATGTCCGCGAGGTCGAACGAATCAAATCCCTTCTGGAGCGTCGTTCCCTTCGGGACCGGGATCCCTCTGGCCCCCAGCATGATCTTGGTCAGCCCTTTATCCATGGAGAGCGCCGAGCTGGCATATCCCGTTCCGGTATACCGGATCTTACGCAGATCGAGCGCAGCCTGCACTCTTCCGTCCTCCCCGTTCGCGCCGTGCAGAGTGAGGAAGACAAGGTCGCTCATGCGGCAGAGCTTCAGGACATTCGGTCCGAAAAAGGCGCGGGTGGGATTTGCTTTCGCGCTCTCGACCTTGCTGTCGAACGACCGGATATAGGCTGCCGCCTCGTCGACATCGTAAAAATCAGGGAAGGCTTCCATCAGATCGGAATCTTCGCTGCCGAAAAAGGCGTCGACGAGGATCGCCAGATGTCCGTTCTGCCGGAGCGCCTTGCAGACACCCGTACCGGAAATAATTGAAATCTCACGCTCTGTGGAAGTTCCTCCGCACAGGACAACAATCTTCATCAGATCCTCCTTAAAAAAGCCGGAAGAATGATCCCCCGGCAGGTCATTACAGAAATACTCATTTTCGATCGAACGGGCAGGCTCAGCCCCGCCCATCCGATTTGCGTGATACGCACATCCCGCGGCACAGCCGCCCGATGCAGGTTGACCCCCGAATGCTTCCCATACCCTAAAGGACCGGCTTCGCGCCGCAGGCATGCGCGCATTCTCAGGCCTTATCACGCAAAATATAAGGCAGTGAAAAAGCTTTGTTAAGCTTTAAGTCTACTGCCTTATGACAAGAAAAGCAATATTAAGTTTCAGCCGCCGCAAAGGTGCTTCCCCATGCCTGCCTTAATCGGGACCGGACCGGCGTTTTGCGAATCACCGGGGCTTAATGCACGGTCACTCTGACATTTCCGCTCCGCAAAAGATCCCTCAATTCCTTATATGAACTGGAGCGCGATCCCGATTGCACAGAGGGCTCCCCCTCCGATCACCAGCGCAGGCCGTCCGTTCTCCATCCCGAAGGATCTTCCGCTGATATAGCCGACGGCGGAAAATACTGCCGTCCCGAGCGCGAACGCGATCACCACAAAAAGCATCCGGAAGGACAGAAGTCCGCAGACAGCTCCCCCTATGAAGGAATACAGGCAGAGCCGAAGCTCGAGGATCGTGTCGTGCCTGAGATCGATGGTGTCCATCCTGTGCTCAAGGAGCTGTCTGGACCGGTAAGCCCGGATCAGCATATTGGATCCCGCCGCAAGAAGAAGGATCCCTGCAACAAGATTTATCCAGAAGATCTCACTTTCTCCGAGATCCATGCTGAGCGCGAACCGTCCGAGGGCGTATCCCCCCGCGGCGACGCTCAGATTAAAGATCCCGCAGAGGAGAGCGATGATCAGGAGCTTCCTGTCAAGGTTCACGATCATGGCCCCCCGCTTTACGATCGCCTCATAGTGTCCGAGCGCTATTGACAGGACGATCAGAATAACCAGTACTGTCTGCATAGGCCCTCCTCTCAATCAGAAAAATGTCAGACGAAAAGCGAAACGCCGTATTTCTCAGGCGATCGTGTCCGCCTTAATGATGAATTTGACTGTGCTGTTCATATCGGAAGCAGCTCCGGAGAACGATGTGTACTCTCTCGCCGCATCCTTGAGCTCGCGGATCCTTGCATCCAGATCCTTGACGTCGTCCTTGTAGAAATCGGCGATCTTCTGGATTCCTTCGTCATTGAACTGTACGCATCCGTCCTTCAGTTCCAGAGAACCGGAAAGGATCGTGTCCATGCCCTCCGAGAGCGTGACCGCTCCGGCTGCGAGCTGATCCGCACCGCTTGTGAGGGCTTCAGAGTTTCCAGCCAGTGTGGATGTACCGGCAGAAAGCGTCGATGTCCCCGCTGCCAGCTCGGAAAGTCCCTGCGCCAGCGTATTCGCACCGTTCGTGAGGGCTGCGGAATTCTGATCGAGCGCCATAGTGCCGGCTGCGAGCTGATCCATGCCGGCAGACAGAGCCTGCAGGCCTTCCGCAAGGGATCCTGCCCCCGCCGTCAGCTCTTCCGACTTCGAATCAAGTGTGTTCGCTCCCTCGAGAAGAAGGTTCACACCCTGTGTAAGCTGTGTCGTGCCATCGCTGAAGCTTCCGACGACCGAGAGGGCAGTCCGGGCAGCGACCTCGCTGGCCGTCGCGGATGCGACCGTTCCGGCTGTCTCGACCAGCGACTGCTCCACCACGCTTTCCGCTGTCTGTCTTGCCGTCTGCGGGACAGCCTGGCGGATCACACTGTCCGCAGTCTGCTCTGCGACAGTTTTCGCGGTACTTTCATACACGATCTCGGCAGTCTTCTCGGCAGTCGCCGGAATGACCTGTCCTGCAACGGTCGCAGCGGTCTGCTCCACTGCCTGCGGAACAGCTTCCTTATATACACTGGACGCGACCTGGGAAGCGATCGTTCCCGCACTGCTCTTCACCGTCTCGTAGGCAGTCTGTGCAGCGACCTCCGGTGCCGTCTCCTTCACGACATTTTCCGCGACCTGTCCCGCGATCTGCGCGCCGTATCCCGTAACGACCTGCTCTGCAGCGCTCTTTGCCGCTGCCGGAGCTGTCTGTCTGACCGCCGTGGAAGCTGCACTCTCCGCCGCCGTGCCGGCTGCCGTCACGGCTGCCTGCTTCATTGCTGTCTCGACGGCACCGCTTGCACTGATCGCGTTCGTGATCGCCTCGGCTGAAATGCCGTCTCTGATCCCCTGCGCAGTCTGATCTGCCGCACTCTGCGCCGCCTGGGCGGCCGCCGCAGATGCCTGTGCCGATGCGGCGGCATTGGCCTCACTGTTATAAGAATCCATCATTGCCTGGGCGGTCGAAGCCGCTTCCTCAGCCGACATGCCCTGCGCGACCAGTCCGGCAGCGATCGCATTCACGATCCCGGAAGCGTCCGCGCTGCTGACATCGATCCCCACTTCGATCGATCCGACTTCCGGTGCGGCAACGCCGGAAGAGAGAGTCCCCGCGATCGCCGTTCCGAGTCCGGATGCCACCGCGGATGCGCCCTGACTGTAATCCGCCTCACCGGCTGCCGTCTCGGCTTTCGTCTTTGCCGCCTGGCCTGCCGCCGCTGCCTTATCGTCGAGTCCTTCCGCTGCCGCAGCCTCTGCCTGCGCGCCGGCACCGGCCGCCGTCTCGGTGAGAGAAGCTTTTGCCGCCGCCTGTGCCTTCGCACCCGCTGCCTGAGCCTTCTCTTCGAGGCCTTCTTCTGCAGCCGCACGCGCTTTTGCTGCCGCACCCTTGGCATTTTCCTCAGAAGCCGCGCTCACCTGAGCTGCCGCCGCTGCGCCTGCCTTCTCCGCATCTGCATCGAGCGTCTCGTTGACCTTTGCTTTTGCTGCCGCCGCAACAGCCTTCTTCTGCTGGTCAAGCCCGGATTCCGCCTGCTGCTTTGCAGCTGCGCCGACGGCTTTTTTCGTCAGCTCCATCTGCTTATCGAGCGTATCGGCAACTTTTGAGACTACCGCTTTGGCCGTCTCATTGATCGATTTCTTCGCTGCCGCTTCGGCGGCATCTCCAGCCTCTTTCTTCTTATCCTCGAGCTCTGCTTCGGCAGATGTCCTTGCGGTCTCTTCCGCCTGTTTTGCCGCCTGAGAGCTGATGGCCAGGAGCTTTGCAGTATCCGTCGGGAATCCCTTCACGACAGAATCCATCGAGAAAATGCCCTCCGCAAGGGCTGCGACGCCGTCGCCCACCTGAGAGACGCCTTCGGTGTAGGCCTTTACGCCGGAAGCCACCTGTGATGCGCCCTCACCGGCTTTTTTGCCTGCCGCCGAAAGCTCGGAAGCTCCGCTCGCGATCGTCGCTGCACCGGTCGTATAGGCTGCAACGCCGGATGCAAGCGTGTCCGCTCCGTCCTTTGCGGACGAAGCACCTGCGGCGAGCTGGGCTGCGCCCTCATTGACCTGGCTCACACCGTCCGTGTAGGCCTTCACGCCGGAAGCGAGCTGGCTCGTTCCGTCCGTGAGAGTCGGCATCGCGTCATCCGCGGTCTTGATGCCGTCGGAGAGCTTTGTCGCGCCGTCCGCCAGGGCAGTGCCGTCTGTGCTCAATTCATCGACAACTTTATCCAGCTCTTCGAATGCGCTGTCCGCATCCTCGTCGAGCTCCGTATCCTCTCCGTCGAGAAGGTTCGAGAAGACCATCGTCATGCACAGATCGACCTTGAACGCGGAGGCGTCCATCGTGACGTCGACTTCGCTCGGGATATCGAGATCCATGATCTTATTCTGTACCTTCTGTCCGTTCTCTCCGCCGATCTCCCCGGCTTTCTCGGAGGCCTTCTCCTTCGTGGCCGCAAGGCTCTCTCCGAGTCCCGGGAAGCCCATCCCGACGACGATCGTGTTCTTGCCTTCCGAGACGACCGTTCCGTTATCCACCTTGACATTGCTCACGTCATCATTCGAGAACATGAGGCCTGTGACTGCAGTGAACGGAACGTAGACATCTCCGCGCTTTTCATTATTTGTATACGCGATATGGATCCTTACCTCGCCTTCCTGGCCGACGATCTCCTCGGGCGTCACTTCCTTACCGTTCAGATAATAGGTGATCTCCGCATTTACGGGAACCTGCGCATCCGTCTTGCCCTGATAATACACGTCCTCTCCGTTCGAGGTCCAGGTCACTTCATTTCCCGCATTGCTGTATACGGCGTCTCCCTCCGTGACCTTCAGGTCCGTCAGGGAAGTCTCGTCATTGATCGCCTTGTTCCTGTCCGGGTTCTTCAGCCATGCGCTGACCGTGACATCCTTCGGCTTTCCGGAAGCGTCCGTTAAAACATAGACTGTCTCGGATTTCTCGACGCCTTCATTGTTTCCGGCTCCGACCGCTTCCGCCATGATCGTGGCAAGCTTTTCTTCCGACCCGGCATTTTCATTTTCGGCAGCAGCTTCGGTCACCTTCGCCTGTGATTCGACCTGCTCTGCGCTGCCGGTCGAAGGAGCTTTGCTGCTTCCGCAGGCGGCCGTCCCTGCGACCATAACGACTGTCAGTGTACCGGCGAGCAGTTTCTTTACCATCTTACTCTTCATTGTCTTAACCTCTTTTCAAACTCAGTCTTCTATCGGTACGTTTCTAAGCGTTTGTTCTCTTTACAATAATATCGGTACGTGTCCAAGTGCCTGTTCTCTTTGCTGAAAGATATCTGTTCCATGCCAGAAATCAAAGTCCCTGAGGCTTTAAAGTCCTTCTCCCGTGTCCTTTTCCTCCGGCGAAAGAGCCCTTGTCCTTCGGCATGAATCCCAGGCTCGTCCGCACGATCAGCGGATCGAACGCCATGAGGATGGCCGGAAGCACGAGAAGGACCGTGACCATGGAGATCAGCGCTCCGCGGGCCATCATGATGCAGAGCGACGAGATCATGCTGATGTTCGAGTACATGCCGACTCCGAAGGTTGCCGCGAAGAAGGAAAATGCCGACACGATGACGCTCTGGATCGATGTCTCGTGGGCGATCCGGACAGCCTCCTCCCTGCTCTTTCCGCCGGCCCGCTCTGTCTGATAGCGGCTCGTCATCAGGATCGCGTAATCAACGGTCGAACCAAGCTGGATCGTTCCGATGACGATCGGTGTGATGAATGCAAGGACGGTTCCTGTATATCCCGGTATGCCCATGTTCACGAAGATCGCGAACTCGATGGCAAAGATCAGCAGGAACGGAAGGCTGACCGATCTGAATACAAAGAATATGATCAGGAAGACCAGTCCGATCGATACCCAGTTGACGACATTGAAATCGTGGTTCGTGATCCGAATAAGGTCCGCGGTGCACGGAGCCTCGCCGATCAGCATCCCGGTCGGATCGTACTTCTTGAGGATCGTGTTGAGCTCACCGACCTGCGCGTTGACCTCGTCGGAGGCGGTCGCATACTCACTGGTGATGAGCATCAGCTTATAATTTTCAGACTCAAGTGCGTCGAGGATCTTCTCCGGCAGCATCTCGTGGGGGACGCTGGAGCCGATCAGGGAATCGATGCCGAGGACGCTCTTCACGCCGTCGACCTTCTTCATCTCATTGCACATCTTCTCTGTCTCTGTGCTGTCCGTATCCGCATCGAGAAGGATCATGTGGGTAGCGCCCATATTGAACTTCTCCGAGAGCTCGGCATTTGCCGTGACAGACGGAAGATTCGGCGGAAGGGTCTGATCCAGCTGATAGTAGACATCATAGTGCATGTATCCCCAGATCGCCGGGATCCATGCGAGCATGTAGACGACCAGAACGGCCTTGTAATGCTTCTGCACAAAATCAGGCAGTTTTTTGAACTTCGGTATCAGCGGCTTGTGCCTGGTCTTCACGATCAGCTTCTCCGCCGTCAGGATCATGGAAGGCAGGATCGTGACGCAGCCGATTACTCCGAACAGGACGCCCTTCGCCATGACAGCGCCGATATCAAGTCCCAGCGTGAAGCTCATGAAGCAGAGGGCGATAAAGCCTGCGATTGTTGTGATGGAGGATCCGATGACGGACTGCAGCGTCTGATTGATCGCCTCCGCCATGGCCTCTTTGTGGTCATCCGGGTACTTCTTTATATTTTCCTGGAAGCTGTGCCAGAGAAAGATCGAGTAGTCCATAGTCACGCCGAGCTGCAGGACCGCCGCCAGCGCCTTTGTTATATAGGAGATCTCTCCGAAGAATACATTCGACCCGAGGTTATAGATGATGCACATTCCGATCGACAGGAGGAAGAAGAACGGCGCGAGGAATGTGTCCATCGCAAGGCCCAGAACGACGACGGCCAGAAGGACTGCCAGAAGAACGTAGATCGGTTCCTCCGCGTTGGCCAGATCTCTTGTATCCGTGACAATGCCGGAGATGCCGGCAAGGAAGCAGTTCTTCCCTGCGATCTTCCGGATCGTCGTGATCGCCTCCATCGTCTCATCCGCCGATGTTCCGGTATCATACGTGATCGCCATGAGCGTTGCGTCCTCGTAGATGAACGCGTCCCGCACTTCCTGCGGAAGCATCTCGACCGGCATATTGAGGGACGCGAAGCTGTCATACCAGATCACGTCCTGCACGTGATCGACTTCCTCGATCTCCGCCCTGAGCTTTGAAACATCCTTAAAGTCCATGCCCTCGACGACCATCATCGAGATCGCGCCCTGACCGAACTCATCGAGCAGAATATCCTGCCCCTTCATTGTCTCGATATCCTTCGGCAGATACGTCAGAACGTCGTAGTTGATGCGTGTGTTCAGATAGCCGATCACAGAAGGAACGAGTAGAATTGCAGATATGATGAGGATCACGAAGCGGGATCTCACGACTGCTTTCCCGAAATATTTCATAAAGACCTCCATGTCAGTTCATGTACAGGGAAGAGCAGTTCTCCTGCGGAATTCTGCCTTTCCATGTGCATTTTATTCGCTCTCCGGTCTTTCGGATGCCGGTCCCGCGCTGCCGGTTCTGGCGGCTGGCGGAATCCGCTTCCTTTAGAACCCACTCCATATAATAAGAAAAGAGGCTGAATATCGTAATATTCAACCCCCGGAACGTGTAAAGGCAGGTTTTACATTTTCACTGAAATGTATACCTGCCTTCTTCATATAACTTCAATTGTTCTTCGCAGCCTTCCCGCGTCAGAGACTTCGGTCCGCGCAGACGGAGCCTCCGCTCTGCGCCCCCCGAAGACCGGCATTCCGCTTCCTGCGGAGCTTCCACCCTGACCCGCACGCGGCTTCCCCGGCGCCTATCCCCTGATCTCCCGAACGATCTCCTCGAGCGATCTCGTCGCAATGTATTCATAGGCCCGGGCCATCTCGTCCGGCGGAATCTTCATGCCCGTCCGGATCCATTCCACGACGACGAAGGTCATCGCCTTCGCATAATATTTCGATACGAATTCCGGTGAGAGCCAGGACTTATCCGCTTTCCCCGTAAGCTCCGTCTCTCCGATCGCATACCGGAGGATCTCCTCGATGCCCCGCTCCGCCATCTCCGAGAACGAGTTCTGTCCTTCCATATTGACGATATGCATATAGAACTCTTTCTCCTTCTGCATATTTCTGAATATGAGAACGACTGCCTCCCTGAACATCGAATTCGCGAGCAGGATCTGCACCGGCTCGAGGATCTCCGTCCGCATGATCCACTCGAGCAGGTCATATTTATCCTGGAAATGGTTGTAGAACGTGACCCTGATGACCCCGGCGCCGTCTGTGATCTGTTTAATTGTAATTTTTTCAAAGGGGTGCTTTACCGCGAGAGATTTCAGGCTCGCGGCAAGCTTCACCTCTATCGCATTCCGTTCATCCATGCAGTCAGTATAGCATTTCGCAGAATTTCAAACAAGCGGAAAACTCCTGCCGCGGGTATGGATGGAAGGAATGAGGCTGATTTTCGGCTGAAATTAAAATATATTAAATTTTAATGAATTTTGTAAAAAAATTCTCAATTCTTTCTGTTGAATTCACGATAATAAGATTGTATAATTCATATAGATTCCCTGTAATTCGCCTATATTGCGGGGATATTTTGTGCAATAGCACCAAATGATACTATCAATAAAGAAAGGGAGGAAGAGTAGATGGTAAGTATTCTTCTCGCTACTCACGGAGATTTTGCGGACGGCATCTTCATGACCGGAAGCATGCTCTTCGGTGAGCAGGAAAACGTCGCCGCTGTCACACTGCAGCCAAGCGAAGGTCCTGATGATTTGAGGGCGAAAATGCTCCGGGCGATCGACGGATTCGAGAACAAAGACGAAGTCCTGATCCTCGTCGACCTCTGGGGCGGCACACCGTTCAATCAGGCCAACTTCATCATCAGCGGGCATGAAGACAAGTGGGCGATCGTAGCGGGACTCAACGCCCCGATGCTCATCACAGCCTACGCGAACCGTGACGACTGCGAAACAGCACATGAACTGGCAGCAAGCATCCTCGAGGATTCCCGCGACGGCATCAAGATTTATCCGAAAGAGCTTGAGCCTGCCGACACAACAAAGGCTGCTGCAGGACCTGCAGCAGGACCGGTCGGAGCGATCCCGCCGGGAACAGTCCTCGGAGACGGTCACATCAAGATCAAGCATGCGCGTGTAGACACCCGTCTTCTTCACGGACAGGTCGCAACGAACTGGTCCAAGGCGATCGCCCCCGACCGTATCATCGTTGTATCTGACAATGTCTCTCATGACGCACTTCGCAAGCAGCTGATCATCGAAGCTGCGCCTCCCGGAATCAAAGCGCACGTTGTTCCGATGAAGAAGATGCTTGAGGTCGTAAAGGACGTCCGCTTCGGCGACACGACCGCTTTCCTTCTGTTCGAGACCCCGCAGGAAGCTCTCGAGGCGATCAAGGGCGGCGTTGATATCAAGACCCTGAATATCGGTTCCATGGCGCACAGCCAGGGCAAGGTCGCCGTCAATAAGGTCCTCTCTCTTGACGCAAAGGATGTGGAGTGCTTCGAGGAGCTGAAAAAGCTCGGCGTGACCTTCGATGTCCGCAAGGTCCCGGCCGACACTCCGGAAAATATGGACAAGCTTCTCCAGATCGCCAAGGATGGTCTTGGAATCAAATAACAATTGAATAAATCACACAAACAGGAGGAAATGAAATGTCAGGCATTTCTATTATCTTAGTATTTATCGTGGCATTCCTGGCCGGTGTTGAAGGTATCCTTGATGAGTTCGAATTTCATCAGCCGCTGGTTGCCTGCACACTGATCGGGCTTGTTACCGGACATCTTCCGGAATGCCTCATGCTGGGCGGATCTCTCCAGATGATCGCTCTCGGCTGGGCGAATATCGGTGCTGCTGTTTCCCCGGACGCTGCTCTCGCGGCAGTCGCTTCCGCGATCATCCTTGTCCTCGGTAATCAGGGCACAAAGGGTGTCGACACCGCGATCGCGGTCGCCGTACCGCTGGCCGTTGCAGGTCTTTTCCTTACAATGATCGTCCGTACGCTCTCCGTCGCGGTCGTACATCGAATGGACAAAGCCGCAGAAGATGCAAACTTCAAAGCAATCGAAATCTGGCAGCTCATCGCGATCGCCCTTCAGGGCCTTCGTATTGCGATCCCGGCGATGGCGCTCTGCTTCATCCCGGCTGACATCGTCCAGGGCTTCCTGCAGTCCATGCCTGCATGGCTGACAGAAGGTATGTCCATCGGCGGCGGCATGGTCGTTGCCGTAGGTTACGCGATGGTCATCAACATGATGGCTACTCCGGAGGTTTGGCCGTTCCTGATCATCGGCTTCTGCCTCGCAGCCATCGGCGACCTCACTCTGATCGCTCTCGGCGCGATTGGTGTCTGCATTGCCCTCATCTATCTGAAGCTTTCGGAGAACACAGGTGTTGCCGGAGCAGCTGCCGGTACAGGCGATCCGCTTGGCGATATTCTGGATGATTACGAATAATTGAAGAAGGAGGTATGAAAAAATGGCAGAAGAGAACAAAAAAGTTGCGTTAACTGTTGCCGACCGCAGAGCGGTCATGCTTCGTTCTACCTTCCTTCAGGGCTCCTGGAACTATGAACGTATGCAGAACGGTGGATGGTGCTATGCGATCATCCCGGCCATCAAGAGACTTTACACAACAAAAGAAGAGCAGTCTGCTGCTCTGAAGAGACATCTCGAATTCTTCAACACACAGCCGTATGTGGCTTCCCCGGTCATGGGCGTTACCCTTGCTCTTGAGGAAGACCGCGCGAACGGCGCGCCTGTCGAAGATCAGGCGATCCAGGGTGTCAAGATCGGTATGATGGGACCTCTTGCCGGTGTCGGCGATCCTGTATTCTGGTTCACACTTCGCCCGATCCTGGCTGCTCTCGGCGCTTCCCTTGCGATCTCCGGAAATATCATCGGACCGATCCTCTTCTTCATCCTCTGGAACGTATTCCGTATGGGATTCATGTGGTATACACAGGAATTCGGATACAAAGTAGGTATGGAGATCACCAAGGACCTCTCCGGCGGTCTTCTCGGCAAGGTCACGAAGGTCGCTTCCATCCTCGGTATGTTCATCCTGGGTGCTCTGGTCGAGCGCTGGGTCAGCATTAACTTCGTACTTCCGGTATCGACGATCACGAACGCGGAAGGATCCTTCATCGACTGGGCAAATCTTCCGGCCGGCGCAGAGGGGATCCATACGGCGATCTCCCAGTTCGCAGGCGGATATTTCCTTGAGCCCACCAGAGTGACCACCCTTCAGGACAACCTGAACTCCCTGATCCCGGGCTTCGTTCCGCTTCTTCTCACGCTCCTCTGCATGAGACTTCTGAAGAAGAATGTATCCCCGATCGTCATCATCCTTTGCCTGTTCCTGGTTGGTATCCTCGGACACGTGATCGGTCTTCTGTAATGATAAAGATCTGATTTCGGATTACAAAAGGGCCCGGAAGCATCCGGGCCCTTCTCTTTGAAGCAAACTTAGGTGAAAATATGGCAGAAGTCAAAAAAACCAAACGGTTCGGGAAGAGACCGGAGGACACGCTCGTCGAACGCCTGAACAGCAATATCGAGTTCTCCAATAAGGCGACCGCATTTCACGGACTCGACACCTACGGCTACATCCTGGTCGGTGAGAAGGGCATTGAGTACTATAATGAGCGCACACTGCAGGATTATATCCAGATTCCCTGGGAGGAAGTCGAGCTCATCATTGCCGCGGTCTATTTCAAAGGCCGGTATATTCCGCGCATAGCGATCCGTACAAGGAACAACGGTGATTTTCCGTTCTCCGTGAGAGAGCCGCGGACTTTTCTCCGCGCCTGCAGAAATCATTTTCCGGCGGAGAAGATCGTTCGCTCCCTGAATTTCTTCCAGGTCCTCCGTCAGAATTTTATTCTGCTGGGAAACAAACTGCGCAGGAAGGGCTGATCCCTTTCCTGCGCTTTTCTTTTCCTCTTCTTATCTGATTCGCCGGATCAGGAGCGTCCGCTCCTGCCGCGCCGGGTGCAGAGCTCCTTCCCGGCCTCGATCCGCAAAAGGCTGTCTTTGCAGATGCATGTCGGAAGCCCTTTCCGCAAGCATCCTCAAAGATCATAAAAATCTTCTGAGCATCGGATTGTCTTCCCAGAGCTCCCTGGCAGCCTTGTACTCTTCCCCTTCCGGAAGGGTCTCGCCCATGAGCTTCAGGATCTCCAGGACCTTCGACTGGGGGACCCCCATATCGTTCGCCACCTCATCGATGGTCGGCTTCGTCCCCAGCTCGCCGGTGAGCCGGTTGATGCTCTCATTCAGAAGCTCGACCTCGGCGATCAGGCGCTTATCCTGCTTCATATAATCTTCCTGCTCCCCGAGCGCCAGAAGGACCTGCTCCCGGATTGCCTGCTCGACAGTCAGGCCGAGCGGAAGGCCTTCTCCCGTCTCGTCGCTCTCCGCGACGCGATTCAGGCCCGCGACAAGACCCAGAAACGCCTCCTGCGTGAGGTCTTCGAGAGGGATGGTCCCGTTATCCAGCTCTGCGGCGATCTGCATCGCGAGCGGCATGAATTCTTCTGTAAGGTCTGCTTTCTGAAATTCGTTCATTTTGTCACCTCTGTAAATGAGAGTGCGCCTGCGCACTCATCGCGCGCGGGCGGAATCGCGCAGCACTTTTCCGCTCCGCAAGCTGCGCATCCTCGCGGAGAGTTTTTGTCTCACAGGAAATCCGGAAGAATTTCCTGTGAGAGAAAAAAGGTCATGAGCTTGAACGCTCATGGCCTTTTCTTTCTTATCCCATTTATTTCAGCTCAGATGTGCAGAAACCGCAGCGTGTAGCTTCGACCGGAATCTCGTTCTGGCAGTACGGGCACTTCTTGGTTGTCGGAGCGGCTTCCTCTTCCTGCTTCTTTGTCAGTGTGCTCAGCTTGTTGACAGCCTTGACCATGAGGAAGATGCAGAACGCGATGATCAGGAAATTGATGACCTGTGTGAGGAATACACCATAATTCAGTGTGGAAGCGCCTGCCTCCTGTGCAGCTGCGTAGGTAGCATACTGCTCGCCATTCAGAGAAACGAACCAGTTCTCGAAGTTGATTCCTCCGGTGATCATCGTGATGACCGGCATGATGATATCATTTACGAGAGATGTGATGATCGTTCCGAACGCACCGCCGATGATAACACCGACTGCCATATCCATGACATTTCCGCGCATTACGAACTCTTTAAATTCGCCGATAAACCCTTTGCTCATGTCTATCTCCTTTCTCATATGCATGAAGCTTCACGCTTCTGACAGGCTGATTATAAAACTTTTATAAACAATTTACAAGTACTCACTTGTAAAACGTCATTTTCCGGCCTTCGAATGCGTGAGATTCTCCGAATCCAGCATGACGGTGAAGGGCCCGTCGTTTACGAGCGAGATCTTCATGTAGGCCCCGAACACTCCCCGCTCGACTCTTCTGCCGGACTCAGCGCACTTTTCGATGATGTATTCATAGAGCTCACTGGCCTTGTCCGGCGATCCCGCCTTCACGAAGGACGGCCTGTTTCCCTTGCGGCAGTCCGCATATAATGTGAACTGGGAAATGAGGAGCAGGCTCCCCCCGACATCCGCAAGACTCAGATTCGTCTTTTCATTTTCATCCTGGAAAATGCGCAGCCCCAGCATCTTCCGCACCATGAGGTCCGCGGTCTCCCTGGTATCCTCCTCCGAGACCCCGATCAGCACACAAAAGCCCTGATCAATGGCGCCCACGGTCTCCCCGTCGATCGAAACACTTGCCTCCTGCACTCTCTGTATCAAAAACCTCATATTTCTCCTTTTTCTGTGTAATGACCACAGGCGATCGCGAAACTGTATGCGGGATAGAATTGTGTGAAGCGCAGTGTCCCGCAGTTCCCTGTACGATAAGCCGATGAAATTCAAAGTCTTCCAATAAAGAATCTTCCGTTGTATACTGTAGATAATGCTTCCGGTTCCGAAAGAGTATCCCGGCATCCGCCGGGGTATGGCCGGCATTTAGTGCGAATATGTAGAGGAAAAAGCTAAAATAGCACGGCCGCCGGAAGCTTCTTGCAAAATGCTTTGTCTGCTTTTCAGATCTCCGGTGCCCGGCTTTTATTCAGAGCTTTATCTCCCCGTCCTGTCTGCGGTGCCATACTTCGCCGCTCGTGACATCCTTCCAGAAGAACTCCCCGTTCTCCCAGATCATATAGCTGTGCCGCGAGCCCTGCTTCGGAATCGCGACCGACCCGGGATTCATGTACAGAAAGCCCTCATACCGGGTGCAGGCGGGGACGTGTGTATGTCCGCACAGAAGAATATCCCCCGGCCGCATCGGCGGCGGATTCTTCTCCCCGTGATGATGGCCGTGGGTCATAAAGACGGTCTCATCCCCGAGAAGCAGCATCCCGTATTCCGCGAGGATCGGGAAATCCAGCACCATCTGATCCACTTCCGTATCACAGTTCCCCCGGACACAGATATACTCATCCCTGCGGGAATTCAGCATGGAGATGACCTGCTTTGGGTCATACTCCTCGGGAAGGTCGTTCCTCGGCCCGTGATAGAGCAGATCTCCGAGGAGAAGGATCCTCTCCGGCTGTTCCTCGTCAATGCGGCAAAAAAGCTCCCTGCAGTAATGCGCAGAGCCGTGGATATCCGAGGCGATCAATATTTTCTTCATACGCTTTTCATCCTTTCATCGGTCCCGCCGTGCTTTTATGTCCGCCGGACCGTCCCCAACAGTTTAACATAACGGAAGCCCTTGGTCAAAAAAGAAGCTGCCGCCCGCGCAGTTTCCCTGCGGGCGGCAGCCGGTCAGTTCGTATCACATGAGTTTCTTCTTATAGGCTTTATTCTTCCTGCTGTTGCCGAAAAATCCTCCTATGATCTTCCCTGCCCCGCGGAAGAAATGCCCGTTCACTACGGTGACCATTCCGTCCACCATGTCGCTGCTCACAGCTCCGCC
>CAMOXU010000028.1 GCA_946629525.1 uncultured Clostridia bacterium
GTCGCATCCTCGCGGAGCGTTTTTGTGTAATAGGAAACGAAGTTTCCTATTACACGAAAAAGAGCCGCTGCAAAATCAAATGCAGCGGCTCTTTTTTAACCCGCAGGAAGCTCTTCCGGAGGATCCGTCTTCCCGTCAGGCTCTCTGTCAAAATTCAGTCTCTCCTCCTCCACGACCAGCGGCCGGTCGAGCACTCTCGAATTGATCGACAGAATGTACTCGCCGAGCATCCCGGTGAAGAAGAGGTTCAGGCCTCCGAGGAAGAACACCCCGATCACGAGCGGAGCGATCCCGGCCCGGAACCAGTCCCAGTGGATCAGCTTCAGAATAAAGTAGACGATCGCGACCAGAAAGCTCAGGCCCCCCACGATGAAGCCGAGGAAGGTCGCCAGTCGGAGCACCACCTTGGAATAGGAGGTGATCCCGAGCATCGCGACGTCATACAGACTGTAAAAGTGGTTCTTGCTCTTGCCGGCTCTGCGGTTCGGCCGTTCGTAGAAGACCGGCTTGTACTCGAAGCCGAATTCCGCGACCATCCCTCTGAAGTAGGGGATCGGATCATGGATCTGCCGGACGACCTCGACAAAGGCTTTATCAAAGAGTCCGAAGCCCGTGAAATTCTCGATATGCCCGATGTCCGTGATCTTTCTCAGGATCTTATAGTATAAGCGGCGGACGAAGGCCATGAGGAAATTCTCCTCCGTCTTCTCCTTGATGGCAAGCACAAGCTTATATCCGTTCTCCCATTCCCGGACGAGCTCCGGTATGAGGGCAGGCGGATCCTGAAAGTCCGCGTTCAGGCGGATGACGCAGTCCCCGGAGGCCTGCTTGAAGCCGTGGACGGGAGACCTCATCTGCCCGAAATTCCTCGCGTTGAAGATCGCCTTCACCCTGGGATTCTCCTCACAGATCTGTCTCAGAAGGATCTTCGTGCGGTCCTGTGAGTGATTGTCGATATAAATGATCTCATAATCATACTGCGGAAGCTGCTCGTCGAACAGTCTGACGAGCGTCTCCGTCATCGGTCCGACATTCTCCTCCTCATTGTAGGTCGGGATGACGACCGATATCAGTTTCTTCTCCATAAAACTCCTCCTCAGCGCAGACTTTCGCGCATCCACGCAGCGGTCCTTCTGATTCCGTCCTCAAAGGAGACCCGGGGTACAAAGCCCGTATCCGCCGTGAGATTCGTGATATCCGCGCACAGGTTCCTTATCTTTCCGTTCTCCGGATAGGGAATGTCCCCGATCCCGGTCACGGGAACGCCGCACGCTTCCGCCATCTCTTCGATAAAACAGCGCAGTTTGCGGCTCTCTCCGCTGCCGATGCAGTACACTGCGCCGTCCTTTCCCTTCTCGCCCATGAGATAGAATGCTCTCCCCGCGTCCTCGCTGAAGAGATAATCCCACCTGTGCTCTGCGGGGGAAAAGGAGGTCTTCTCTCCGAGGAGCATTTTCCGGATGCTCATCGAGATCATCGAAGTCGGTTTGTCATAGATCCCGTAAGTGCTGAAGATCCGGGGCCAGATAAAGGCTATGCCGAGCTCCCTGGCAAGCATGCGGCCGAGCAGCCCCGCTGCCAGCTTCGCCGCGCCGTAGGGCGTGACCGGGTTCGTCTCTGTATCCGGACCGATCACATCGAGATTCTTCGGGCCGTATTCCGCCTGGGATCCCGCCCCGATGAACTTCTCCGCGCCCATCTCCGCGGCGATCCGGATCGCTTTCATGGTCGTCTGAATATTGTCGGCCTGAAGCTCCGTGCTCTCATTTCTTTTCGCCCCGGTGTGGCCCCAGGCGATGTGATAGAACGTATCGATGCGGGACGGGACCTTTGCAGGAAGCTCATGAAGCGCGTCGAGGTCCCCCTCGACCAGATGCAGAAGGGGACTGGCCGGCAGCCGCCCGAGCTTCGGGGTATCCTTACGCACCATGGCGTAGACCTCCACCCCGTTCGCCAGGCTCTCCGACACGAGTGCCGAGCCGATCATGCTGGTCGCGCCGGTCACAAATATTTTTTTCATATTCTCACCTTATCACACAGATTTTCAGGGTCCGTCAGAGCCCGTTCCCGAGCCGGCGTTCTTCACCAGCTCACCTGCCGTGATACAGATATCCGGACAAATGCGGACTGCCGTACTCTTATTAAACCCTTCCGGATCTTTTCAGCCCAGAGATCCCTCATCCAGCGGGATGAACATATTCTCCCGCAGCTCCTCCCTCGGAAGGAACGGGAACATATCTTCAAGCGGGGCAGACACCATGCTCCCGTCCTCCAGCTTCCTGGAAGAGGTCTTCGGGAGTGTCTTCTGCTTCTTCGTGACAAAGATCTGGCACACGATCGGCTCCTCCGCATCGAGGACCTCCCGGATCTTCCCCGCCAGCTCTTCCGGATCTCCACAGGAAGTATAGCGGAAACCGAAGGCGGGCACAAGCTTTTTAAGATCCGGGAAGCTCAGATCTCCGCTCTCCTCGCCGACGCCGACGAGCGAGGTCTTGAAGAAGCCGCTCTGCGTCATGCGCACGGAGTGATATCCCTCGTTGTTGACGACAAAAAGCTTGAAGAGGATCCGGTTCTGTCTGAGCGTCTGCAGCTCCTGCAGGTTCATCATGAGGCTCCCCTCGCCTGTGACACAGACGACCTGCTCTCCCCCGACCGCGCGGCTTGCGCCGATGATCGCCGGAAGATCAAAGCCCATGGAAGCCATGTTGGAGTTCGTGATGAACCGCTGTCCGGTCTTCGGCTGCCATACCTGACTCCCGACGACCCTTGACGTTCCGCAGCTGGCTATGAGCACTGCATTTTCCGGGAATGCCTTCGTCAGCTCATTATAGAATGCATAGGTATTGGTCCGGTCCGGATCAAGGACCTTATAGTGCTCCTCCGTCACCACCGGGTAGCGCTCTCTCCACTCCCTGCAGCGCGTTCTCCAGGCTGACGCCCCGGAAAGCGGCGCATCCTTCGAAGCCCCTCTGCTCTTCACCTCCGCAAGAAGGGCCCGGATGAAGACACCCGCGTCCCCGACGACCGGAAGGCTCACGTGAAGATTCGGCTTCCTGATCTCCATCGGGTCTGCGTCCACAATGATCGTGAACGCCTCCCTCGCCCAGCTCTCCGTCTTGAATCCGGTCTGGGAAAAGCTCTGCCTGCACCCGACCGACAGGAAGAGGTCGCTGTTCTGAACGGCAAAATTCCCTGCCCGGTCGCCTGTTCCGCCGCTCCTCCCGGTGAACAGCGGATGCGCGCCGGGGATGGCGTCCACAGAGCTCACTCCTGTGACGACCGGTACTCCCAGGAGGTCCGTCAGTTCAAGGAACTCCTTATGAGCTCCCGCAAGGCGGACACCGTTCCCCGGGAAGAGGACAGGCCGCTCCGCGACCTCCAGTCTGTTGGCGATCTCCCTGATCACCGAATCCGGGATCTCTGGCGGAAGAAGGTCCGGATCCTCCTCCGGATCGTAGGCAGGAAGCGTCTCCGTCTCAACGGAAGCTCCCTGAACATCCAGCGGGATGTCGAGCCACGCCGGCCCGGGTCTTCCGGTGCGGGCGGTATAGAGCGCACGCTCAAGCTCGTAGCGGATCTCCTCCGGTCTCCGGACCAGCTTCGCGTATTTTGTGATCGGACGAACGATCGAAACGATATCGCATTCCTGGATCCCTCTGCTCCGCAGCCTGAGGCCGGTCGCCTCAACGCCCGTCGCGTAGCGGGTCTGTCCGGAAAAGATCAGCATGGGGATGGAGCCCATCCACCCGCCGAGGGCACCGGTGACCGCGTTCGTCGCGCCGGGACCGGCAGTAACGCAGACGGCCGCCGGTCTGCCCGCCACGCGGGCATAGGCCTCCGCCGCCATTGCGCAGGCCTGCTCATGGTGCTGATAGGTACAGCGAAGCTTTTCGTGGTGGCCGAATGAATCGTTCATGTGCATTGCAAGGCCGCCGGGCACGGTGAAGACCTCGCATATGTCATTGTTCGCAAGGAAATCTGCTATATAATCTGATACCTTCTGTCTCATTTCTTCTCCTGTCTCACTCTTTATCGCGCAGTATCCGGGCCGCATGTCCGGGGACATGGGCAGTCATCCGGAACACCCCGGCATTCCTGCCGCGCCGCGCAGAGCACATTCCGAATTGCGCTCAGTTATAGTCCGGGCACTTATTCTCACAGACCATGGTCTTGCCGGACGCCTGCACCGGGATCTCATCGACATAGGTCACGTCGATGACCGCATCTTCGCCGAGATAGCGGCGGTACGAGGCCAGCAGCGCCTCCTCGTCGAGCTTCTCCCTGTCCGCATTCAGCAGGAGCTCATATCGTTTCTTCTCCCACTGGATGCATCTTGCCTGATGGACGATCCCCTCCTGCTTCAGCAGAAGATTCATGAATACATGGATCGATAGCGGCTCCCCCTTCGTGTTGTAGAGGAGGGATCCCCGCCTCCCGTAGATCTCCGTAAAATACGCGTGCTCTCTTCCGTCCTCACCCGTCTCACGCAGCAGAATGCCCGTATCACCCGTGTCGTAGCGGATCATCGGAAACGCCCGGTTATAATAATCCGTGACCACGATCCTGCCGAGCTCGCCCTCCTCCGCGGGAGTATCGCTGTCGATCTTCAGGATCTCGACGTAATAGTTGTAGAGGTCGACCGTATAGCGCCGGTCCCCGTTCACGCAGACCGCGATAAATCCGTTCTCATTGTTGCCGTAGGAACGCACCGGCGGAAAATGAAATACCCGTTCGATCGCCTCATACGTCTGATCCGGCATGGCCTCCCCCATGGAGAAGATCATTTCCACTGACCAGGTCTTAACGTCGATCTTTTCCCTCTCGATATACTGTACCAGTGCGGTCAGTGCGCCGGAGTAAGCCACGATGACCTGGATCCGTTCCTTCCGCAGGCGTTCGCACACCGTCCCGAGATACTCATCCCCCATGTTGGAGATGTCATACATATAGAGGTTGTTCTTAAAGCTCTTCCACTTCGTGATCGCGTTGCGGCCGGGGATCCAGACGCGGAATTCGCCGCGCTTCATTCCCATTCTGAAGCCGTTCAGCCCGTAGACAGCCAGCATATTCGAAAAAATGTGATCCATCTTGAAGGGATCCGCCCAGACCGTGAACGGAACCCCTGTGGATCCGCTCGTATTGAGCTGGGCCAGACTGTCCCGGTTCGCGGCATATTCGTCCGAGAGGATCGCATCCCGGTTCCCGTTATAATCCATTTTCTTCATGACCGGAAACGCGGAAAGTTCCTCTCCCGTACCGATCTTTCCGTAGAACTCCGTGTGTTCCGCAGCATAGTCGAGGATCATGCGGAGACGTCTCTCCACATATGCCGGCGTCACGCCGTCCACGATTTCTTCCATATTGCGGCGGATCAGGCTGTTCATTTTCCCGCCCTTCGCCATATCGAGCGCATTGAATGCCGCTCTCCTTGAGACCTCTCCGATACTCATATTCGCCTCCATCTTGTGTATTCTTTATCGCGCATGGAAATCCCCCCAAGCGTGGGTGCTGTCTCAGTCTTTTTTCTTTCTGCCGACCATATAAAGGCCGAAAACCGTGACCGCGGCGGCGCGGAAAGCGTTCGCTGCAAGAACTGCCGAAGAGAAGCCGGCCAGCCCGAACTTTCCGGTCACGGAAAGGACCAGGACCGTGATCACCGCAAGGTGAAGGGTCTGCAGGATCATCTGCCACTTCTCCTCCGTGAAGGTCAGGACCACAATGAACAGATATGCGGACAGGACGCCCAGGACCTGGCTCAAATTGACGATGCTGATGACCGGTCGGACGGATTCGTACAGATTCCCGTAAAAAAGCTTCAGAAAGATCGGTGTGAAGATCTGCGCGCCGATGAAGAACAGCAGGCTCACCCCATACCCCGCCCCGACAAATTTCAGATACTGGGCTCTCGTCAGATTCTCCTTTCTCTTCGTGAGATAGGAAATGATGATCGTATTGACCGGGGCGACGAGAAGGACCAGGGTCTTCCCGAGCAGGGAGACCGCATAGTACTGGGTGACCGCCAGATCGGAGATCAGGAACTTCAGCACGAGGCGGTCAATATTGAGCGTTATGTTGGTGATAAAGTAGGAGAACATGAGAAAGGTCCCCCGCCGGAGCGCTGTGGAAAACCAGCTGCTCTTCGTCATGAACTCCGAGAATACCGTTCCCGTGACCGCAAGATAAATGAGGGCAAGCGTCTCCCCGCAGAGGAAGATCAGATGCCACATGCCTGTCAGGAAGTAAAGGCTGAAGCCCAGAAGATAGCCGCCCGTCAGCACGGCGTAGTATATAAAGTACCTCCGGTAATTCAGATTCAGCCGGTACTCGACGTCGCCGTAGAAGCGGAACACCATGAACAGGATCAGAACGAATGTGGCGGCAGCCTGGAGCGGGCTCCCGATGGCGCTCCTTCCGATGACGAGCGCAGCGATCCCCCCGATGCTGCCGAAGAGGAGAAGCATCCGGTCATAATCGCCGTTCACCACGCCGGCGGTCCGCCGCACGACGAGACGGCTCGTGTTCAGCGCCTGTCCGATCGAGGGACAGACGATCGCCGCGATGCCCATGATAAAGAGAAGGCTGCCCAGGACCTCGCTCCCCATATGCCTGTTCAGATAGGGGTAAATAAAGATCTGGAGCACGCCGTTCATGAGAAGACCGGCCCCGATCGTATAGGCCGTGCTTCCCGCTATTCTTTTCTGCTGCTTTATATCTGCCAATGGTGGACCTCTGATAAATGTTCTGTGTTCGTCGTGAAGAGAGCACGGACATTTCCGCCCGTGAATGCACTCTCCTCACTGCAGGGCGTAAGCCTCCGCCGGCTTCCGCCGCTCACTGCCCCGCATACTTTTCGCAGAGATTCCGGATATACTTCCTCTTTCCGGAATTCAGGACGGGGATCTCGTCGACGAACTCGATGCGGATGTCTGCATTTTCACCGAAATACGGGCGGATCCTGCCGAGGATATCCTCCGTGTCCATCTTCTCCCTGTCCCCGTTCAGCCGGAGCGTGTACATATTCTCCGTATTCTGAATGAACTGATACTGGCTGACGCCCGGAACGTCCCAGAGATTGTTGGTAATGACATAGGGCGTCAGTGCATTGCCCGCAGTGTCATAGATCATATCGCTCCGCCTGCCGTAAAGCTCCTTCAGGATAAGCCTGTAACGGTCTCCGTGCGTCCTTCTGTCCGCGACCGCAATATCCCCGTTGTCATAGCGGATGATCGGGAACGCATAATTATTAAGGTCCGTGATCACGATCCTGCCCGGTTCACCCGGGGAGGCGGGCTCGTCGGAGTCCATTTTCAGGATCTCGTAATAATAATTCTCCGTGTCGATGTAGTAAGAATCCCCGTCCGGCGGCTGAACGCCCATGATCCCGTTCTCCTCGTTGGAGTACCAGGCCTGAACAGGGCAGGAGAACTGCTCGGAAAGCCGCTTTCTCGTGACAGCCGGCATGCTCTCCGAGATCGGAATGATCGAGCGGATCCTGAAGCCGCTCGTATCCACGTGATTTCTGTCGATATAGCGGGAGAGTTCTCCGAGGGAGGATGCATACCCGACCAGGGCTTTCACACGCTTTCTCCGGAACATGTCGAGCATCTTCCGGCACCCCTCGTCACTCAGATCGGAGGTGTCCACCATGATCATATTCTCGGCGAAAAGACGCAGCTTTCCCTTCTTCACATTGTTGACCCAGACCCGCAGGAATCCCATCTTCATGCCGATATAATAGCCGGCCATGGCGCCGAAGAAAATCCCCTCCGCCGTGTCGTGCGCGATCTTGTCACTGTTCTGAATGACCGTCAGCGGGGTCCCCGTGGAGCCGCTCGTCGACATCTCCCGGCATCCCTTCCTATCTGCGAACTCCGAGCTTATGAAGGCTTCATAATGACTGCGGAACGTATCCTTGTTGACGATCGGCATGTCCGCAAGCGCCGCGTTTTCGGGAATGTCCTTATAGAACTCTGTCGTCGCCCGCGCATGCGCGATCAGGCGGCTGATCCTGATATTCGTCTCCTGAAGGGACGTACCCTCCCGGTAACTCTTTCGGATATCATCGTAATAGCGTCTTACTTTTCCGCCGCGAAGCCGGTCCAGGAAAAAAAATCCGAACCATCTCGCTCTCTCCATAAAACTCATTTTTCCACCCCGAAATACTCTCTGATCTGCCTGTCTGTGACTGCGATCATATCTTCACCGGCCGTCCTTGCCTTCGTCCACTCGACAGTCTTCCTCACGGCGTCCCCCACATGCATTGCCGGGTGCCATCCGAGCTTCATCCGGATGAGAGAACAGTCGAGCTTCAGGAAGCCGGCTTCGTGCGGTCCTCCGTCATATCGGTTCTCCCACGAGCACCCGTCTCCCCATGCGCTGCAGAAGAGGTCCGTGAGCTCCCCTGTCGTCACACAGTCCTCGTCTCCGGGGCCGACGTTGTAGGCACCAGCGATCTCCGGCTCCAGCACCTGACGGGCCGCGATCAGGAGGTATGCGGAGAGCGGCTCCAGCACATGCTGGTACGGCCTGGTCGACCAGGGATTCCTGACGATGATCTTTTCTCCGGCATCCGCCGCACGGATGCAGTCCGGTATGATGCGGTCCGCGGCGAAGTCGCCGCCGCCGATGACATTTCCTGCGCGGGCCGTCGAGACAGCCGTCCGCGTTCCGGCAAAAAAGGATTTGCTGTAGCTGTGCGTCACAAGCTCAGAGCAGGACTTGGAGTTCGAATACGGATCGTAGCCGTCCAGAGCATCTGTCTCACGATACCCCCACGCCCACTCCCGGTTCTCATAGACTTTGTCTGTCGTGACATTTAAAAATGACCGGACAGATCCGCACTGCCGCACGGATTCCAGAAGGTTGACGGTGCCGAGGACGTTCGTCTCATATGTATAGACAGGGTCCCTGTAGGATTCCCGCACGAGAGGCTGTGCCGCCAGATGGATCACGATCTCCGGCTCCGCAAAAAGTACGGCTTCCCGAAGGTGCTGCAGATCCCGGACATCCCCCTCGATCGAGTTCATGCGTCCGGAGAGTCCCAGTATGTCAAAAAGAGCCGGATCTGTCGGAGGCGCTGCCGAATATCCCGTCACGGAAGCACCCGCAAGGAGCAGGATCTCAGAAAGCCAGCTGCCTTTGAAGCCGGTATGCCCTGTCAGAAATACTTTTTTCCCTTTATATGCATCGAGTATTGAATTCAATCTGTCATTCCTCCGAAAAATCCGGGAAGGCACACACCTTCCGGGCTTCTCAATGATCGGGTCCGCGGTTCCGGTCATCAAAATCCGGACTGTCCCGCGATCCATTCTGCTTCTTACCGCACAAGATCGGCGTTCCTGACCGAAAGCGGATGCCCGGCTACCGGTCAATTGTCCCAGATCTTCCAGGGAGCATTGCCGCTCTCCCAGAGCTTCTCCAGGATCTGCTTCTCCCGCAGTGTATCCATGCACTGCCAGAAGCCCTTATGTTTGTAACCGTTCATCTGTCCCCGCCTTGCGGCTTCCGCAAGAGGGTACCGCTCGAGGACCGTGTCGTCCCCCTCGATGAGATCCAGAAGCTCCGGCTCGAGGACCATAAAGCCGGCGTTGATCCAGCCTCCGTCCTCTTTCTTCTTCTCCTTGAAGCTCTTTATGCTGCCGTCCTCCTGCATGTCGAGGATCCCGAAGCGGCCTCCCGGCATGACCGTCGTGATCGTGACCATTTTGCCGTTCTTCCTGTGATAATCGACCAGCTCCGGAATGTTGATATCCGCGACACCGTCCCCGTAAGTGAGAAGGAACGGCTCGTCACCCAGATACTCCCGCACCCGGCGGACTCTGCCTCCCGTCATCGTATTGAGCCCCGTATCCACCAGCGTGACTTTCCACGGCTCCAGATAATTGTTGTGGACGATCATCTTGTTCTCGCCATTCCTGAAATCAAAGGTGATATCGCTGTTATGGAGATAATAATCCGCGAACCACTCCTTGATTACATGCTGCTTGTACCCGCAGCAGATGACAAATTCATTGTACCCGTAATAAGAGTACATCTTCATAATATGCCAGAGGATCGGCTTGTCTCCGATCTCGATCATCGGCTTTGGCTTGAGATGGCTCTCCTCACTGAATCTTGTGCCGAATCCGCCGGCAAGTATAACGACTTTCATATATTGTCCCTGTCTTTCTGAAGTTCAAGGTCCGTCAGCGCCTCACTTTGCATTTCGTCCGGTAAAAACTCAAAAGTAAGGAATAACATCCGGTCATTCCTTACTCTGATTCCCCTCCGGCAGATTGCAGCCGCGCAGATGGAACGGTGCTTCGCACACTGCGCGGCGCGGCAAGAACGCCGGGGCGTTCCTGAAATTATTGTAACTATTCAGCACCACCAGATTCGGAATGCTGCGCATTCCTCATTGTGGTCGGTCAGAGCTGCTGAGCAGCTTGTCCGCCCCCTGTAATTGCCAAAATCCGCCTGGCAGGCAAGCCTGCCAGTCTGGATTTATGTCAATTTCAGAGGGGTGCTGAATAAATACAAATTATTGTAACTATTCAGCACCGCCAGATTCGGAATGCTGCGCATTCCTCATTGTGGTCGGTCAGAGCTGCCTGCGGAAGCATCCCGGGCAGAGAACCCGCCGATCTCGACGGATATTTCCTCATCGGGCTCCAGGGCCTCCGGCTCCGCATCCGATGGGACAGCGGTATCTTCCGCTCCTGCGCTTTCCGAAGAATTTTCTTTCTGCTCCGCCTGTTCCGCTACGGCAAGCGCTTCCGTATCGACCGGAAGCCCGGCCGGCGAATCCTTCTGCTCGATGATATATGCCTCATCCGCGGCCTGGATCTTCTTTTTGAGCTTCCTGCGTCTCACCGCAAGCGTTATGATGATGACCAGGATCCCGACGCAGACGGCGCCTCCGAGGGCGTAGATCGCAAGGCGGAACGTCCTGAGGTCAAGTTCTTCGGCAATGCCGTCCTCCGCATTCGGGCTGTCTGCTTCCTTCCCGGCAGACTCCGCAGAGGAAGAGGTCTCTTTGGAAGCTTCCGACTCGGTCTTCTTCGCGCCGGAAAGCTCCTTCTTATACTTTTCCGCGTTCTCCTTCGTCATCAGGAGCTCGCCCACTCTCTGGCCGTTGTAGCGGTAGATCCAGTTGACCATCTCGCCGGCATCCTGCTCTTCGATCGTGCACGCATCCGCATTTACGCCCTTCGGGAGCGTTACCTTTCCGCCTCCCGCCGTAAGCTCGGGATTCCCGACAGTCTGGACCGCGAAATTATTGAATCCGTAATCCAGGATCTTAATATTATCCTCGGCAGCGTATCCGGCGTCCTCCGCATGCATGGTGACGACGATCAGCGTCATCCCGTCCCTGCTCGCCGCATTGATCAGCGTGTGGCGGGCTCCGTCCGTATACCCGGTCTTTCCGCCGATCGTGCCCGGATAATAATATGTCGGCGAGACGAGCAGCGGGTTGTGGCTCGTAAATTCACGCTCCCCGGACGTCTTATTCGTCGGCGGTATCGTGTAGGTCGGAGTATTGATGATGATCCTGAAGTCCTCCCGGCGAAGGCCTTCCCGCATGATCAGAGCCATATCGTGCGCAGTCGTCACGTGCTCCGGATCCGGCATGCCGCAGGCATTCGCAAAATGCGTCCCCTTGCAGCCGATTGCAGCTGCCCGATCATTCATCATCTGGACGAAGTTGTCGATCGAACCGCCGCCGATATATTCGCCGAGCTGCGTCGCCATATCGTTCGCCGAGTACAGGAAAGTACCGTAGATGAGCTCCTCGACAGTGAACTCCTCCCCGATCTCCGTATATAAATTCATGCTTCCGGATTCCGCATACCGCACGCCGGTCTCCGTCATCGGAACGCGGTCCTCCAGATTGCCGTTCTCAAGGGCGAGCAGAAGCGTCATGACTTTCGTGATCGATGCCGGCGCCATCTTTGCGCCCATCGACTTGTCATAAAGCACCGCGCCCGTATCCGCGTCGATCAGGCAGGCTGTGAGGGATCTGCAGTTCTCCCCCTGCGGCCATCCGGCGATCGCATTCGTGGAGACCTCCGGCGGCGCTTCCGGTGTCGGTGCCGCCGCAGCCGACGAGTCCTGTGCCGTTGCCGCGCTCTCAGCCGGCGCGGCGGACGCACGGGCACACTCCGGCGCCGCGCCCAGAAGGAATACTCCGGCAAGAAGTCCTGCCGCCATCCGGCGGGAATGTGCTCCGATCCTGCGAACGATCCGTGAAACTATATCTTCTTTATTCAATTGTTTTTCCCCCAAATAATTCAAGTATGCCCCCCGACAGAAATTCCGTTCTCCCTGCCTTTCAGCCGACCTGCTCCCCAAGTCCGCTCTCGACAGCTGCGCACATCGAGCGAAGTGCCTCCCGCTCATCCGATCCGTCACAGACGATCTCGATCTCATCCCCGCATTTTACGCAGGCGCTCAGGACCGAGAGGACGCTCTTCGCGTTGGCAGTGGTATTTCCGAAAGAAAATGTCACAAGACTGTCAAATTGAAGCGCCTCCTTACAGAAGTAGGCGGCCGGCTTCAGATGAAGCCCCGTTTCATTGATCACTCTGACTTTTCTGCTGACCATAATATCTCCTTCAAGAATGCCCCGGCGTTCCTGCCGCGCCGCGCAAAGTGCAAAGCACATGCCAAATTGCGCGGCTGCGATCCGCCGGAGGCTTTTTTTAATCCTGATCCAAAAAGATGCCGGCAATCCTCAGGTCCGTATTCCGCCGGACGCCGACCGTCCTTACGTCTGCGTCCTTGACAGTGTCACGCTGACCGTCGCGTTCTCCACGAGCTCCAGGTCCTCTGGCAGCGTCACTCTGAGCGGAACGACATGCGTACCCTCGGAAAGCCCCGCCAGGTCCACATAGGCCTGCACAGATCCCGCCGTCAGCGAGGAGAGCGCGTCATCCGTTCCCTGCACCTTGATATCGACCTTGCTGACGTCGAACACGCAGTTCAGGCCGGCATCCAGATTCTCCTTGACGATCGACTGCGACTCAAGGGAGACCAGCTTGCTGTTATACGGAAGAATGTGTACGCTCACCATAACGACATTGGTGATATCCTCCGCAAGGCTGATACCCTCCGGAAGGAAATTCCGGATATCCACGCGGACATCAAAATCCTCGCTCTTCCCCGAGCAGTCGACCTCCTGTGAACCGGAGGTGATCGTGACGGCATTTCCCGCATCGGAAAGCGCCTCGAGCACCGTCTCTTCTCCGACGACAGAGATCGTCGCAGGAGTCGTTACGATCTCTCCGACCTGGTATCCGGGAGCCGGCTCTCCGCTCGTCTCCACTTTTACCTTCACGCCCGTCTGCACTTTATAGAAAGAGACGTTCACTCTGATGGCGGACTGGTCCGTGCTGAAGGAGAGAGAGGACATCTTTGTATCATCCAGCTCCTCCCCGTTCCTGTCTATGACTTTTATTACAGACGGGTAGACCCCGCTCCTGCTCTTATTGCTCACATCCACCACAGCGGTGATCTTGTCGATCCGGTCGATCAGCGTATTCGGCCCGCGCACCGTCAGCTTCTCCGGCTCGACGGTCATGACTCCGATCTCGTATCCGTTCGCGGGCTTTGTGCTTCCGCCGGAGGCTGTGATGACGAAGTCCTTGCTGACCCGCTCCTCCAGCTCGATGCCGATATTCCTGGGGTTCGTGACGCAGCTGTCCGAGGAGATCCCGGGAACAGAGACGCTCAGGGGCACCATGACCGGGCTGGTATCGAGACTGATCAGCTGCGTGAGATCCGCCTGCACGGTAATATTGGAGGCTCTCAGCGATTCCACGTTGGACCGGTTGCCCCTGACCGTCACGGAGACAGTGTCGTGGCCCGCGACAAGGCTGTAGGAAAGCCCCATGCTCTCAACATGGGAGGCATTGAGGACAGTGACGGGAACGCCCGTGATCGTCCTCGTAATGACCGGATTTCTGTAATTTGTAATGATGAACCAGATGATGAACGCAAGCACCAGGGATATGACAGCAAGGCCCGGATGCTTGATGATCCTGTTTTTTATCATTTATCCCGCTCTTTCCAGATCCGGAATTTGTTCTCATTCCGGTCTTTCATTGAATTCTGCTGTACATAATGCAGCTGCTCTCTGAGCTCGCTCGGCGTAACGCTGGTCGTCAGCTTGCCCATATACGCGTACGAGACCCGACCGGTCTCCTCGGAGACGATGATCGTGAAGGAATCGCTCATCTCGCTGATCCCCAGCGCGGCCCGATGTCTGGTACCGTACTTTTTGCTGATCGAAACATTTTCCGACAGGGGAAGATAACAGGTCGCGGCGAGGAGCCGCTCTCCCCGCATAATTACGGCCCCGTCATGCAGGGGCGTGTTATGCTCGAAGATATTCACCAGGAGCTGGCTCGAGATGAGCGAGTCCATCTCGATCCCCGTATTGATGAACTCATCCAGCGAAATATTCTGTTCTATGACGATCAGCGCACCTGTGCGCACCTCGGCCATCTCGTTGACGGCCCGGATGATCTCATTGATGATCGCGTCGGAGAATCTTGTAACTGCCTGTGAATTGTCAAAGATAAAAAAGTTGAAGAGGAAATTTCTCTGTCCCAGCGAGTCCAGAGCCTTTCGGAGCTCCGGCTGAAAGATGATGACCAGGGCGAGCAGCGCTACGGATGCGATCTTCTGCGAGATCCAGAGGATCGTCGTCAGCTGAAAGACCCACGCAAAAATGGCAAAAATGGCGACCACGAGAATTCCGCGCAGCAGCGTGTAGGCCCGCGTGCTCTGGATCCACACCATGAACACATAGAGAAGGACCGCAATGATCAGGATCTCGATGATGTCATTGATCTGGAGCCTCGGCATATAAATTTCCGAAAGAAAGTTTTTGATCTGTTCAAAAAAAGTAAGCAATCTGCCACTTCCTCTCCAAAGACACTGTCAGATGTACGTCCGCTTACAGATTCCTCAGGGAATCCTCCAGCTTCTGTTCAAAATTCACGGATTCCTCGTCCGCTTCCTCTGTCCCGGCAAAGTCCTCCGCCGTGATCTTGGGAACCGCTTTCACGTGGTAATAATACTGATCATCCTCGAACTCCAGGACCTCGACCTTCTTATAATCGAGAGAGAGCCAGAAGAACTGAAGGATCAGGGAGATGACGATCGCCGCGGCCGCTCCGATTCCTTCCCTCGCGAGATCGAATTCCGTAAGGGAGATCGAGTTGCCGAGAATGATAAAGAAAATGTAGACCACTCCCCCCGCGACGCAGGCAACCTCGTAGGAATGCGCAAAGCCGAGCCGGCGGAACGCGTAGACGATCACGACGACTCCGGCGAGGGCAAGGATGCTGACGATCATTTCATTTCCCGCGCTGATCGACTCCATGAGGAGCGTGAGCCTCGCGACGTATTCCGTCTTTTCGAACGCCAGAAGAGCGTCCTTATTGGAAGTCACGGCGGCGAGAAGATAGTGCACGATGCACCCGGATCCGATCGCAAGAACTGCGGACGGGCGCTTTCTAAGCCCATAGCAGATCGGGACCAGAGCGGCAAGGCCGAAATGCATGGCGATCGGCATAAAGATGATCGCCGGAGAATCATCCGGCACGAACCGGAGGAAAAGAAAAGTGAGCGCAAGAAGAATGATCGCGCAGACAGCGAAAACGTCGATCCCCAGAGAGAAAGAATGACCGACGATAAAAGCTGCCGACACGATCGGTATAAAGCGGAAGGGAAGAACTGAGCACAGAAGGGCTGCGATCAGTAAAATGAACGTATTTGCAAGGATCCCCTCCCCCTCGAACACGGAAGCGATCCAATAGAAACATGCGAAAGCCGTGCAGGCCTTCACGATAATATCAATATAGACAGAATAGCCTGAATAAAATTTCTTCAGAATATCTTTCACGGTCAATGCTCCTCGCATAGATAAACATCCTCATAAAAGCACGCAGTGCTCAAAAAGCCGGTATCCTCGGATCCCGGATCACTTCATGCGGTACAGTGACCGCAGCTTCACAATATATTCCCGAATGCGCTTTCTCGCGCGCCCGTAGCGGACCGCCGACGAGATATAGGCGATCGAAAGATACAGGCCGATCAGCGCGATATACCCGATCAGGATCAGGGAAATGACGACAGGCAGATCCATCGAATCCAGATTATTCATCAGGAACTCCAGATTTCCTCCCACCAGAAGGGCGAGGAGCAGCATATAGCTGATCGTCGTGAGGAACCAGTTCTTGATGAGCTGGACTGTCAGGTAGTCTCCCCGGTAGAAATGCCGGATCCGCAGGTCCTCCCTGCCCTCCCCCTCCTCGTAGCGGGCAAGCTCTATCATTGTCCTTACTTTTTTTTCATCAACCATTAAGACCTCCATCCCGGATGACGTCTGAGCGTCCCGGGGATACCCGCCGGATCTTAAGTGCGGCCGGTCCGGGCTCATTTTCCGCAATGCACAGTCATCAGTATGTTACCATAAAACCGGCTCCAATGCAAACCGACAGAAAGTATATTTGCCGTGCTCCGGCATCGCGGAGCGCTCCCGCAGCCGCATTGACCGTCGCTCCCGTCGTATAGATGTCGTCGACAACGAGGACGCGGTCCGGCACAAAAGCTCCCGGACGCACCGCGATCGCATTCCTCATATTCGAGAACCGTTCCGCCCTCGAGAGCTTTTTCATGGGACCCGTCCTCTCCCTCCGGACAAGAAGCTCCGGACTGAGACGGATCCCGGAAAGCGCAGCGATCGGACGGGCTATTTCCTCCGCCTGATTGTACCCGCGCGCCTTCTTCCTCTCCGGATGGATCGGCACCGGAACGATGATCTGCGGTCTCCAGCGCAGAAGCTCTCCCCGGGCGCGCTCATAGACGAGCCGTCCAAGTACGGCCCCGTATTCCCTGCGCCCCTTATATTTCAGGAGTGCCATGGTCCTCTTCATCTGTTCGTCATAGAGAAAGATCCCAAGGCCGCAGGTATACACAGGGGGATTTTTTGCGCAGTCCTCACAGTATTTCTCAAAATCCTCCACGGGCTTCCCGCACTTTGCGCAGCGCCTCGTCCCGATCACGGGAAGTCTCATAAGACAGTCCGGGCAGATATCCGTCCCGAAGGGGGCCGGCCGGTCACAGACCGGGCAGCGGGCGGGGTATAACACGTTCAGCAGATACTCCCGCACCAGTAAAGGAATGTCCTTCCGCAAGCTCGCTTCCTCCCGCATTCCGCAAAATCCTTCCCTCAGTGAATGTCGGCTGCGCGCAGCCGTTCTCCATGGATCTCCAGGATCCTCTCGTCGAGAGAGGAGTACCGCTTCTGCTGGACAGAATTTCCGATCATCTCCCTGACGGCGTCCTCGCTCCCGAGGATCATGACGCACTTTCTCGCGCGGGTCACCGCCGTGTAGAGAAGATTCCGGTTCATGAGCATTCTGGGGCCTGACAGGATCGGCAGGATGACCGCCGGATATTCGCTTCCCTGGGACTTATGGATGGTGACCGCGTAGGCCAGCTCGAGCTCCTCGAGATTTCCGTAGGGATAGTCGACAAATCTCCCCTCGTCGAATTCGATCGTCATGACGGAGGCGAAGTCGTTCATCTCCCGGATGATCCCCATGTCTCCGTTGAAAATACCCTGGCCGCGGCTCACCGCGATCCCGTATTTTCCCCGCACTTCCCACTCCATCTGGTAATTATTCCTGATCTGCATCACCTTGTCCCCGACCCGGAAAAAGCCGTCCCCGAAGGTCTTCTCCTTCTTTTTCTCATCGGGCGGGTTCAGGTACTCTTGCAGGATCCGGTTCATCCGCTCCACCCCCAGAAGCCCTTTCTTCATCGGAGACAGGACCTGGATATCGAGCGGGGACGCATGCACATAGGCCGGCAGCCGGTCCCGTACCAGCTCGATGATGTTGCTGATGATCCGGTTCGGATCCGTTCTCTGAAGGAACAGGAAATCCCTGCTCTTATTCGTAAGGATGATCTGCTCCCCGCGGTTGATCCGGTGCGCGTTCATGATAATGTCCGATTCCGCCGCCTGACGGAAGATCTTCACAAGGCGTACCGCGGGAAAGACATCCGTCTGCAGCATATCCCTGAGCACGGCGCCGGGCCCTACGGAGGGCAGCTGATCCACATCCCCCACGAGGATCAGTCTCGTACCGACCGGAATGGCTGAAAGAAGCGCATAGAGCAGGGTGATGTCCACCATCGACATCTCATCTATGATGATGACGTCCGCCTCCAGCGGATTCGACTCGTTCCTCTCGAATCGGACATTCTCCCGCAGCTCCTCCGCCGAGGAGCTGACCTCCAGGAGCCTGTGTATGGTGGAGGCTTCATATCCCGTCGTCTCCGTCATCCGTTTCGCGGCGCGGCCTGTCGGCGCGGCAAGGCGGATCGTCAGATTCTCGGACTCGAAGTACCGGAGCATCTGATTGATGGTCGTGGTCTTTCCGGTACCGGGTCCTCCCGTCAGGATAAAGAGCCCGTTCTTCGCGGCGCAGACAAGCGCACGCCGCTGTTCGGCGGCGAGTTCGACCGAATCTCCGGTCCGTGATGCCAGCACATGCTCTATACGGCGCTCGATATCCTCCTCCTCGTCCGAGACCACGCAGACATTGAGATCCGTCAGCATCCTCGCGGCGGAAAGCTCCATATAGTAAAGACTGGCAAGATAGACGATGCGGTTCTTGCCCATCGCGCCTTCTTCGCCGCCCTCCTCGGAATGATTCCGGATCATGATCTTTCTGCCGATCGAAAGGGCGGAGAGCTGGCGCTCCACCTCCTCATCCCCGACGCCGAGAAGATCCGCCGTCCGCGAGACCAGGAGCCACTGGGGCAGATAGACGCTGCCCTCGCCGAGCGCAAGGCCCAGCACATAGAGGATGCCGCTGCGGATCCGGTAATCCGAATCCTCCGCGATCCCCATGCGGGAGGCGATCGCGTCCGCCGTCTTGAAGCCCACCCCGCCTATGTCCTCCGCCAGACGGTAAGGGTTCTCACGGAGGATCGCGTACATCTCCTCCCCGTAGGCGTTGTAGATCTTTACGCCGAGTGCAAGCGAGATCCCGTAATTCTGAAGGAAGAGCATGGCAGCCCTCTGTGTCTTCTGGGATTCGACCTGCCGTGCGATCTCCCGCGCCTTGTTCGCGCTGATCCCCTTCACCTCCGCAAGGCGTTCGGGCTCCTCCTCGAGGATCGCGAGCGTCTTCTCCCCGAACTTTTTGACGATCCTTGCCGCAAGAGCCTTTCCGATCCCCTTAATCGCGCCGGACCCGAGATACCTCTCGACCGCCTCCTCGCCCTCCGGTTCCTTCACCTCATACCGCTCCACCCTGAACTGATCGCCGTACGATGCGTGGGACGTCCTGTGCCCGAAGGCTTCTATGGTCTCACCTTCGTTCACAGATTGAAAAAAGCCGACGCAAGTCAGCTCTTTTCCTTTATCCCTGAGTACAAGGACCGTATAACCGTTGTCTTCATTCCTGAAAATAATGTGATCTATTATTCCTCTGACCGATTCCTGCATTATCTCTCCATGCGGCTCAGCTGTTCAATCTTTTCCACGTAAAGCCCGGTTCCCTCCGCGACACAGCACTCCGGATTCTCTGCCGTCATCGCATTGATCCCTGTCCGCTCCTCGATCATCTCCTCAAAGCCGTCCAGCCTTGCTCCGCCGCCGGTAAGGATGATCCCTCTCTCGACGATATCCGCCGCGAGTTCCGGCGGGGTCTTCTCCAGTACGGAATGCACCATCTCGACGATCTCGCCGGCCGACTCCGCACACGCATTCCTGACCTCATCCGAGGAGATCGAGATCGTGCGGGGCAGACCCGTGATCACGTTCCGTCCGGTGACCTGCATCGACACAGTGTCCGGTCTCCGGCAGACCGTACCGATCTTTATCTTGATCCCTTCCGCGATCCCTTCTCCGATGAACAGGCTGTGGTTCCTTCTCACATAGCGCGTGATCGCCTCGCTCATGACGTCCCCGCCGATCCGGTTCGACGCCATCACGACCGGTGATCCGAGGGAAATGACCGCGGCCTTCGTCGTCGCTCCTCCGATATCCACCACCAGATTGCCGACAGGCTTTGTGATGTCGATCCCGGCACCGATCGCAGCGGCCACCGTCTCCTCGACCATCGTCACCTCCCGGGCGCCGGCCTGATAGGTCGCTTCGCAGACAGCTCTCTTCTCCACCTCCGTGACGCCGCTCGGCACACAGATACTGACAAAGGGCTTGCGGAATGCCCTGCGGCCGATCGCCTTCTGTATAAAGTGGCGCAGAAGCTTCTCAGTAACGGAATAATCCGAGATAACGCCCGCGCGGAGCGGACGCACCGCAACGATATTGCCCTGCGTCCGGTCGATCAGTCCTCTCGCCTCCTCTCCGAAGGCAAGGATCCTGTCCGCATCCTTGTCATAGGCCGCGACCGACGGTTCCCGGATCACGATTCCTTTTCCTCTCGCATATACTACAACATTCGATGAACCGAGATCGATTCCTATATCTGTAACAGGCATGCAGCCCTCCCCATAAGCACTCCGTCCGGTTCCCGTTCGCAGCGCCTTCGCGGCGCGCGCAGGGCTCCTTCCGGAATCTGTTTCCGATCCGTGCGTACTGAAATACGGCGGGCAGACGCCCGCTCACTTTAATCATACACGAAGGCACTTTTTTGTTCAATACTATTTACTTGCCGTCTCTTCCCTCACCCGCGCTTTCAGAAGTTCCTTCTTAACGAACGCTCCCGTATACGAGTCCGGATTCTCCGCCACGCTCTCCGGCGTGCCGGTCGCCACGATCGTCCCGCCGCGGTCTCCGCCCTCCGGTCCGAGGTCGATAATATAGTCCGCGGTCTTGATCACGTCCAGATTGTGCTCGATCACCACGACCGAATTTCCCTCCTCCGTGAAGCGGTGCAGGATCCCGACAAGCTTGTTCACGTCCTCAAAATGCAGTCCCGTCGTCGGCTCGTCCAGAATATAGATCGTCTTTCCCGTCGATCTTCTGGACAGCTCCGCTGCCAGCTTGATGCGCTGGGCTTCGCCGCCGGACAGCTCCGTGGAAGGCTGGCCGAGCCGCACATAGGACAGTCCGACATCGTAAAGCGTCTGAATCTTGTTCCGGATGCGCGGAACATTCTCAAAGAACTCCATCGCCTCCTCGACCGTCATATTGAGGACGTCATAGATGTTCTTCCCTTTATACTGGACCTCCAGCGTCTCCCTGTTATACCGTCTGCCGTGGCAGACCTCACAGGGCACGTAGACGTCCGGAAGGAAATGCATCTCGATCTTCCGGATCCCGTCCCCCTGGCAGGCTTCGCACCGGCCCCCCTTCACATTGAAGGAGAACCTTCCCTTCTTATAGCCCCGCACCTTCGCGTCGACTGTCCCGGCGAAAAGATCGCGGATCATGTCGAAGACGCCCGTGTAGGTCGCAGGGTTGGACCGGGGCGTCCTGCCGATCGGAGACTGGTCGATGCTGATGACCTTGTCGAGCTGTTCGATCCCGTACATGGCCTTGTGCGGTCCCGCGATCTCATGGGACCGGTTCAGGTCATGGGACAGCCGCTTATAGAGGATCTCATTGATGAGAGAGCTCTTTCCGGATCCCGATACGCCGGTAACGCAGGTGAATACACCAAGCGGAATATCAACGTCCACCCCGCGCAGGTTGTGGAGCTCCGCGCCACGGACCTGCAGCCAGCCGGTCGGAGTTCTCCTCTCCTTCGGGACCGGAATGAACTTTTTCCCGCTCAGGTACTGCCCTGTGATCGACCCCTCCGTATGGATGATATCGTCGACAGACCCGATCGCGACCAGCTTTCCGCCGTGCTCTCCTGCCCCCGGGCCGATATCCACGATGCAGTCGGCAGCCCGCATGGTGTCCTCGTCGTGTTCGACGACGATCAGCGTGTTGCCCAGGTCGCGAAGAGATCTCAGCGTGTTAAGCAGCTTCTCGTTGTCGCGCTGATGCAGCCCGATCGACGGCTCGTCCAGAATGTAGGCAACGCCCACGAGTCCGGATCCGATCTGGGTCGCAAGGCGGATCCGCTGAGCTTCCCCGCCGGACAGCGTTCCCGTTGCCCTCGAGAGTGTCAGGTAATCAAGACCGACGTCCCGCAGGAATTTGACGCGGGAGACGATCTCCTTCAGGATCTGGCGCCCGATCATGCGCTGCGTTTCCGATATTTCAAGCGTTTCAAAGAACTCAAGGAGCTTCGTGACGGAAAAGTTCGTGACAGCCGTGATGTTCTTATCCCCGACCGTGACCGCAAGGGCTGAGCTTTTCAGTCTCTGCCCGCCGCAGGCACTGCAGGGCGTGATCTCCATGAACTTCTCGTACTCCGCCTTGGAGGATTCCGAGAAGGTCTCGCGGTAGCGCCTCTCGACGTTGCGGATGAGGCCCTCGAATGCGACGTCGTAGACGCCCTCGCCCCGCTGACCCCTGTAACGGACCTTCACCTCATGCCCGTCCGTTCCCTCAACGAGGATCTTCCTGATCTTCGCCGGATATTTGTTGAAGGGCGTATTGAGGTCGAACCCGTATTCCTCCGCCAGCGCGGCGAGGATCTGATGGGTAAATGATGAAGAGTCGGATGCGCTCTGCCACCCGGGCACGACGATCGCATTCTGCATGATGGAAAGCGATTCGTCCGGAATGATCCTCCTCAGATCGAATTCCATCTTATAGCCAAGGCCCGCGCAGACAGGGCACGCACCGAACGGGTTGTTAAAGGAAAAGCTTCTCGGCTCGATCTCCTCGATGGAGATCCCGCAGTCGGGGCAGGCAAAGCTCGAGCTCAGCGTCATGACATTGCCGTCCATCGTGTCGACCATGACCAGCCCTTCCGTAAGATGCAGGACGGTCTCAATGGAATCCGTGAGGCGCTTTTCAATGCCTGGCTTTACGACGAGGCGGTCCACGACGATCTCGATGTTGTGCTTGATGTTCTTGTCGAGCCGGATCTCCTCCGACAGCTCGTACATGCTGCCGTCGACCATCACGCGGACATATCCGCTCTTCTTCGCCTGCTCAAAGATCTTCTCATGTCTTCCCTTTCTGCCCCGAACGACAGGCGCGAGCAGCTGGATCCTGCTCCTTTCCGGGAGCTCCATGATCCGGTCGACCATCTGGTCCACGCTCTGCTTCTCGATCACACGGCCGCAGTTCGGGCAGTGGGGAATTCCGATCCGGGCATATAAAAGACGGAGATAGTCATAGATCTCCGTCACGGTGCCGACTGTCGAGCGGGGATTTCGATTCGTCGATTTCTGATCGATCGAAATAGCCGGCGGAAGTCCCTCTATGCTCTCGACGTCCGGCTTCTCCATCTGTCCGAGGAACTGCCGCGCGTAGGAGGACAGCGACTCCATATACCGGCGCTGTCCCTCGGCGTAGATCGTGTCGAAAGCGAGCGAGCTCTTTCCGGAGCCCGAGAGACCGGTGAGGACCACCAGTTCATTCCTCGGAATGTCGACGCTCAGGTCCTTCAGGTTATTGACATTTGCGCCCCGGATTCTGATGAATTTCATTTCCCGCATAGATCCATTATTCCTCATCCAGCTTGAGCACGTTCAGGAAGGCATCCTTCGGGATCTCCACGTTGCCGATCTGGCGCATCTTCTTCTTGCCTTCCTTCTGCTTCTCAAGCAGCTTTCTCTTTCGTGAAATATCGCCGCCGTAGCACTTTGCAAGGACATCCTTGCGCATCTGACGGACGGTCTCCCTGGCGATGATCTTGGAGCCGATCGCGGCCTGGATCGGGATGTCGAAGAGCTGCCTCGGGATCTCCTTCTTGAGCTTCTCGCACATCTTCGAGCCGCGCTCATAGGCGGACGGCGCGTACACGATAAAGGAGAGCGCGTCGACAGTCTCGTGGTTCACAAGGATATCCATCTTGACGAGCTCCGAACGCTCGTAGCCGATCGGCTCGTAGTCGAAGGACGCATATCCTCTGGAGCGGCTCTTCAGCGCGTCAAAGAAATCGTAAATGATCTCGTTGAGCGGCAGCTTATACTTGAGGATCGCACGCGTCGTCTCGACGTAATCCGTGCTCTCATAGACGCCGCGGCGCTCCTGGCAGAGCGTCATGATCGAACCGATATACTCGGTCGTGACCATGATCTCCGCGCGGACCATCGGCTCCTCCATATATTCGATCTCCGACGGTGCCGGAAGATTGGTCGGGTTGGTCAGGTCGATGACGGTCCCGTCCGTCTTGTGCACCTTGTAGATGACGGACGGCGCGGTCGTCACGAGATCCAGATCATACTCTCTCTCGAGCCTCTGCGTGATGACGTCGAGGTGCAGAAGGCCCAGGAAACCGCAGCGGAAGCCGAAGCCCAGCGCCTGGGATGTCTCCGGCTCGAACTGGAGCGCGGCATCATTGAGCTGCAGCTTCTCGAGCGCGTCCCGAAGGTCCGGGTAGCGGGGAGTTTCCGCAGGGTAAATGCCGCAGTAGACCATCGGCTGAGGCTCCTTGTAGCCCGGCAGGGCTTCCTCACAGGGACGTGCGGCCTCCGTGATCGTGTCGCCTACGCGCGAGTCGCGGATCTCCTTGATGCTGGCCGTCATGTAGCCGACCTCACCGGCTCTGAGCTCCTCGCAGGGAAGAAAACGTCCCGGTCCGAAATATCCGACCTCGACGACCTCAAATTCCGCTCCGGTCGCCATCATGCGAACCCGCGTCCCCTTCTTCATACTGCCGTCCATCACGCGGCAGAAGACGATGACGCCTCTGTAGGAATCGTAGAGGGAGTCAAAGATGAGCGCCTTCAGCGGCTTCTCCGGATCCCCGTCCGGTGCCGGAAGGTTCGTCACGATCGCTTCGAGCACCTCGTGCACGTTGAGACCGGTCTTCGCCGAGATGCGGGGTGCGTCCATCGCCTCGATTCCGATGATGTCCTCGATCTCCTGCGCGACCTCATCCGGCTGGGCGCTCGGCAGGTCGACCTTGTTTATGACCGTCTGGATCTCGAGGTCGTGGTCGAGCGCGAGATAAACATTTCCAAGGGTCTGAGCTTCGACGCCCTGCGTCGAGTCGACGACGAGCACCGCCCCGTCGCAGGCTGCGAGGGAGCGCGAAACTTCATAATTAAAGTCGACGTGGCCCGGCGTGTCGATCAGGTTGAAGACGTACTCCTGCCCGTCATCCGCCCGGTAGATCGTCCGGACGGTCTGGGCCTTGATCGTGATCCCCCTCTCGCGCTCGAGGTCCATGTTGTCGAGGACCTGCTCCTGCATCTCGCGCTCGGTCAGAAGGCCCGTCATCTGGATGATGCGGTCCGCAAGGGTGGATTTGCCGTGATCTATATGGGCTATAATACAAAAGTTCCTGATTCTGCTCTGATCCATTCTCAATCCTCAATCATATGAATGAACAATGCCCCGGCTCTTTACGCCGCGGCGCGGCGGCACCGATGTGCCTTTCTCCGCACGCGTTCAGCCTTCCGCCGGAGGTCCTGTCTCTTATTTCGTAAATGCCATTTTATCAGAGGTCTTCCGCAAATGCAATCTGTCCCGAAGGGTGCTTGCGAACATTTGTGATCCGTATTATCATGAAATGAAAGCGCCGCATAAAATGCGGCATGCGATCTTTTCGGAGGAAACCTTGAAGCGAATCAACGACGATATCAAACAGAATACATTCGCCCGCGTCTATCTGCTCTACGGGCCCGAGAGCTATCTCCGTCTTTATTACACCGACAGACTCTGCAAAGCCGTCCTTCCGGAATCAGACACGATGAACCGGGCCCTCTACGAGGGGGATAAAACAAAGGAATCGGATATCATCGACTTCGCGGAGACGGTGCCTTTCCTCGCAGAGCACAGGCTCATCCGCGTGAAGGACAGCGGGTTCTTCAAGGGCAGCTGCGAGCTTCTTCCCGACTATATGAAAAACATCCCGGACTACGCGGTCATCGTCTTCTCCGAGGGGGAGGTCGACAAGCGGAGCCGCCTCTACAAGGCGGTTCGGGCAGCCGGCTATGTCACGGAATTTACGGCCCAGAGCGAGGACACGCTGATCCGGTGGGGAGCCGGGCTCCTGAAAAAGGGCGGGCTTCAGATCTCTCGGAACGACATGAACTATCTCCTCTCGAGGACCGGAACGGATATGAGCCATATCATGCTCGAGATCGACAAGCTCATAAATTACTGCAGCGGACAGACCGCCGTGACGCGGCAGGATATCGACGCGATCACCGGAACGCAGCTCGAGAACCGGATCTTTGAGATGATCGACGCGATGACAGACGGAGACCAGGCAAAGGCCCTCGCCCTGTACGCGGACCTGCTGTCATTAAAGGAGCCGCCGATGCGTATCCTCTACCTCATCGCCCGGCAGTACAATCAGCTGCTCACCGTCCGGGAGCTCATGGACGAGGGCATCTCCCAGAGCCTTATCGCACAGAAGACCGGGATGCGCGATTTTATCGTCCGCCGCAATATGCGCCGCGCGAAGAGCTTCTCCTCGCAGAAGCTCCTTGACAATGTGGAAAAATGCGTCGGAATGGAGGAAGCCGTCAAGACAGGCCGGATCGGAGACCGGCTGTCCGTGGAGCTTCTGCTGGTGCAGTTCTCGGAACGCCGGAGTTAAACCTCCGCCTGCCGGGCCGTTCCACAATGCCGGAACATTTACCGGCGGCGCTCTCAGTTAGACCTCCGCCTGCCGGGCCGTTCCTTCTCCTGTCAGCGGATTGAGACGCACGTACTCCTCCGCGTTCCATCGGTTCGCCTCGATCTCCTCCGGCGTCAGATTTCTGATTGCCCTGGCAGGAGATCCCAGGATCAGCGATCCCGGAGGGAACTCCTTATTCTGGGTCACGAGCGCGCCCGCGCCGACAATCGAATCTCTTCCGATCTTCGCTCCGTTCAAAATGATGCTGCCCATGCCGACGACGACATTGTCACCGATCTCGCATCCGTGCAGGATCGCCCTGTGTCCGACGGTGACTCCGTCACCGATCACCAGAGGATAATCGCGAGCCTCATGCAGCACCGCTCCATCCTGGATGTTCGTGTTCTTACCGATCGTGATCGTATTTTCGTCCCCGCGCAGTATAGCGCCGTACCACACGCTCGAACCCTCGCCGATCGTGATGTCGCCGACGAGGACAGCATTTTCCGCGGTCCAGACCGTCCTGCCTGATTTGATCATACTTTTCTCCTCTCTTTTCCGCGCTGATCATGCAGCCGGAAAACACTTTGCTGTCATCTTTGCAGCTGCCATACTTCAGAACGCCCGGCGTTCGCGAAGTCAGACGCCTCAGAAATTTCGGGATCGTCTGCCCCTGCATCGAACTCTTTACACACTTTCCGGAGGTTCCCCTTGAAAAATGCAAACGCCGGCCTCGGCCTCTATCTCCACTTTCCCTTCTGCGTCCGCAAATGTGCCTACTGTGACTTTCTCTCCGCGCCGGGCACGGAGGAGGTAAAGCGCGCTTACACCGACGCTCTCATCCGCGATATCCGGACATGGGGACCGGTTCCCACCCCGCCTGTCGACACGGTCTTTCTGGGCGGAGGGACTCCATCCGTGATGGATCCCGAGGACCTGCAGAGGGTCATGGACGCAGTCAGAGACAGTTTCACGGTCCTCCCGGACGCTGAGATCACCATGGAGATGAACCCCGGGGCATACGACGAGCGGCTCTTTTCTTTCATTTCCCGGAATGTGAACCGGATAAGCTGCGGACTCCAGTCGGCCCGCGGCAGGGAGCTTCAAAAGCTCGGCCGTATCCACAGCTTTCAGGATTTCTGCCTGTGTTATCAGAAGCTCCGCCAGGCCGGCATCCGGAACCTCAATGTGGATCTCATGTTCGCGCTGCCCGGCCAGACACCTGAGAGTTGGAGGGAAACGCTCACGCGGGTGGCCGAAATGGGACCCGAACACATCAGCGCCTACAGCCTCATCATAGAGGAGGGAACGCCCTTCTTTGACCTCAGGGAACGCGGCCTTCTCGATCTGCCGGATGAGGACTCCGAGCGCGAAATGTATGCCCTGACCGCTGAAGCGCTCCGCCCGTTCGGCTACAGCCGCTATGAGATCTCAAATTACGCGAAGCCGGGGTACGCCTGCCGCCACAATGTGCGTTACTGGAGGCGGAGAGAATATCTGGGCCTCGGGCTCGGCGCAGCGTCAATGATGAGGAACACGTATGCAGGGCATTCTGCTGCCGGGCCGGATACTGCTTTCCTCAATAGAGCGGCGGATCCAAAAGACCGTCTGCACGCGAAGCTCTCCACTCCTTCCGGGGAGTTCCGGTGGAGCTCGACCGATGACATCCGGCTCTATATAAAAGAGGCGGGAGGACAGATGCCCGTCCTGGCGGAGGCCTCCGCGGCGGACGAGGAACGCATCGATGCGGATCTCTCCGGCAGAACGGTCCGGGACTTCACCCGGCTCACGGTAAAAGATGCTGTCGAGGAATTCATGTTCCTGGGCCTCCGGATGACGGAGGGCGTGACGGATCAGGCTTTCCGGCAGAGCTTCGGCATGGCGCTCTCCGATGTCTACGGGGAACAGATAAAGGAGCTCTCAGAAAGAGGCCTTCTCACCGTCACGACGAATGGCGGCGATACGAGGATCGCCCTCACTCCCCGGGGAACAGATGTGAGCAATGTCGTGCTCTCCGAATTCCTCCTGGACATCTGAACGGTCCGGAGGAAATTCTTCATAGCGAGCAAACAAAAAGCTGATGCATTCGATGTGCATCAGCTTTCTCTTTGCAAATATAATTCTGCCGGCGAAAAAGATCAATCGAGCGCATCGACCTTTTTGGACATACGGGCAATCTTTCTGGCGTTCGTATTCTTCTTGTAAACGCCCTTGGATGTGGCACGGCCCATCTCGCTCTTCAGAGCGTCCAGAGCCTTAACAGCCTGTGCCTTGTCGCCTGCAAGAACAGCTGCGTCAACCTTCTTGACTGCTGTCTTAACGCCGGATCTAACTGCCTTATTGCGTGCCGCCTTCTTTGCATTGACCAGAATTCTCTTTTTTGCAGATTTGATGTTAGCCAAATCAGTACCCTCCTAAAATGTACGAATAAAATTCATCTAAGCTGCTCCTGCCTTTAGCCTGGAGACACGGATTATGGCATGGGCGGAACACACTAGACTATTTTATGCGAAAGCCCTCTGCGTGTCAAGCTGTCTTTTGAGGAAAATCTTCCGTAGAAGCGCTGAACCGGCGGATGCTACTGCTTCCGGTCCTTTCCGAACTTCATTTTTCCCTCCTTATAATACTTCCGGCAGAGAAATACGGTGAAAACGGCGAGCACGACCGTGGAGATCAGCGTCCCCTCTATGCCGAATCCCGTATCATACGCAAAGCTCGAGCGGGCGGAAGCCTTGTCCGGCTGAAAGATCGAATAGGAGGCAACGAGCCCGCTGTTCGGAAGTCCGAGGATGAAGGCCTGCATAAAGTTCCAGGCTGTATGAAATCCCACCACCCAGAAAAAGCTCTCTTCAAAGGCGACGACGAGTGACGTCATCACAGCGACCAGAAAAATGTTCAGAAGCCCCATATAATTCACTCCCGGGTTCCCCATATGGATCGTCAGGAAAAGGAGGGCATTCAGCACTGCGGCAAAAATCAGCACCGGATATCTTACGGAGATCTTTTCGAACATATAGGCTCTGAAGACAAGCTCCTCCGCCGACGACTGTACGGCGACCAGAAAAAACAGGAGGAGAACGGGAACCAGATCGAACCTCATGAAGTGCAGGACAATATCTCCGTGGAGGATCCCCACCACAGCGCAGAAGAGATTCAGAGCCATTCCCCACCCGAGCCCCTTAAGGAGCATGGGGACAGTGTTTCCTCCGCCGGGCCCGATCTTCTTCAGGATAAAGCGGTCCCACGGGAAAACTGCGAGGAACACGACCGTCAGGATCCAGATCCCCGCAAAGGCGGCATACAAACTTCCGGACCGGAAGACGGAGCTCCAGAGCATGTTCCCGGCTGCTTCCGCATTTTCTCCCAGTATGGAGAGCCCTGCCGCAAAAAAGTATCCGATGAGCCCCTGCCCAATGAGCAGTAAAAGAAAGAGGGCGATAAATGTGACCCACAGAAGGTACAGTATGCCCCCGATCCGCGTCCTGAAGAATTTTTCAAATGGTCCGATTGTTCCGGCGGTTTGCGATTCCATACAATACCTCTCCCCTGAGCGGGACTTCCTTTGGAAGACGACGCGCGTCCCTGTGCCAGGCGTCCGCAGACAGACCGATCATCTTTTGCAGACCGCTCTCACTTTGATCTGCAAAATCATTGTATCATAAACATCCGGTTTTGTAATCCAGGCAATCCCTGCCGCCCTTCTTTTCTCCTCTTTTCGTTTTCCTTTATCCCAGGCGATTGCGAAACGTTGTGCTCCATGGAAATTGTGTGAACATTCAAACGGCT